>CAZFAP010000108.1:0-17046 GCA_964516325.1 uncultured Verrucomicrobiota bacterium
CGGTCAGCCGGAAGGTGAGAATCGTCCCGATCTCCAGCTCCGGAGCATCGAATTGTACCACGGCCTGGTTGGGCGACGGCTCTAACGTCACCGTCGGCGTCCCTGCGATCTGCTCCCACTTGAAACTTGTCGCATCGGGGGGGCCACTCCCGCTGAGGGTCACTCTGTCGCTGCCATAGACAGCTTGGTTGGAGCCCGCATTCGCCCCGCTACTGCCGGTCCAATCCATCAACTCCAGGACCTCCTCGGCGCTCAAGGCACGGTTGTAGATGCGGACATCGTCAATCAGGCCCTCCAAATATTCGGTCACACTCTTAGCCCCACCGAACCACAAATCGCCCGCGCCGTTGGCGGTTATCGCCGAACCCGTAATATCAACCGCGCCATCCACGTAAACAGTCCGACTGTTAGCGGAGCCGTTCTGCACGAGCGCCAGGTGGTGCCAACCCAACGTCACGGTACTACCGGTGATATTGACGTCGCCAGCGACCCATTGGTTACTCGGATCGATCCAGAGGCCGTACCACGGACTTATGTCTCGAGACTTGTTCACTATCCCCGCCCAATGACCCGGCAACGCTGTCACGTTCACCCACGTGGTGACTGTGTAGCTATCCGATGCAGTGAAAGTCAGGTCATCCGAGTGCGGTATCTCTACGTGGTCGTCAATGCCATCGAATGAAAGGGCGCCGCCGTAGTCCAGTACACTATCTGTCCAGATCGGGCCATTTACCAGCGTGCCGTGGTGGTCCCCGACACTGTCGAGGACGGTAGTGGTTCCAGGGTTGTCAACGCCGTCATCCAGTTTCCAGTGGCCCACGAGGCCTTCTTCGATGTCCGCATTCGCGAAACCCGCAACGAATCCGACGACCACGATTAGGATGAAAGAGACAATTGCTTTTTCCATGTTTTGACCCTCCCATTTTGCCGACAATTTCCGTCGGCTGGTCTATTGAACCTGCTGAGGCTCACACTCTGAACAAAGTGCTCCCAAAAGTTCCTGCGCTGTTTGCCCTGCTCCTCTGACAGCCTCACAGCGCGCCGGGGCGCCGGGCATCCGTGTGCTTGTTGTTTCCGGCTTCCTATCAAGGATACCCCCCACTAAACGAAGGCTTGAGGGTCCCGCAAAAACGCAGAATGGAGGGCCTCGGCACGTTCAAAACCCATGGCAAACCTCTCCTGAAGCGCAAAACTTGCACGGGCCCTCAGCCCCCATCAAGCTTCGTCGGCAGGGAACCGTGGCGACAAATTGCCTGGCCCGCGTTTTTCCGTCTCGTTGGAACTTGCGCGGCGCGCCGCTCACCTTTACGGTTGGTGACTCCATCGGCGTTTCGGTTCCGTAGCCGTGTAAGGCCGCATGCTCCGCGAGCCACCCCGACACCGTCACCCACCGAACCTCAATGCTCGGCGGAGAAGTCGCTGTCCATCAACTGGTCGCTGATCTTTCGCCAGAGCTCGGCGACGCTGTTGGTCATGATGACGAGGTCGTGCTTGTTCCCCTTTATGTCCACGGCGTGTTCTTTCAGCACCGCCTCTTTTTTGAAGCCGATCGCCTGGAACGCTTTCATGGCGCCGACCTGCTTGTCCGGCATGGACGCCTGGAGCTTATGGAGGCCCCTTTGCAGCGCACGGTGAAACATCTCGCGGATTAGAATTGTCCCCAGCCCTTTTCTCTGATATTCCTTCGCGACGACACAGCGGACTTCTCCGACATGCCTCGACCAGCCGCGCTCGAACGGGTGAAGCGTCGCGTCCGCTATGATTTCATCGCCCACCTCCGCCAGAATCGGAAAGACCCTGTCGTAGTCAAGCTCATCCGCCCAGCGCTGAATGACTTTCTCGTCCGTAACATCCTCTTTGAGGAATAGCCTATCCTCTTCCGGGAGCTTTCGGAAAAAGGCGAGCAATTTCGGAACGTCGGATTTCACCATCGGGCGCAAGGTAACCTTTGAGCCATCCTTCAGCCTGATAATTTTCGGGTAAGCTTCCATAGGTTCTCCCCCCACGAGTGGGCTATTGTGACAGAGATTGCGATTCCGTCCGCCGCCGACTGCGCTGCTCCTCCTCCAAAGGCGAGGGGCTGCCCTGCCCGGCTTGGACTGTAACTGTGGTCTCGCGTTGATTGGCTCCCCGCCGGGTGGTAGGATAGTAAGAAGACCATTCCACGGTCAACAGATTTTTGCTGCCTCCCCGGAAGGCTATGCTCCACTCCCCTCTACCGTCAGCGGACACAGCACCCGCAGCAAGATGCCCGCGAGATCCCGCCAAGGCGGGACAGGATGCCAGCGGTACAGCCCAAGTGCTCCGATTCATGGGTGCAGTTGCGTGTTTCTTGACAAAATCGAGAGGATGACCTCATCGTGTCCATGGGTGAAGAGGCTCTTCGCTTTTCGGCTCACACGGCTTATCCGATAAATCCTGTAATCCCGTCGCAAAAACCCCACACGGACAGCACGATACGTCGCCCTATTTGCAAACGGGTGTGCTTGGGAAGCCGGGACAAGCGGCGTGCCTGTTAGACGGGACGATCTCGAACCGGGGATGCGGCCTCAGTCGGCCTCACCTGCCGACTTTCATTCTCAAAGTGCCGGAGCCTGGCTGCCCGCCGAGGGAACCCACGTACGCCTCTAAGAGATTTCTGCTGCTGGCATCCCGTTTGACCAGCTCTCCTCCGACGTAATACTCCACGATGTAGCCGCCGAACTTGCTGCCGGAGGTTCTCGTCTCCGAGATGATCTTGGTCATGTCCTGAGTCGAGCGATAGCTTGATTCGAGGGGGTCCGTCTGGACGACCTTTTCCTCCAGGCGCTTGAGTTGCTCAATTTTCAACTCGCCCCTTGCTTTTGGCACGAGGCGCTCGTTGCTCGGACCTATTTGGCGGCTGAGGATAAGTCTCTGTCCGGTGGAATACTCGAATTCGAGTTCATACAACTGGTAGGAAATCTTTATGTCCTTGAGGAGCTGCGGGGACATGTTGCGGACCGAAATGGAAAGGACGACCTTTTGCGTGGTGTCTTTCTCGACCGAAGTGCGATACCCGATCTCCGAATATTCGTTTTTCCTCTTCCCTTCCTTGGCGCTTTTGACCTTCACGTCGGTTTTCAGAGCGACATTCGTCCTCGGCAGAGGAACCGTGCCCTCCGCCGCGGTTGCTAACAGAGCGAATAAAACAGCCAACGACGTTCTCATCCCTCTCACCTCCTTGACGAGATGCGTCCCGGGGCAAACTCCAAACCTGAACGGGTGAACCCACATTCCTTCAGCATAAGCGCATCACCTTCCCTAAAAGCATATCATCAAATTCCACCCTCCGCCAGAAAAGCCTGCGACTTTCCGGCCCAGCAGCAAGCCGTCGCGTCACAGGGCGGTAGCTGCGCTACCGCACACTCCAAGGCGCATCCCGTTAATCCTGTTATCCCGTCCCGATTTCTCCGTCCCGAGACCATTTCCAGCATGCACAGGATTTCAGATTAACCGCGGATGCGCGCGGACACACGCACATCCCAACTATGGAATCCATCCGCGTCGGTCTGCGTTCATCTGCGCCTTCATCCCTCCGGTCGTAAGCGCTATCCCGAGGGGCGTTCAGAAAGCCATTCCTGCCAGGGAGGCGTAGCCGAGAAGCCGCATGTATTCCTTCATCATCTCTTTGACGGTCGGGAAGAAGATTTCGTTGCGCCGGTGGACGTCGGTGAGATATTTCAGGCTCGGTTTCGCGGGCGGACCTTCCTGGAAAGACTCGCCCAATTTCCGTTCCTCTACGAGCGCATCAATGTCCCCCTGGGCCAGAATCGAGCGGACATTCTCGATTGTATCCTTCGCAATCCGCTGCCCGGCGGTTCTCTCAAACGTCGTCCAGATGTTCAGCTTGATGATGCCGTCCTCGCCGATTTGCCTTACGTCCTCTTTGCTGAGGCTCGAGCTGCCGTGGAGGACCATCTTGTGCCCGATGGCGTCTCGAATCGCGCGAGCTCGCTCCCTGTGATATTTCGCCTGGATGTACGTTGACTGGTGCTCGGTCCCAAGGTTCGGCACGATGACATCAACGCGGGTCTCCTCCATGTACGCCTTCGCCTTGGCGGGGTCGGTCAGAACCAGCGCCTGCTGTCCCGACATCGCAATCTCGTCAACAATGGCTTCGACGAGGTAATGGTCGCGGTTCTCCCGTTTGAATTTCTTCGTGCGGGCGATGTTCTCGTCAAGGGGAAACTTCGAGCAATCGTACATCACGGACGACACGAATCCCTTTCCCAATTCAAAGAGGTCCGTATCCTCGTCCGGCTGGCCGTGGTCGAGATGAGCGAAGACCATCACGTTCTCGAACTTTCCGCCCTTTCTCGCGAGCCTCCGCGCATCGTCCCGAACGGCGAGGAAACCTTCGACCGGGTCGGAGAACGTCGTGTAGTTGATGAGCTGCTGCCGCTCGGGATACCTTGCGGTGAAGGAAAGAATCACCGGTACGTTTGTGATTTCGTATTCCCGTCCGATCTCGTCTGCGGCGGCGAAGATGGCGTGGGTCGTTGCGAGGTTCTCCGTGCAGAAACACGGCATTGCGACGTTCTTTTTGGCAAGTATCTCATAGACTTCCAACGATTTCTCGATGCTCGTTACAATGGGCATGATCTTTCCTCGCGGTTGGCTCGGAGCAGCGTCTCAAGGAATCCGGCCGGCAGGACTTCCGCCAGCACCGGTCGTCTGCGACCAGCGATTGCGTCCCGGCTTTCACTCCTGGCATTGTACCGCCGAAATTTCGCCCCGACAAGAGGCGCCCCTTTCCCCCGGCCCCTTCTGCCGTCGCTCAGGTTTTGTCGGGCCGCAGGGAAAGCGCAAGCCCAAGCAGGATTCCCTCGTCGCTGACGCGGATTTTGTCGAAGCCGGTTACATCCAGCAGGGCTTTGACGATGAGGAGCCCGCCGATGATGATACTCGCCCGCAACACCTCGAGTCCCTTGACTGTCGTCCTGTCCCCCAGCGGCAGCATGGAGAGCCGATGGAGTGTCCATTCCACCTCCTCCCTGGGGACGACGTAATTGTGGACTCTCGCGTGGTCGTATTTCTCTATTTCCATGAGCATGGCAGGAATCGTCGTGATTGTGCCGCCTAACCCGATCAGTTCTTCTGCCCCGGAAGGAAGTTCGTTGCAGGCTTTCCGCAGAAGGTCCGCGGCATGTTTGAAAGCGCGAGAGAGCTCCGACATCTTTGGCGGGTCATACCGAAAGAAGCTCTCCGTTATATAGGACGATCCGACGGGTACGCACTTCAACACCGGCTCCTCTCCCGGGCGAACCAAAATCAATTCGGTGCTCCCGCCGCCGATGTCTGCCATGAGAGCCGCGTTGCCTTTGAGTTCCAGGTTGCTCAACGCGCCTTCGCAGATATACCGCGCTTCCTCGATCCCTGAGATGATGTCGGTTTCCAGGGAGGTCGAGCGGCGTATTCTGTCAATGAGTTCGGTGGAGTTGGCGGTGTCCCTGGCGGCGCTCGTCGCTACGACTTTGAATTTCTCGACACCGAGGCCTTTCGCTTTGGCGACGATTCCGTCCACAACCTCTGCGGTCCGCTCAATCGCGGCCTCGTGCAGCGTCCCCCTCCTGCTCACCAATTGGCCCAAATGGGTGAGCTCGCCTTCCCGATGGACGACGCGGACGGTGCGGGACTCCTCCACGTCCGCCACAATCGCGCGCACGGAATTCGTTCCGATGTCAATAGCACAGACCCGCATTGCCCAACCACTCCTTCCACGTGTGGGGTCGCGACACGTTCGGGGTGTCATGGTCCCGAGCTGACGCCCGAATGCCCAACTGCGGATGCGCAAAAAGAAGCCCTGCCCCTCGCTGAAGCCGAACGTGCTGGCAGGGCCGGGGGTAATTCCGTTTAGTCCTGCTTCGTCTCCCTTGCCATCTCCTCCACGGTCGTTACGCCGTCGAAAATCTTCAGGATGCCCTCTTCTCGGAGCGTTCGCATTCCCTGCTCCCTCGACTTCTCTCGCAGCATGACTGTCGGAGACCTCTTCATAATGAGTTCACGGATGGAGTCGGTCACAATCATCACCTCAAAGATACCCGTTCTGCCGAGGTATCCCGTATCGTTGCACTCGTTGCATCCTCTTCCGTAGTAGAGGTCCTTTCCTTCGATGTCGTTGAGGGTCAACCCCAATTCGTTCAGAATGAACTCCGAGGGTCGGTACGAGGTTCTGCACCTCGGGCAGATGGTCCGGATCAGCCTCTGGGCAATGATCGCCTCCAGCGTCGAGGTAATAAGGAATGGCTCGACCCCCATATCTACCAGTCGCGTGATGGTTCCCGCGGCGTCGTTGGTGTGCAGGGTGGAGAGAACCAGGTGACCCGTCAGAGAAGCCTGGATGGACATCTGCGCCGTCACCAGGTCACGGATCTCCCCCACCATGATCTTGTCCGGGTCCTGTCGGAGGATGTGTCTCAGGCATCTGCCGAAGGTCAGTCCGATCCTCGGATTGATTGGTACCTGAACCACGCCCTCCAGGTCGTATTCGACGGGGTCCTCGGTCGTAATCAGCTTGTCGGTTATGCGATTAATTCTCTTCAAGAACGCGTACAGGGTTGTGGTCTTGCCGCATCCGGTCGGGCCGGTAACGATGATAATTCCGTGAGGTCTCTCGATCAGCTCATTCATCGCCTGGAGGGTGTCCGGTCTCATGCCGAGCTGGTCTACGTTCAAGCCCACCACCGTCCTGTCGAGGACACGCATGACCACGCTTTCGCCAAAAGCGGTAGGAAGGCACGAGACACGGATGTCCACGTTTCGCCCGAGGACGCTCAGTTGGATGCGGCCGTCTTGGGGCAGCCTCCTTTCGGCGATGTTGAGGTTCGACAAAACCTTGATACGGCAGGTCAACGCGAGCGCCAGGTGCTTCGGCGGCGGGATCATCTCGTACAAGATGCCGTCCACTCGATAGCGCACCTTGAACTCATTTTCGAACGGCTCGAAATGGATGTCGCTTGCCCTGTCCTTAATGGCCTGAATCAAAATCAGGTTGAGCAGCTTGACCACGGGGGCTTCGCTTGCCAGCTCCCGCAGCGTCACGACATCGTCCTCTGCGGTAGCCTCAGTGAACTTCTCCAACGGAAGCTCCCCTTCGATCTCCTTCAGAAGATCCTGCACCGACTCGCCGGCGCCGCCGTAATATTTCTGGAGCGCGCCGTCAATTTCTTCCTTGCTGGCGATGACGCCTCTCACGGGCTTGTCGAGGATGAAGCGGAGATCATCCAGGATGGAGATGTTCAGCGGGTCTGACAGAGCGACCGTTATGGACCCGTCGTCCGCATCCACAGGCATGACGCCGTACGCACGGGCGGTCGTGGGCCCGATCCTCTTGACCACATGTTCGGGGATGTCCTTGTTCTTCAGGCTTATGGTTCGCATGCCGAGGTGTTCGGCGAGAACATTGATGATGTCTTCCTCGGTGACAAACCCGAACTCCACGAGGATGTGCCCAAGGATGTTCCCCGTTCGCTCCCTCTCCTCGACAGCTTCGTCGAGCTGGTCCTGAGTGATGAGGCCCTTCTCGAGCAAAAGGGTGCCCAGAAATTCTTGATTGTAGGTGCTGACCACGAAAAACCGCCTCCTTATGCAGAGTCCAGCTTGAGCTTCGCAATCAGCGAATCCGGGTCCTGCGCCTTGGTCAGCAAGTCCCCGTACGTGATCAGACCCTTCTTGTAGAGCTCCAGGAGAGAGGCATCCAGAGTCTTCATACCGTACTTCGCACCCGTCTGGATGTCGGACGTAATGCGGTATGTCTTGGCCTCTCGAATGAGGTTCTGAATCGAGGGCGTCGTAACCATGATCTCAAACGCCGCGATTCGCCCCTTGCCCGAAGCTCTGACAAGAAGAACCTGGGAGATGACGGCGAGAATTGACGAAGCAAGCTGTGTCCTGATCTGCTCTTGCTGGTTGACTGGAAATGCATCAATAATGCGGTCCACGGTCCTTGCGGAACCGGTCGTGTGGAGTGTTGCGAAAACGAGGTGCCCGGTTTCCGCCGCGGTGATCGCCGCTTCCATGGTCTCCAGGTCTCTCATTTCTCCCACGAGCATCACGTCCGGGTCCTGCCTCAACCCACGTTTCAATGCCTCCGCAAAGGACGGGACGTCAACCCCTAATTCTCTCTGAGTAACGATGCTCTTTTTGTGGGCGTGATAATATTCGATAGGGTCCTCGATGGTGATGATATGGCAATCGCGCTCCGTGTTGATGATGTCCATCATTGTCGCGAGGGTGGTGGTCTTTCCCGATCCCGTCGGCCCCACCACCAGGATCAAACCACGCGGCCGGAACAGGAGGTCTTTCATTCCGGGCGGCAGACCAATCTCTTCGAACGACATCAGTCTCGACGGAATCAGCCGCAGCGCAACCCCGAAATGTCCCTTTTCCCTGAACACGCTGACACGAAACCGCCCCATATCGCCGAAAGCGAATCCGAAGTCCGTGCCGCCGTGCTCGCGGACCCGCTGAATGTGCTCCTCTGAGGTTATGCTCCTCATGAGCCGTTCCGAATCTTCCGGCTTAAGGGGGTCTGCCTCCAGGGGACGCAGCCGCCCGTCAACCCTCAAGCACGGCGGCTTCCCCACGGCGATATGCAAGTCCGAGGCGTTTTCGTCAACCACCAGTTGCAACAGTTCGTCCATCTCAACCATGGACTCCACTCTCCATTTCTTGATTGCGGATGCCCCGTTGTCCCCGTCTCAGTCCACATCCTTGATTGTAGTTTCCATGACTTCGGGAAAAGTGGTCACGCCGGAAAGGACTTTCAGCATTCCGTCCTCGCGGAGGGTCCTCATTCCGTTTTGTCGCGCCACCTTGCGAATCTCCGTTGCGGGGACGACCTGGTAAATTAGTTTCTGGATGTCGTCGTTGACGGCCATCAGTTCGAAGATGGCGATTCGACCCCGAAAACCGGTGTTGTTGCAGGCTCTGCAACCCCTTCCCTTACGGAGATTCGCGCCTTTCAAATTCTCTCGGGTCAGGCCCATCGCTTCCAGTTCGTAATCCGGCGGATCGTACGGCTCCGAGCACTCCGGGCATATTCTTCGCACAAGCCTCTGCGCCATGACCGACTGCAAAGCGGACGCCACCAAGAACGGCTTAACTCCAATATCAATCAGACGGGGCACGGCGCTCGGCGCGTCGTTGGTGTGCAGCGTGCTGAAAACAAGGTGTCCGGTCAGGGCGGCGTTGATCGCTATTTCCGCCGTCTCGAGGTCACGAATCTCACCGATCATGATCACGTTTGGCGCCTGACGCAGAATGGACCTCAGAGCGGCCGCGAACGTCAGCCCTATGTCCTCATTGACGTGAACCTGATTGATCCCCGAAAGCATGTACTCGATCGGGTCTTCGACGGTGATGATCTTCCTGTCCGGGCGGTTGATGAAGTTCAAGCAGGCGTACAGGGTGGTTGTCTTGCCGCTACCGGTAGGACCCGTAATCAGGAGAACCCCGTGAGGGAGCTGGATGAGCTTCTCGTAGGTCTTCTGGTCCTGGGCGCTAAAACCGAGCTCGGCCAGCCCTAACAGAAGGCTCTGCTTGTCGAGGATTCGCATGACGATGCTTTCGCCGTGCGTTCCCGGGAGCGCGGAAACACGGAGGTCAAGCTCTCGCCCCAGCACCTTGATCAGGATTCGTCCGTCCTGCGGCAGCCTCTTCTCGGCGATGTCCATACCCGCCATAATCTTCACACGGGAAAGCACCGACCCCTGGAGTCGCCTCGGCGGCCCCTCCACCTCGTGGCAGAATCCGTCTATTCGATACCTCACGCGGAACTTCCGCCCAAGCGGCTCGAGGTGAATATCGCTCGCACGATTCCGGAAGGCTTCCATGATGAGAAGGCTGACCAGCTTGATGACCGGCGCCTCTTCCTCCCCCGCCTCTTGCTCCTGCTCCTCTGTTGTTAACGCCCTTCCGTCCTCCTGAATGAAGCGGATGTCCCCGGAAGAAATCTCTTCCAGCATCTTAGCCACCGCCTCTTCCTCCGCCCCATAATGTCTTTCGATGGACTTCTGAATGTCGTCCGCGTCCGCTATGACCGGCTCAATCTGCGTTTTCAGGAGGGCCCTGAGGCTGTCCACCGAATCGAGGTTCAGCGGATCGGAAATCGCCACGACTAATGTGTCGTCTCTCTTCTCCAGTGGTACAATCTTGTACCTCCGTGCCACACTGTGCGGGACCTGGGACAGAACCTCCTTCTCGATGTCCACGGTCGCCAGGTCAATCGAACGCAGCCCGAAATGCTGCGCCAAAACCTCCGAAATCCGGTTTCTGTCCGCGAAGCCAAGCTCCTTAACCGCTGTCGTTATGGGGATACGCCTTTGCGACGCTGTCTCTTCGGCGGTTTTGGCTTGCTCCTCGGTGATGATTCCGGCGTTGGTCAGGACTTCCGCGAGATAATTACCATTGGACGCTATCATCTCTCGCCTCTTGTTCCATGAAGGTCAGCCTCAGCCCCCTTGCGAATGAGCATAACGGTATTTCCCCACCAGTGCTGTGTCAACACTTTTTTCCCCGCTACCGTGAGACGGTACGCCTCCCCGCCTCGAGTGTCAACAAGTATATACCATGATAGCGCCGAACCGTCAACATGTTGGTTCACAGCAACAACCGTGCCCAAATCTGTCTCGACATGCCGCGGCGTCCCCCCGGGCCCTCTGCGATCCGCTGTGGAGGTCGTTTTTTGGTTTCGCGAAGACCGCCACGAAAGACCAGGCGCCCTCGCCGGTGAGTGGGCGCACTTGGAGCGGTGGCCCTGGGTGCCGGGCTTCAGTGGCGACATCGGCGCCACTTGAGCCGGGCTTCTCGACCAAAGCGATTCATCCGTGATGCGCGAGTAAACCCATGAAAGAGACGACTTGACCCAGCCGCGTCTCAATTCACCCTCGCTGAAACTGCCTCCCCCTCCGCCAACTCGTTTTCGTGAATGCTGTCCACTTTGACCAGGGCGAAAGTCAGGTAGCCAAAAGACAACTTTGTCTTGATGCAGACAATCAGCTTCCTCTCATCGGCCGTCACCCAAATCCTTCCTTTGCCTCCCCGCAGCGCGCCCACGTCAAAATTCACGTCCGGAATGAGAAGAAACGTGTCGTAACTCTCTCCGCGATAAATACTTCGCTTAACACGTTCCTTGACCTCCACCGCCACGTCCCATATCTCCTCATCCGCCATCACCTTTAACGAGAAGCCATCCCCGACCCCGAACGATAGAAGCCTCAGAAAATAGAATATCGAAAGCGTGTCCTGACACTGCTCCGGAATCTCGTAATCCTTCGTGCGCCCGCGGAGGTTTGAGCGATAATGCCCGAGGTGATGCTCCTGGTCGAGAATCGTTACCTCATCGTGTTTGTAATCCCCTTCGTCCTGCACCTTTACGAATTTCCACGGGATGAACTCATCCGCGTCAATCCATGTCTCCACCCTGTCGTCAACATCGAAGACTTTCGAAAAAGTCGGCGAAGTCCTCGCGGTGAGCACGATGTGGTACGTCAGCCGCCCGCAGACCTCCACCAAGTCCTTGACTAAGAGCGTCGCCGTCCCCGCGTGAATCAGCCCGTAATAGGCGTCGTACGTCAGCCGCTCCCCGACCCGGAACGGCGGAATGACCCCGGGGGGCTTCCGCCCGACCACCAGCGGCTGCTCCACTGCCTTCTTCGTGGCGACACACCCGCTCAACGCGAGAGCAAGTAGAATAAGCAGGATTTTGCCTTTATGCTGCATGAACGCCTCTTCAACCGCCTTGCCGGCTCCCCCAGTCCCGCGTTCGGTGCACGCGCGCTCAGTCACCGCGTCAGCGCCACACGGTCCTTTCAGGCCCCACGTTCATCCGCGTCCGTCCTCCGTCCGTCCTTACTCGCGAATTTGCCCGCCGGCCCCCCAGCGGTGAAAAGGATGGCGAAGCGGGTGATTTCTGGGACAGGATAACAGGATTCACAGGATGATTAGGATTTGCTTACCGGCGGTCTGTAATCCTTCCATTTGCGCTTGACTTCGAGCTTGCCCTCGCCGAAGTTGAGAAGGAGACCGATGGGTTTGCCAGTGGACACGAGGTAGTTGACCAACTGCGCCGCGTGGCTGACGTTGAGGGCTTTGACAGACTTGAGTTCGACGATGACCGTATCTTCGACGACGATGTCGGCAACGAATTCTCCGACAACCTGGCGGTCGTAATGGACAGTGATCGGCTTCTGGCACTCGGCTCGCAGACTTGCCTTGCGTAGTTCAATCATCAGGCACTTCTCGTAAACGGATTCCAGGTACCCGAAGCCCATCTTGTTGTAAACGCGATAGGCGCAGCCGATGATTTTCTCGGTCAGGTCTTCGTATTCCATGAAACGGCGCTTTCGCTCTTTTTTAGACAGGATAACAGGATAAACAGGATTATTCCAAGGAACTCAGGAGCACAGGATTGGGGGTCGCAATCCCGTCCATCCTGTAATCCTGTCAAAACTCCTGGAGCAGCGGTGGAGCATGTCGTACTCCTCCTGGCTGAACCTCCGTTCGCCCTTCGGGCACTTTAGACAGGATGACACAGCAGCGTAATTTTCTGAGACAGGATAACAGGATAAACAGGATGATTCCAACTAACTCAGGACTACGGGATTGCGAGCCGCAATCCTGTACATCCTGTAATCCTGTCAACGTCCTCCCTTTTTGCTCTTGGGTTTTTCGGGTTTGGCGAATTCGCCGGCGGGGCCGCCAGCCGTGAACAGGATGGCGAAGCGGGTTACTAAAGCGGCGAGGAGCACATAGCCGAGAAGGAACTGGATCGTCAGCAGGACGTACGCCCAGATGCTCCGCGCGACGCTGATGTCCCCAAGCCCCAGGCTCGTCATCGCCGCGATGGAGAAGTAAAGGGCCCTCAACGGCACATGGTGGGGGGGCAGCGGCCCGTGGGCGTCGGCGAATAGGTCCCGAATTATGCCGGGAGGGGCTACGAGGCCCCAAATCCAATAGACGGCGGCGAAGAGGACGGCCAGCAGGAAGAAGACAGCGATGATTCGAACGGTGGACAGTCCATAATTGGAAATCCGCCAGAAGGGGCGAACGAGGCGCTTGCGAAGGAGGTGTTCTCCATACCAATCTTCCCAGCTCAAACGCCTCGCGTTGTATTCCAGAAGCTGCCTCGTCGAAGGGTCGATGCGCTGTACCGCGCCCAGAGCCGTTCCCCGGAAGTCCGTCTTTCTGTCCACCCTGCACTTCCACAACAGGGTCGAGCCGTTGAGGTCCGCCGCCGGGCATTTGACCCCGCTCAGGTTGGCGATGGACAGCTGCGCGCCCCGAAGGTCAGCCCCGTGAAGATCCGCCCCTCCGAGGTCAGCCATAACAAGGCGGGCACGGGCGAGGCTCGCCTGCAGGAGGGCCGCGCCCGCCAGGTTGGCGTTGTCGAGACGTGCCCGGCTTAGGTCGGCACTGCAAAGTTTCGCCCTCTTGAAGCTCGTCCCGACGACGATGGCTCCCCTGAGCGAAGCACGGCGCAGCTCCGCATGATCCAAGCTCGCACGCTCGAGGTCCGCGCCCTGAAGGTCAGCTTCCTCGAGGAGCGCCCCTTGGAGCAGGGCGTCCCGGAGATTTGCCCCGCGCATGTAGGCGCCCGCGAGGTCCGCGCTTTCCAGGAGAATTTCCTCACGGGGATTGTCCTCTCGCCACTGGTTCCACTCGGAGATGTCCTTCTTTTCGGAGCAGCGGAGGAGCATGTCGTACTGCTCCTGGCTGAACCTCCGTTCGCCCTTCGGACGTTCTTGTTGCTGCTCGTTTCTAGCCATGCGGGGTTTGCTCCGCAGCCTCACGGGAGATGCTGGCTTCCGCGCCCACCCTACAGGGCGGACTGGAGGTAAACCTGGACGGCCACCTCAGGGATGGTTCCGGCCCGGCTCGAGTTCAGCGTGGGTTCGACGTGCAAGTGAATTTCCATCGCGGCTTCCCGTTGTCGTCATACCACATCCCCACGAGGATATGGCCGTCGTGCCGCGTCGTGAGCGAGTACCTTTTTTGCCCTTCCAGGTCTATGCCCTCCGCGAAATCGGGCTTGCTGTACCGTTCGTCGATGTTAGGGTCGCGGGATTGAACGGATACGATGGTCACGAAAGGTTTGCCGACGTGCTTCGGCCATAAGCCGGTGTAGCCAGCTGAGTGCCCGTGGTGGGGGGCTACGAGGATAGCGGCTCCCTGGGCGCTTGAGCAGAACTCAGCACAGTTGATGAGCGCGTCCACGACAGCCTTGCTTTGGTCGCCTGCGATGGCGACTTTGAGGTGACGCCACTGATACACGAGGAGCAGGCTTGAGTTGTTGACGTAATCGGAGTCCCCGAAGTATTGCTGGGCCTGGAGGGGCGGATAGCACCAGGGGGTCATTGTTGCGGCCCCTTGATATTCTCCGCGCGGGACGAGGTTGAGCAGGTGCCTAAGCGCTTCTATCTTGTGGCGGAACTGGGGCCTTTCCCTGGCAGACACGTCATTCCAGTCATAGTCTTGGCAGAATACAGACAGAGGACGTTGCTCTGGCCTAAAGGCAGCCGCAATGTCGTTTAGGTGATCCCCATGCGGGTGCGTTAGGTATAGAACATCGGCGCGCAGTCCGCGGTCTCGGGCCAGGCTCTGTACCGGCGAGAAAGGGCCCTCGGAGCCCAGATCAACGAGCGTAACGTACCTCTCTGGCTGCTCGATCATCGCCACGGAAAGGCCGTGTCCGACGTTGAAGACAATCAGCTCTAGATGATTCATTTCCCATTCCTTGGTGTGGATTGGGAGGCCGAGCTCCCGAGCGCGAGGCAGAGGAAGTCTGCCAGCGCCGTGCGCGCAACGTGGCGGCCGAAGCGCGCGGCACGCATTGCGAACAGGAGCGTCAGAAGGAGGGCAGTAACGGAAACCGAAAAAGACAACGGTCTCCAGCATCTAACGGCGCTTGCAGCGAAAAGGATTGCGCTGATGAGGCAGCACAGTGTCAGAGCCCTATACAGGCCGTGCAACGCCTGAAACACAGAAGTAAGGCCATCCTCTCTTTCCTGGACCCCGAACGTGTAGCAGAGCCAATACGTAGATTCGAAGAAGCTCGAGTCCCGCCCGTCGGGCTCGGCCGGCAGTGCCAAGCCGAAGCGCCGAGAGATCGCCGCCGCGAGAGACGAGATAGCTGCATTGGAGAAGTCACAGTGGAAATGCTCCCGAAAGTAGTTTCGCGGCGGATTTCCCCCAAAAGGCATTCTGTCGATGGTAAAGTTCGCGAGACCGTGGAGGATGTGGCCGCCGACGTATGAGAGCGTCGCCAGGAAAGCGACTTGCGCAGCCGCGGGAAGATCTCCCAACAGGTGGTCGCCACACGAGCTGCCGAGACTAACAAGGCCGTGGCGGAGAGACCAAAGGAGGACGGCGCCCGGAACGAAGTACCCGACGGCGTCATATATCGTTAGCCGCACGCTTTTCATCGCAATGGGACCCCGGGGGTTCACCTGACTGGTTAGACATTCAAAGCTTGGAGAATTGTACAGGCCATCGGTGAGAGTCGTCAAGTGGCAGGAAAACGTACGCAAGGCACCGACAGGTTAGGTGGCGCCTATCGCAAGTGGATTACCAAGGGACCGAACAACAGCGCGCTGCCCACCTGCGTTCTCTCAGCGTTCCCTGGTGCCTGCTGACAAGCGCCGTGCTACCCCCTTATCCTGACATCGGGCTTCGATTTTCGCACCGTCAGCGCCGCGCTTTTCGCATGCACTTCCTTTAGGGAGGCGAACATGGAATCCCGGGAGAGGGTGAAGGCGGCGATCGGGCATGAGGAAGTGGATCGGGTGCCCATAGATTTTGGGGCGATGCGGTCCACGGGAATCATGGCGATCGCCTACAACAAATTGAAGGAGCATTTAGGGTTCGGTCATGTGCCGAAGACGAAGGTCTATGACGTGATGCAGCAGTTGGCGGAGCCGGACCTTGAGGTGGTGGACTGTCTCGGCGGAGATGTGGTGCAGGTGCATCGGTTGGCGCCGGCGTTCGGCGCGAAGGTCACGGAGTGGCGGGACGACATTCTGCCGGATGGGTCGGAATCCTTAGTGCCAGAGTCGTTTCGGCCTGTGGTGTTGGAGAACGGGGATAGGGTGATCTTAGACTGCGGGCGGGAAATCGCGCGGATGCCCGCTGGGGGGCTTTATTACGAGTTCAGTTATTTTCCGCTGGCAGATGCGCGGACGCCCTCCGATATCGAGAAGAGAGGCTGGCCGCTTATCTCGCAAGAGGAGGTTCTGTTCCTCAGGCAGCAGGCGGAACGTTGGCGGCGCGAAACGGACAAGGCGATCCTCGGCGCCTTCGGGGGGAACATCTTAGAGAGCGGGCAGTTCGATTTCGGGTGGGGGGAGTTCATGGTGCGGCTGTGCGCGGACAGGAAGTTGATCGAGTATTACCTCGACCGGCTGGTGGAGTGGCACTTAGAGAACTTAGAGCTTTATTTAGGTGCGGTCGGCGATGAGATTGACATCATCCAGATGGGGGACGATTTGGGGACGCAACAGGGGCTGCAACTCAGTCCGGAGATGTATCGGCAGCTCATCAAGCCCCGGCATCGGAAGGTGTATGAGTACGTCCACGAGCGCAGCGACGTGAAGGTTTTTCTGCATTCGTGCGGGAGTATCGTGGAGATTATTCCGGATTTGATTGAGATGGGTGTGGACATTCTGAATCCGGTGCAGACGACGGCAAGGGGGATGGAGCCGGAGACGCTGAAAAGGAATTTCGGCAAGGACATCACGTTCTGGGGCGGGGGGTGCGACACGCAGCACGTCTTGCCGTTCGGGACGGTGGAGGATGTGAAGCGGGACGTGGAGGAGCGGCTGAGAATCTTCGCGGAGGGGTCTGGGTACGTGTTCACGCAGATTCATAATATTCAGGCAGATATTGAGCCGGAAAAGGTCGTGGCGGTGTATGAGACGGCGAAGGGATTCAGGATTTAACCGCAGAGAACGCAGATGAACGCGGAGAAGATTTTGGATTTCAGATCTTGGATTCCGGACCTAACCGCAGATGAAGGCAGATGGACGGGGA
>CAZFAP010000109.1:0-16993 GCA_964516325.1 uncultured Verrucomicrobiota bacterium
CCAGAACAACAGGATAACGGGCAACTCGGCGCAGTGGGGCGGGGGGCTGGGCTCGTGCAACGGCACGATCCAGAACAACACGATAACGGGCAACTCGGCCACAACTTCCGGCGGCGGGCTGTATGACTGCCACGGCGCGATCCAAAACAACAGGATAACGGGCAACTCGGCGCAGTGGGGCGGGGGGCTGGGCTCGCGCAACGGGACGATCCAGGACAACGCGATAACGGGTAACTCGGCCCAGGCGTGGGGCGGGGGGCTGAGTGACTGCAACGGCACGATCCAGAACAACGCGATAACGGGCAACTCGGCTACGGACTTCGGCGGCGGGCTGGCCTGGTGCGACGCCACCATCCGCAACTGCATTATATGGGGCAATATGGCGCCGACAGGGCCGCAGCTCTACGATTTGAGTATCCCGACCTACTCCTGCATCCAGGACTGGACCGAAGGCGGCGAGGGAAACATCACCACGGAACCGCTCTTTTTTGACCCGCTGAACATGAACTTCCGCCTCCGACCATTGTCACCCTGCATTGACGTGGGATTTACCGACCCGACTTTGCCTCCGACCGACATCGCCGGCATGCACCGTGTCATGTACGGCGGAAGAAGCCTCACGGTGGATATGGGAGCGTGGGAATTCTACATCAACACCCTTTCCGGCGCACGCAACGGCAACGGCAACGCCGTCCTCCGCTGGAGCAGCCTTGCAGGGAAAGCCTACCGAGTTGAGCATTCGGGCGACATGCTCTCCTGGCAGACGGCCGCCGAAACCGTCCCGTCCATCGGCGACACCACAACCACCTGGACCGACACCACCGCACCCTTTCTCTCTCCCTTCGTCCGAATCAAACACTACAGAGTCCTGGAGAAATAGCGCCTCCGCCGCCGAATGTACCGCCGGCACCTTGCCGGCCGTCCTGGGGGCGTCTCGCCCGCAATATCGGCCATGAGGGACCGGCGAGGCCCCTCCGGACCGCCGCCGAGATGGCGCCGTTTCATTCCGCAGCCTTCGCTACTGCGACGGAGCAAGAGCCCTGCCATGTTCGCGCTTGAACGGCGAAGCCTCCTTTGATAGCCTCAAGGTGCTGTCAATCTTGCACAGCTCTTCGGCCGACCATGAACAGCAAGGGCACGGAGAACTTCCAGAGGAGGGGACTATGAGAAACCTCATCGGCTTTCTGGTGGTTGCGTCATGGGTCTCGGCGTGTCACGGAGCCGGGGCTGCAACCTGGTATGTGGATGGTTCGATTGAGAAGTCCGGCGACGGCGCGTCCTGGGCGACCGCATTCCAAACGATTCAGGAAGGGATCAACACCGCCAGCGGCAAGAGGAGGGATACCGTCCTCGTCGCTGAAGGGACCTACCTCGAAAACATCCGCTTCAACGGCAAAAACATCGCCCTCACCGGCACCGACCCCCTCAACCCCGCCATCGTCGCCAACACCATCATTGACGGCAATCAAGCCGGCTCCGTCGTTACCTTCTCCGGGACCGAAACCGAAGCCTGCGTCCTCTCCGGCTTCACGATTCGGAATGGCCTGGCGATCGAGGGGGCGGGAGTGCGAGGTGGCCCCTCGTGGGGTCGTACCCACGCAACGGTCGAGCGGAATGCCATCGTCGGCAACTCAGCGCAGGCAAACGGCGGCGGGATTGCCAATTCTGAGGGTGTCGTCCGCAACAACATCATCTCAGGCAATACCGCTGGGTTTGGGGGCGGCGTGTTCTACAGTGATGGGACAATCGAGGACAACATTATCGCAGGGAACTCTGCGGACAACGGCGGTGGAATCTGCGACTGCGACGGCCCCATCCGCAACAACAGAATCACCGACAATTCGGCCGCAGGTGCCGGGGCGGTGGCCATCTGCCCCGGTGACATCGTCAACAACACAATCTCTGGAAACTCGTCCCTTAACGGTGTCATGTTCGACTGCTTCGGCAGAATCGAAAATTGCATCATCTGGGGGAACACAGAACCCGTGTTCCACTTGTGCCCCGCCCCCGTCTCCTTCTCGTGCATTCAGGACTGGACTGACGGGGGGGAGGGAAACATCGCCGAAGACCCGCGGTTCGTTGACGCGGATGGACCGGATGACGACGCTGCGACGTGGGAGGACAACGACTATCGGCTTCTGCTGGATTCGCCCTGCATCGACGCCGGCAAAAACGAGGATTGGATGCCCGAGGCGCTTGACCTCGACGGCAATCCTCGCATCGCCTTCGGGGCTTCTTCCCTAACCGTGGACATGGGCGCCTACGAATACAGTCCCTTTCCCTTCAGGGTCACGCAAGTCAGCAAACTGGCTGGTGCCGGGGTGGGCCTCACCTGGACCAGCCGCCCCGGCCAGACCTACGTCGTCTGGTCATGCCACGACCTTCTGGGCGCAGAGTGGCTCGAAGAGGCCACCGTCCCCTCCCAGGGCGAATCAACAAATTGGACAACCCCAGACATGTCCTTCACACGACGATTCTACCGAATCAAACTCAAGTGAGAGACAGGGGCTCCGGCTGCCCCGCTGCGAGAGCCCCTCTCCGTCGGTGCAGACCCCCCACATGACCCCGACTCACCGGGGCCGCCCCTAAAACAAACCCCTGCCGACGCGTTCCAACAGTCCTCCTGATTCCCCGGAGCCTCACCCCGGGGCACAGCGCCCTGGCGTGAGAACAAAACGGAGCGGGACGGTGTCTCTCGCAAAGCCTCAAGCACTCAGAAGAGGTGGACACGATAATGCCGCCCTCGGCGCCACACAGGATGTGATGCACTGGGACAATCCCATCATCCGGTCAATCCTGTCATCCTGTCAGAATTCTTCTTCTCTGCGACCTCTGCGTTCTCCGTGATGAAACCCTTCCGCGGAAGACACGTTTTTCTTGACGAGGAACGGGGCCTTCCGCTATACTTTTTTTGACCACTTGGACGGAGAAAGGAGAAGTGTATGTACACCCTGAACGAGAGGATTACTCCGCGAGACATCGAAGATGAGATGAAGGAGTCCTTTGCAACGTACGCGCTGAGCGTCATCATCCAGAGGGCCCTGCCGGACGCTCGCGACGGACTCAAGCCTTCCCAGCGGAGAATCCTCTACGCGATGAGAGACCTTCATCTTAGCCCGACGAGCAAGTACCGAAAATGCGCCAAGATCGCGGGCGATACCTCAGGCAATTACCATCCGCATGGGGAAGGGGTGGTCTATCCGACGCTCGTGAGGATGGCGCAGGACTTCGTTCTGCGTTACCCCCTGGTTGATGGACAGGGCAACTTTGGCTCGGTAGATGGCGACCCTCCGGCGGCTATGCGATATACGGAAGCGAGGATGACGCACGCCGCGATGGAGATGCTGGAGGACATCGAGCAACAAACCGTTGACTTTGTCCCAAACTACGACGAGACGCTTGAGGAGCCGACGGTCCTGCCGGGGCGATTTCCCAACCTGATCTGCAACGGCTGCTCCGGGATCGCGGTCGGGATGGCGTCGAACATTCCCCCGCACAACCTGGGGGAAGTGGTGGACGCACTGAAGCTCCTGATAGACGACCCCGATGTGCCGCTGGCGGACTTCATGAAAGTGATCCCGGGTCCCGATTTCCCCACGGGCGGAATCATCTGCGGCATGGACGGAATCCGGCAGGCGTACCGGACGGGAAAAGGGCACATCATTTGCCGAGCAAGGACAGGGATCGAGCCGACGAAGAGCGGCAAGGAATTCATTGTCATCACGGAGATTCCGTACCAGGTTGACAAGACGGTGCTGATCAACAGCATCGCGGACCTCGTGAACCGGAAGGTCATCACGGGCATCTCGGACCTGCGCGATGAATCCGACAAAGACGGGATGCGGATCGTCGTGGAGCTGAAGCGAGGCGAGAACGCCCACATCGTCGTCAACCAGCTTTACAAGCACACGGAGATGCAGAAGACCTTCGGGGCGATCCTTCTGGCGCTCGTGAAGGGGCAGCCCCAGACGATGGGACTGAAAGGACTCCTCACCTGCTACATCAACCACCGCAAGGAGGTCATCGTCCGCCGGGCCCAATACCAGCTCGATAAGGCGGAAGCGCGGGCGCACATCCTCGAAGGCTTCAAGATTGCCCTCGACAACCTCGACAAGATTATCCGCATCATCAAGAGTTCCAAAGACAGGGATGAGGCTCGGCAGCAGTTGATGAACAATTTCAAGCTCAGCGAGCGGCAGGCGAACGCCATCCTGGAGCTCCGACTCTACCAGCTCACCGGGCTGGAGAGGGAGAAGGTCGACAACGAATACCGGGAGCTTCTGAAGAAGATCGCGTACTTGAAATCGGTCCTGAGCAGCCCGGAGCTTGTCAAGCAATTGGTGAAGGAGGAACTGGACGAACTGAAGAAGCGATACGCGGACGCGCGACGGACGGACATCGTGCCGGCGGAGGACGACATCACGGTCGAGGACCTCATTGCGAACGAGGGGTGCATCATCACGATCAGCTATGCCGGGTACATCAAGAGGGTGCCGGTGGCCACCTACCGGCAGCAGCACCGCGGCGGAAAGGGCATCTCAGGGATGGAGACCCGGCAGGAGGACTTCGTGAAGCACGTCTTCACGGCGTCCACGCACGATTATCTTCTGTTTTTCACGACGGAGGGGCAGTGCTACTGGTTGAAGGTGTACGGGATACCTCCGGCGGGTCGGCAGGCTCGGGGAAAGGCCATCGTGAACATGCTGGAGATGTCGAGTGGAGAGAAGATCGCAGCGCTGATTCGGGTCAAAGATTTCGACGGCGAGCGAAACTTGATGATGGTCACGCAGAAGGGGACAATCAAGAAGACGCCCCTTTCGGCGTATAGCAATCCGAGGAGTGGGGGAATCATCGCCATCCGCGTGGACCCGGAGGACAGCCTCATCGAGGTCAAGCTGACCAGCGGGCACGACGAGATCGTGCTGGTAACGCGAAACGGGCAGTCTATACGGATTCACGAATCGGACGTTCGGCCGACGGGCCGGGCGACATACGGGGTGAAGGGAATCACCCTGAGAGAGGGAGACGCCGTAGTCGGCATGGAAATCGTCCAGGAGCACTCCACGCTTCTCGTGGTGTGCGAGAACGGTTATGGGAAGCGTACCTCCTTTGAAGAATTCCGCAGACAGGGGCGCCGCGGCAAGGGCGTGATTGCCATCAAGACCTCGAAGCGGAACGGCCCCGTGGTGGGGGTACTGAGCGCAAGGGAGGACGATGACATCATTATCCTGACCGCCGAAGGGAAGATGATGCGGACCTCCGTGTCGCAACTCCGCACCATCAGCCGGAATACGCAGGGGGTGCGGGTCATTTCGCTATCGCAAGGGGACAGGGTCGTGGATGTCGCGAAGAGCGTGCCCCAGAGCGAGCCGTCGGAGGAAGAGCCCAACGGTGAGGTCTCGTCCCAGCCCTCCGAGCAGGACGATGGCTGACGCAGTTCTGGACTCCAAAAGAAGGCCGACGTTGCGGCTCGGCGCCCATAAGAGCAACCACACGAGCGGGGCGGCCACTCTGCGAGGTTCACTCCTCCCCGCAATATCTATGAGACAGGTCGGGGCGTTTCAGCCGCCTGAAGATTTCCACCCATCGCCGGAGGACCTCCTCCCCCTGGATAACAGGCTCAAAGCCCAGAGACAGGTACGTTTTAATCGCGGCGAGGCGCTGGTCGTCCGTATGGAGAAAGGCACTCTTCAGTCCCTTTTCCTTAAAGTACATGAGCACCGCAGTAGTAAGAGTCTTTCCGAGTCCCTTGCCCATGTGCTCAGGGACGACTGCCACCATGTGGACATATCCGGCGTGGCGTCCAAGTTCAGGCTTGGACCAGGCGGTTGCTGTGCCCACGGGTTGACCTTTATGGAGGAGAAAGAAGACCCCTTCCGGACGGAACGCGGGTTGGCTGGCTATTTCCTTTGTGAAGACGCCGGGGGAGCACTCGGTCTGAAAGGCGCTGGAGATGATGCGTGCCCAATGAGTGCCATCCCCTTCCCGGTAGGTGCGCAGGGCGTACCCTTTCGGAACGGACAGCTTCCGCAGTCCCTCGAGGTGAGGTCTTTTCATGAGGAGTTGGGATTCACGCATCAGACCTTCCTCGGTCCCAACCTAACGCCAGCCCGGCATCCAGGGTCACGCGGTCCAATCGTTCCGCAGTTGCCTTGTCTTGACGGCGTATGCCGGGCACCCTAAAATCAAAACGAGGGAGAGAGTTCTCAACTATATGCGGAATCGAGCGGCACATCAACTCAGGGAACATGCATTCCGGTGCGTTCTTCTCGCGCTGCTGGGCGTATCCACCCTTCTGCTTCAGAGCTGCCATGAACCGCCCCAACCCAAGCTGGTGCCTCTCTCGGAAGCTCAACCTCTGATGACGTACCAGAACTCATCTCCTCGTTTCAGCTTGAAAGCATTCATGTACGCGCCCGGAAATCTTCAGTTCCGGGTGGAGAACCTTCTTAGCGGATTCGACCTGGAGGCGTTGCCGGACATAACCAGCGCAACGGGACGGATCATCCAGGCACGCCTGGCGGAGGACAACACGATCGAATTCAACCTCCTTCTCCCGGATGACGGTTACGTGCGATCGGAAAACGACGTGACGATTCCCTGGGCACTCAAAGAAAAGGGACCGGGTGCTTTCTTACGAAGCGAGGGGCAAATCCGGGTGGACATCGCCTCGGGCCCCGACATGCGATACTTTGTCAAGGCAGTCACATACGTGCCTGCGTCAGATTCGCCGTTCCCCCAACCCCGTGCAGGGCAAGAGGAACCCCCTTCGTGAGACGCGGACTTACACATCCAGATTTCGTACCCAGCGGGCGCTCTGTTCGATGAACTCCCTCCGCGGCTCCACCTCCGTCCCCATGAGCATGGAGAAAGTCTCCTCCGCCGCGACAGCGTCCTCAAGGACGATTTTCAAGATGACCCGCTTGGCGGGGTCCATGGTGGTTTCCCACAACTGCTCCGGGTTCATTTCCCCGAGTCCCTTGTACCGCTGCAGACTGATTCCCTTTCGTCCCAGACGCCGGATTGTCTCCACAAGCTCCTTGAGGGATTTGACTTCCGTAACTCCCTCGGAATGGGTCAGCCTGTACAGGGGGCGTTTCGCCTCGAAGAAGTGCTCGATATCCACATCGAGCTTGGCGAGAGCGTCCATCGCCTTCTCCAGTTCCCGGGACTCGAAAATCTCCTGGACCTTGATTCCGGTCTCGCCAGCTTCCTCTCCGTTCTCTTCATCCGACAGCACGACCATTTCGTGGCCCCGGTGCTCCTCCTCCGCGGCGGCGATTCGCCGGAGCTCCTCATCGCTGAACACGAATCGCTCATCCTCATTGACACTCACCCTGTAGAGGGGTAACTTGCCGGTCTTCTTGTCTCGGGAGCTGAGGTATTCCTGCGGGTCAATCCCTTTTCGGGAAACGATAGAGAGCAGGCTCTCGGCCTTGACAATCTCCGCGACGATTTTCTCGAGTTGATTGCAGGTAAGCTCCTTACCTCGACCGATCCTGTCCACTCGCAGCTCCTCCATTCCGTTGTGAAGGACGAAGGAGTCCATCTGCTGATCGTCCTGGACATAGACCTGCTTCTGGCCGGCCTTCACCCCGTACAGCGGCGGCTGGGCAATGTAAACGTACCCTTTCCGAACCAGCTCCGGGAGCTGCCGGTAGAGGAAGGTGAGCAGCAGGGTCCGTATGTGAAGCCCGTCCACGTCGGCGTCCGTCATGATGATGACCTTGCCGTAGCGGAGCTTGCTGATGTCAAACTCCTCATCGCCGACACCCGTCCCTAGCGCCATAATCATGGTGAGGATTTCTTCGTTTTTCAGGATTTTGTCAATCCGGGCTTTCTCAACGTTAAGAAGCTTCCCCCGGACAGGGAGAATGGCCTGGAATCGCCGGTCTCGCCCTTGCTTCGCGGAACCACCCGCGGAATCTCCCTCGACGATATACAGCTCACAAAGTTGCGGGTCCCTCTCCGCGCAATCGGCGAGCTTGCCCGGGAGAGAGCCGCTGTCCAAGGCGCCCTTGCGGCGGGTGAGGTCCCGGGCTTTTCTTGCGGCGTCCCTGGCTCTGGCCGCCAGGATGACCTTTTCCGCGATGTGCCTCGCAACGGATGGATTTTCCTCGAGGAAAGCCCCCAACTCGTCGTTGACAATGGATTCCACAATGCCAGCGACCTCGCTGTTCCCCAGCTTGGTCTTGGTCTGGCCCTCGAATTGAGGCTCAAGGACCTTGAGGCTCAGGATGGCGGTAAGTCCCTCCCGCATATCATCCCCCGAGGGCACGACCTTTTCGCTCTTGACCAGATTATTGGCGCGAATGTAGTTGTTCATCGTGCGGGTAAGCGCGGAACGGAATCCGCTGAGGTGCGTTCCCCCCTCGGAGGTGTTGATGTTGTTCACGAAGGTGAGGACATTCTCCTGATACCCGTCGTTATACTGGATGGCGGCTTCCACATCCACCTCTTCTCTGGAGGCGTGGATGTAGATTGCTTTTTTGTGCAGCGACGTTTTGTTGCGGTTGAGGTGCTCAACAAAGGAGACGATGCCCCCGGTGTACTTGAACTGATTCTCCTGTCCTGTTCGCTCGTCCTTGATGGTTATGAGCAGGCCGGGGTTGAGAAAAGCCAGCTCGCGGAGCCTTTCCGAGAGGGTACTGAAGCTGAAGTTGGCGTTTTCGCCAAAGATTTGTGTGTCCGCTTTGAACGTTACCTTCGTGCCGGTCTTCTTGCTCTTTCCGATGACCTCTAAGGAACTGGCTCGCTTCCCCCTTTCAAACCTCTGGTGATAGACTTTCTCGTCCCTTCGGACCTCTACCTCCAGCCATTCGGAAAGGGCGTTGACGACCGAGACACCGACCCCATGCAGCCCGCCGGAGACCTTATACGTCTTGTGGTCGAATTT
This sequence comes from uncultured Verrucomicrobiota bacterium, assembly GCA_964516325.1. GTDB lineage: Bacteria > Auribacterota > JABMQX01 > JABMQX01 > JABMQX01 > CAZFAP01. The sequence goes on from CAZFAP010000109.1 coordinate 8,897, forward strand.
GCCCCCGGAATGCAGTGTGGTCAGGACGACTTCGACGGCAGGCTTCTTCTCCGTGCGATGGATATCCACGGGGATGCCGCGGCCGTTATCCGTGACGGTGGCGCTGCCGTCCACGTGGACGACGACCTCAATCTTGGTGCAAAAGCCTGTCATGGCTTCGTCAACGCTGTTGTCCACCACCTCATAGACAAGGTGGTGCAAGCCCGCGGCGCCGGTGTCGCCGATGTACATGGCGGGCCGCTTTCGGACCGCGTCAATTCCACTGAGCACGGTTATCGTCGTAGCGTCATATCGTACCTGTCCCTTCTCCATACTCCTTTCCTCCTGAGCGCACCCTCCTGGTCGAAGCGCGGCTCAAGAAACGCAACTGTCGAACCTGCGGCGAACCGACGGCATGGTTCACCCGCCGGATGATTTCCTCCGAGCGAAATCTCGCCAGCTCCGCTGCCCAGACGGAACTGTCCACCGAAACCACGAGAAGACCATTGGTCAGGCGGAGGGGCTTGGCGTGAGCAGCAACCTCTGCCCCCACGGCCGACTCCCAGAGTTCAACGACCTTGTGGATCGGCGACTCGATTTGCCCCTTCAACACTCTTAGCAACGAGGGGATCACGTCGCCGAGCTTCACCCATTGTTGCGACGCCATGCGCCCTCACCCTTCTCCGTTAGCTTTCTAGGTCTGGGAGTCGCATCGGCATGATCAAGTGCAGGAAGCCCTCGTCTCCCCGTATGACGCCCGGGCTGAGGGAGTCCGTTACCTCGAAGTTCACCTCCTCTTCATGCATGCAATTCAAAACATCTCGCAGGCACGTGGGATTGAACCCGATCATGAGGGGCTTGCCCTCGTACTTGATGGGCATCACGACCCGGGCTTCGCCAAGCTCCGGGGTGCTCGCCATGATGATTAATTGCTCCTTGTCAAATCGCAATCTCACGGAGCTTGACTGTTCGCTGGTAAGGAGGCTCGCCTGCCGCACCATCGCAGAAAACTCCTCCCGATTCAAGACAGCTTTGGCCGCGGGGTTCTTTGGGATGACGCCTTCGTAGTCTGGAAACTTCGCGTCTATAAGTAAGGAAAGAAGACTGTCCGTGCCCACCCTAAAGCCAACCTGGTTGCCGAATACGAAGATGCTGACGTCCCCTTCATCACCGAGAAGCTTCTCCAGTTCTTCCACCGCTTTAATGGGGACAATAAGACTCCCCACATAATCTTTTGCGACATCCACGTCATGCCCGATCCGGGACAATCTCCTGCCGTCCGTACCCACCAAGGAGAGGCGGCCATTCTCTATCGAGAAGTGCATCCCGGTGAGAAAATGCCGAGGGTCCTCACGCGACACGGCAAACGAGGTCCTGTGGAGCATCTTCTTCAGCACAGTCTGGGAGATTACGAAAAGAGGTGCCCCTTCCAGCTCTGCGACTCTCGGGAATTCCTCTTTGGAGATACCAAGCACTTTGAAGAAGGACTCGCCGGCACGGATGCTCGCGACGTTCTCCGGGTCCACCTCGACCTCAACCTCCCTGGGTGGCAGCTCGCGCATAATCGCGAAGAGGGTCCGAGCAGGAAGCGTGGATGCGCCGGACTCTATTACAGTCGCCGGCGTCTCGGAGCGAACTCCGATTTGGAGATTTGTTGTTGTCACGATGACTTTGCCGTTAAGCGCCTCCACGAGAGCATTCGCCAGGATGGAGAGCGTGCTTTTGGAGGCGACGATCGGATGAGTTTTCTGGAGTGAGGCAACCAGATCAACTGTTTGGGCCACAAACTTCATGGGATCCTCCACGATTGTTCCGAACTACTACTGCTTGTTCGAAAAGGTAGCTCTTGAAATCCGTCGCCGTAGTAGGCAGTGTGTGTATGTTGATGGTAAGCGTCCGTTGCGAACACCATCACCGTCGAGAACTTGTGAGTACCATGTTGAAAAAACGACGGCGACACCTTGTCAACCATAAGCTATCCGAATGATAACATGATTTAGACCGAATGTGAACGAAATTTTTGACAATGGACCTCTGTGAAGAACCCCCGGCACGTAAGCTGCAACGGCGGGACGACAGTGCTTGCAAGCGTTTGGAGTCTTGAGCACCGTCATGAGCCGCGGGAAAGCTCCTCCTTGAGGCGCTCGATGATGTCGCGGAGTTTCGGCTCGGACGGGAGCTTCCGAGCAATGAGGTTATGCGCGTGAATGACGGTAGCGTGGTTTCGCCCACCGAAAGCCTCCCCGATCTCCTGCAACGAGTGGGATGTGAGTTCCCGACAAAGGCTCATGGCAACCTGCCGCGGGTAGGCAATCGTTTTGGGCCTCCGCGGGCTTTTCATATCGGCAACGCGGATGTCGAACCGCTCCGCGACCTTTTTTTGGATGGCGTCTATCGTGATTGTGCGGGTATCCTGGTGTAGCAGGACATCTTTCAGCACGTGTTGAGCGAGTGCGACCGTGAGGGGCTGCTTGGTGACAGACGCATAGGACGCTACCCGGATCAGGGCGCCCTCCAGCTCGCGGATGTTGCACCTGATCTTCTCTGCGATGAAGAAGGCGACGTCCTCGGGCAGTTTGATGCGCAGCAGCGGCGCGTTGTTGAGAAGGATGGCGGCCCGTGTCTCGAGGTCGGGCGCCTGGAGGTCCGCCACAACCCCTGACTGAAACCGGGACATGAGGCGCTCTTCCATGTTCGCCAGCTCCGTCGGCGGGCGGTCTGACGAGATGACAATCTGACTGCGGAGATCGAACAGCGCGTTGAACGTGTGGAAAAATTCCTCCTGGGTTCGTTCCTTTCCCGAAAGGAACTGGATATCGTCAATAAGTAAGGCGTTGACGTCCCGATAGCTCCGTCGGAATTGGTCCATCTTCTGGTTTTGGACGCTGTGGATGAGGTGGTTCGTGAAGGTTTCACTGGACACATAGTGGATGCGGACGCCCTGGAGGTGCAACAGCATGTAGTGGCCGATCGCCTGCATCAGGTGCGTTTTGCCGAGCCCTACGCCCCCGTATATGAAGATTGGATTGTACAGGCGCCCCGGGGTCTGCGCCGCGGCAAGGGAGGTCGCTCTTGCAAAGCTGTTGCAAGGCGCTTCAATGAAGTTCACGAACGTGTACTTCGGGTTGAGGTGGCTGCCGTTGTTGGAGTTGCCCCGGGGGCTTGGTGGCGATTCCGAAGCACCCCTGGACCTCCGCCGTTTGGGGGCAGCCACTATCGTGGAGCCGTTGTCGCCAGCAATTTCGATGGCGAACCGCGCGTCCGGCCCCGCAAGTTCGCGGAGCTTGCTCTGGATGAAAGGCCCGAAGTGATCTATCACCCAGTTCCTGTAAAAGATGCTGGGCACCTCAATCGTCAGGTCGGTCGCGCTGTCGTTTTTCAGCTTGCAGTCTCCGAACCAACGATCGAATGTGTCCTGTTGAACTTGGGCGCGGATGACGCCTATGATCGTGTCCCAATGGCCCGAGTGGCTCAATGGTCCCTCCTTCTCGACGGAAGAGTTATCCACAGTGGTGTTCTAACATGCCTTGCGCGGCGTGGTTAGGCCTGCCGCCCGACGAGCGGCTCGCTGGAAGGAAGGACAACCGCAAAAGACATCGGCGACTCACACTGGCCTCGGACGCAATCGCCTGCTACTACGAATATTGTGACTGCACCACCGGGCCTCGTGTGAATCCCAAAAATGAACGCCGAAGCGGTTGTTATCTCTTATCAAAAGGTCGGTCTCCCCCCGGCGAGCCTCCGCTCGGGAAACCCGTCGGGAACGCACAGGATATTCACAAGTTATTAACATGTCATTCTCTGTCCTGCGCTTCCCGCCGCGAGTATAGGAATGACGTTATAGGGTAGCAAGGAAATTTTAGCGGCTCCCATTTGATTCGGTATAAGATACGAGCTTATGGGCGGATGAAACGAAAGATTTTTTTCTGTTTCTCGCTCAGCGCGCCAGCATGCTTGATGAGAAACGCCGCGGCGTGAACGTAAGGCTTTTCTACATGGGAAGGCTGCGAGAAAGAATGAAGATTTCTTGCGAGTTTTGCATATTAAAGTGTGAGTAGGGCGCAGCTTATGAGGGAAGACCCGCAAACGGAAGCCACGAGCGATGAGCAACTGATGGTCTCTGTGATGGCTGGATCGGAGGAGGCGTTCGACGAGCTTGTCGGCCGGTACGCCAGCAAGATCACGAACTTCGTTCACCGACAGGTGTCGCACTTTGCGACGGCGGAGGAGCTGGCGCAGGACACCTTTCTGACGGTCTTCCGGAAGAGCCATACGTTCAAGCCGGGACACAAGTTCTCGTCGTGGCTGTATAAGATTGCGGTCAACGTCTGCCGCATGCACTTTCGGAAGGCGAGGGGCGTTCCCCTTACGCTGTCCATCGAAGAGACGCAGGAAGACGGGGGGATGAGCCTGGAGAAAGTGCTGGTGGACGACGCGGAAGGACCGCTGGAGGCGTTGAGCCGCAAGGACGCGGAAGTGAAGCTGCGGGAGGCAATCCAGTCGCTCCCCGTGAAGCAGCGGCAGGTTTTCGCAATGAGTTACTACGAGGAGATGAGTTACGAGGAGATCGGCTGCCTGCTTGGCTGTTCGCCCGGAACGGTTGCCTCCCGGAAGCATGCGGCCGTCAAAAGGCTTGCCGCCAAGCTGAAAAAGCTGTCGCCGGGCTTGGCGTGGCTGGGCGAGCGCCGAGGGGCAGAAGGTGAGGCGGCTCAATGCTGACCGACGTTCGGGAAAGACCGAAGGAGAAGAGTTTTCAGGATCGAGGTGATCAAACATGAGATGCAGGAAGGTCGAGAAGCTACTGACGCGGTTCCTGGATGGAGAGCTGCCGGAGGAGACCCGCACTGCGGTTGCAGGACACGTGGAGGCGTGCGAGGAATGTGGAAGGCAGCTTGCTGAGGCGAAGAAGGTATTGGCGTGGGCGGGGTCGTGGCGAGCCCGCCAACCGTCGGCTCACTTCCTGACGCGGCTCAAGGCCCGCATCCGTGCGGGCGAGGAGCCCGCAACGCAGCCGCGGTCCCTGTGGCTTTCTCCGCGGAGGTTGGCGTTTGCGGGTGCTGCCACTATGTGTGTGGTTTTCCTGGCAGGTTATTTTGCGGGAATGCTGCTGTCTCCCGAAAAACAACAGCCCGCGCCCGGGCAAGGCTTGCTTACGCGCAGGACGCCGCCGGGGACGGCTGTGGCAGCGGCAAAGGGCGATTCCCGGCCCCAGATCCTTGGCTTGCAGAGGATAAAGATGGTTTTCGGGAGCAAGCTGAGCGAGGCGGCGTACGAGCAGCTCAACGAGGTACAGCAGGTTCTTGCCGCTCGCGACGCCTCCGGTAAGGACCTGGCGATGGTGAAGGAGCTCCAGCGGGCGGAGCAGCTTGTGCGACAGGAAAGGTATGTGGAGGCGCAAGAGGTTCTCGAAGGGTTAGAGCAGCAAGACCCGGCTCACCCCCTTGTCGCCTACGCGAGGATGACCAGGATACTGGCGGAACCGGAGCACGGCTACGGGTCGGATTTGGTCCGGACTCTGTACGCAGGCCTCCTTCGGGAGACGGTTGGCGATCCGAACGAGTTCTACTCGCAGGTCAGTGCGTTCCCGACGCGGATGGCGGAGATGCGGGAGTACGGGTGGAAGAAGATTGTTGAATCGGCGGAGCAACTGAATCCTTTGAACACGCTGAACTACATCGAGAGGCGGCTGGCCGGCGGAGGCACGACGTTGTAGAAGGTTAAGGCTCACGTTCCATTCCGCAGGAGGCGATACTCCTGTGGACGCGAGCGGAGGAAACGTACAACCGGCTGACGAGCGCAGGAATCTGCGAACCGGATAGTTCTGGAGGAAATGCTGATGAAGGCGACACGATGGGTAGCGGCGTTCGGCACGGTCTGGGTCGCGCTGGCAGGACTCAGCCCCGTGGGCTTTTCCGCGAAGGTCTCGGAAGCAACGTTCGAGGAGATGCTGCCCGAGGACACGGTGCTATATGTTTCGGTCCCGGACGCGGCGAAGCTGGCGGCGAAGTTCAAGGAGTCGAATGCGTACAAGATATTGCGTGAGATAGACCCCATCAAGCTCATGAGCGGCGCACCGGAGTTCGACCGGGTGAAGCAGTTGTATCTGACGTACGTGCAGCCATTGACGCACGTCTTCCATAAAAGGATTTCGCTCGCCGTGAGGGACATTCCATGCAGTCCACGTGTTCCGGCGGTGTTCTTCCTGGCGGACGTGGCCGAGAAGGAGCCTGCGCTTCGGCAGTATCTGACGGAACGGTTGCACCCGTTGCTAAAGCAGAAAGGTGCACAGATTACTTCGTTCACCCATGGCGGTTATGAGGTGCAGCAGATTTCGCCGCCGTTGCCGTTCGAGGTGTGCTATACGATCGCAGATGGAGTTTTCATCGCCACGGTGGGCAAGCAACCCATGCAGGAGTTGCTCGACCAGCCCAAGCGAGAAAGGTCGTTGGCGAAGAGCGAAGTCTTCCAGGAGGTCCGGCAGAAGGTCGGCGAAAAGAGCGATTTCCTCGTCTATGGGAGCGTCTCAGCCCTTCTGGAGGACCTGGCGCCCATTATTCCCCCGGAGGCAAGGGCTGTTCTGGAGGCATCCGGGCTGAGCGGGGTGAAGGCCGTCGGGGTTGGAGGAGAGTGGCGTGGTCCCGCGAGCAGGGATGGTTTCTACATAGCGACCGGGACCGAGCGGAAGGGCTTCGTGAAGCTCTTCGCCCAGAAAGCGACGCCGTTAAAAGCCGCCGGGTACCTCCCCGAGAACATGACTTTCTTTTACGATCTGTCCCTGGGGGACTTCGGAGAGTTTTGGGATGGGCTTCTTGGAGCCATCCGTGGGGTCGTCGTGAGCGTCGGCGGGGCTCGGGACTGGGAGCAGGTCGTCGCGAAGTTGAGGTGGGTGGAGCAGAAACTTGGCTTCAGGATTAAGGAGGACATTTTCTCTCCATTTGCGGGCGAGGTCTGCATAGCCGCGAAGGTTCCGGAGGTTTGGGGTGTCCCGGCGGTCTTTGTGATGCTCGAGGTGAAAGACCCACAGAAAGCGGAAGCCCTGATTCAGAAGCTCATCGCTCTGCTGGAGAAGGCGGGGCTCAAGGTGCTCAAGACGGAAGAGCGGTACAAGGATGTCGGGGTCTTCAGCCTGTCGCTTTTGCCTTCCGGGATGGAGGGAGCTGGCGACCGCGGCATGAGCTTCGTGGGGATGATGGTGTTTCCTTTCTTGCGCCCGTCGTACGCCATCGTGGGTGATTTCTTGGTTGTGGGAATCCATTCGGGTTCCGTCAAGAGGGTGGTGGACGTGTATCGAGGCGAGAAGTCCTTGAAGCAGAATCCCGAGTTTCAGAGGGTGTTTGCGAACCTGTCGGAGAAGGGCAGCATAGCGATGTATGTGAATCTGAGGGAGATTTATGATTTCCTTTATGGGACGTTTGGCGCCATTGCTGCCCGGCAGATTGGCTCGGACATCGTGGCGCGACTGGGGAGGATAGCGCCCTATTTCGGTTCGATTGGCGCCCGGCTTTCTTGCGACGAAAAGGGGATGCTGAGCGAGTCCTTTTCGGACTCGGGCGGAGCGGAGCACATTCTGGTTCAGATGGCCATAATGAGGTTTGTGAGTATGAGGACTAGGCCGGAAGGGGGGAAGGCGGACGTGGCTCAGTGCATGGCCAACGTGAGAAAGTTGGCGGTCGGGTGCATCATGTTTGCGAACGACCATGATGATACCCTTCCCGCGCGGCTCTCGGAACTCTACCCCGACTACGTTGCGAGTCTGGAGACGTTCGTTTGCCCCGCTGATAAGGAGAAGGTCATCTCAAAGGAGAGGATAGATACGGAAAGCGATTACGGGCTGAGACTCCGCGGGAGGAAGCTTACGGACATCAAGGACCCCGCCAAAACGCTGATGCTTTCGGAGAAGATGTCGAATCATGGCAGGCTAATGAACGCCGCCTTCGCGGACGGGCACGTAGAGCGGGCGGCGCTTGAACCGGAAACGCCTGCTCCCCTCGAGGTCGCCCCCACGGGCCGTAAACCGGAGTAGTGTGGCGCAGCGCGGGGGATGCCGGAAGCCGAGGGTGTGGCTGTATTTCAGGGGTTTCCCGTTCCCCGCACGACCGGTACGAGTCCACCCTGACA
>CAZFAP010000110.1:0-16745 GCA_964516325.1 uncultured Verrucomicrobiota bacterium
GCATGTACCGCCCGACTTCAAAGAATTCTTGAGATTGCTCAACGCTCATCAAGTTAAGTATTTCCTTGTCCGAAAGTCCTCTGCCCGAGACCGTCGAGACGGCGTACGCACCGTTGAATCCGGGCGTATCGGGTCAAGTACCACGGCGGTCGCAGCTTCTCGCAAGGGACAGTCAGGAGGCATTTCATGAGAATCCCACATCATTGGGCGAAAGGCACAGCGGAGGGCGTTGATCGCCGAGGAAAGAAGGTTGTCTTTTCCTGCTGGAGGTGGTCCGAAACGAGCCTTGAGGAAGCGGCCGCGAGTGCCCTCGACGCTGCCAGACAGATTCTGCAACGCCTCGTGGGGGGCGAAAGGCTCGACAGATATGCCTACGGCGCACGGCCCCTGAGAGAGGAAATCCTCGACGAGCACAAGGATTCTCAAGGAAACCAGACGGCCGTCGTCACGAGAAATTCCTACGGGTGCAAAGTGCTCAATGCAGCAACCGCCATGTTCATTGACATTGATTTGCCCAACGCGACGGTACGGGGAGGACTGGGGTATTTCTTTAAGAGAATCCTCGGCAAGGTCCCCGAGGCACCGAGGGGACACCCTCAAGAAGAGCAAATCCTGGCGCGGTTGGAACGGTTTTGCCAGACAAATGCGGGCTGGGGTATGCGAGTGTACCGCACATTCGCGGGACTGAGATGCCTGGCGACACACAAGGCGATGCACCCCGGCGCGCCAGCGACGGTTGAGATTCTTCAATCCCTCGGCAGCGACCCGCTCTACACCCGGCTCTGCACGGTGCAAAAATGTTTCCGGGCACGATTGACCCCGAAGCCGTGGCGCTGCGGCTTCCGCGCCAACACGATTCGCTATCCCTATCAGAGCGACAGGGAAAAATCCGCGTTCGAGAAGTGGGAGCGCAAGTACTCGGCTCGTTCGCGGGATTTTGCGACGACCCGGTTTCTGCGCGCGATCGGCAATCCCTCCATCGCCCCCCACATTCAGCAAATTACGGAATTTCACGACACATTCACGAAAAGCGATTCGGACCTGTCGCTGGCGTAGCAGGCGCGGCGGTGCTATAGGACAAAATCGGCGTGTACGGTTCCTGGGCGCGCGGCGATCACACACCGCAGAGCGACCTGGAAGGCGACGGCGACCACGACATCTTTCGCCTCCGGATATGGAACATAGAGCCGCCGAGCGGTGTTACCAATTGAATAGTGTCTCTGATTTTCTGCCTCATTCTCGGCACCCGGGATACGCTTACGCCCCGTGATCGCGACAAACAGGGTTGAGCTTTTGGGTGTGATCGTAGTCGGTGACGCAGGCGATTCCCGGAGGAGGACAAATATGAAGAATGCCAGGAGTCTCGTTCGGTTGTGTTTCGCCGCCGCGCTGGTTGGTCTTACAATCAGCATGCGGCTTGGCTCTTGCATGAGCGTCACGGATGGCCTCGCGTTGTGGCTGAAGGCCGATTCGATCACTGACGTTGCGCCGGGCGGGGGTGTCTCGGTTTGGCCGGACTCCTCCGGGAGCGGCCTGGATGTCGCTCAGCCCGACCCGATGCTGCAGCCGAAGTGGCAGCCCGACGCCGTATAGGGCAAACCCGCGGTTTATTTCGACGACTTCGACTTCCTTTACCGGGATGACGTGCCCGGTTCCTCGCTCACTTCGGAAACGAACGCCACGGTTTTCCTTGTGATGAACCAGATGCCCGGCGACACCTTTGCCAGCGCGTTCGGATGGGTCCATGCCCCGTATAGCAATCGTTTCCTCTGCCACGCCTTGTGGGGGGACCTTCTGTCGGTGCAGCATGGCTCGCCTCCCGGTCAGGAGTGGTATCCTGCGGATTGGCGGGGGCACTGGCATCTCTTCTATTGGAGGAGGAATGGGGCGGTGGTCCAGGCACAGCTCGACGGCGCATGGCTCCCGGAAGGAGACCGAAAGGAACAACCGGACCCATCGGTTTCCGCTCGCCTGTACGTGGGCGCCGACGTGTTCAACAACTACCTTTGGGGATACATTGCGGAACTCCTCATCTACCGCCGAACGCTTTCCGATGGGGAAGCTCAGGAGGTGTCGCAGTACTTGAACCGGAAGTGGACTGCGCGTCCTGCCAACCGGATCAGCCTTTCGGAAGGACAGGCGCGGCTGTTCATGACGAACCTAACGCCAGGAGTCAGTTACTTCGTTCAGCGCGCCTTCACCCTCTATCCGCTGGATGGATGGACCACGGTGGCACAGTTCGACTCCCCGGCGCAAGAATTCGAATGGGGTGAACCCCTCGAAGAGGCGTGGCGGGCCGTTTTCTACCGCGTCGGTTACGCGCAGGGAATGTGACGCCGTGCAATCCGGGGAATCTGTGCGCGGGGCCCTTTGTGCGCACTGAGCGCGCCAGTCGCACCCGTTTTCCCGATGACGGGGTTTCGGAGAACTGGCGAGTGAGCGACCTCGAAGGCGAAGGTTATTACGACATTTCCCGTATCTGCACCCACAACGCCGTGACCTTCCGACTTCTCCTCAATCAACCGAAATGCTGACCGAAAGTGCGAACTCTTGAAAGCGAAAGTGCTTTTAGCGTCGAAGACCGTCGCTTCGCAAAAACCATGAACTATCCTTGAGCAACTTGGTGTATAATTTGATGAGCGGTTCCGAGCTGCCTCGAAGCTCGCTTCAAAGTACGGAAGCGGTACGTTATCCGTAAGATGCCTTCCGCGATGAGCGGGTGCGTGTATGTAGGCTGGTGATCTCAAGATGCGGTGGTGAGAATGTCAGATTTGCAGAAAGCTATCGAGGTCGTCCGCGAAGTGCTCAGTGGAAACGGTATCCGCCCGGAACAGTTCTTTTTGTTCGGCAGCCGCGCCAGAGGCAATTCCCGACTTGACAGTGATTGGGACATCTATGTGGTAGTGGACCGTGACCTGTCTTTCGCAGACAGGCGTACCTTGGTGACGGAAATGAAGCGCACCCTGGCTCGCCTCCGAATCCCCAATGACATCGTGCTCAAGCCCGTCGGACGGTTCAACGCCTTGAAGGACATTCCAGGCACTCTTGCGTACGATGTGGCTCGGGAGGGCGTTGTGTTATGACCGCGTCGTCGCACGAATTGACCATGAACTGGATTACGAAAGCCGAGAATGATCTGAAAATCGGCACGGACGAGATGCGGACGGACCGCCCGGTGACCGACATGGTGTGCTATCACATGCAACAGTGCGCCGAGAAGTATTTGAAAGCCTTTCTTGTGTTCCACAACAGACCTTTTCGTTGGACGCACGACATCGCTGAGTTAATCGAGCAATGCAACGAAATCGACCAAGAATTCGAAGTGCTCTATCAACAGCGAGCCGACAGCCTGACTGCGTATGGGACCGAGATTCGCTATCCCGATGAGTTTTACACTCCTACCATGGAAGAGACAGAAGAGGCTGTCGAAGTCGCCATTCGCGTCCGTGAATTCGTGCGAGAGAAGCTGGAAAAGGCTGGCTGCCAAGCATTATAGGAGCCTTTCCTGAAGACGTCCCAAAGAGGCTGATTCTCCTGTGGTAGCTTTGCTGTGGCGAATGAAAATCGCAGAATCTGTGAGTTCAACAACATCAACGCCGCTCAGGGCCAAGGGCAGGTCGTCATCTTGACACCCGCAGACGTCGTGCATGCTTTGGAGGGAAGCAATGAAACCGCTGGCTCGCAGGAGGGCACGAAATGAAGGAACCGGATAGGCTTCCGCTCAGGACCCTTGTGACGTGGGCGATACTGACACTCCTCACCGCTGTCATGGATCGTTGGATTCTCGGCCTGCACAGACCCGAGGGCTGGCCTTCGCTGCGTACATCCATTATCATGTCCACCCTCACTTGCTTATGGAGCTACACTTTCTGGTTCTGCCATCTATTTATGGGAGATTGAAACGACGACCCCTATCGCCTGACGTTCCAAGGGTCCTTCATCATTGCAGGGTGCGCGGTTCCCTTCGACTTCGTCATCGCATACCCGACGAGCCAACTTCGCTTTGGCGGGGAGAAGGAATGCGCTTCGCTCCTGGCCGCCCTTACGGTACTACACGGGGTCGGATTCTACGCGATGCATAGGGGAATTCGAAGGCTTATCCGTTTGCGTGGCGGCAGCAGTTAGAGGAGCGTTTTCACCCCGCCCATACCCCTGCCACCACCGTTTCGCCTTCACCACGCGCTCCTCCCCGGGGTTGCCCCCTCCAGTCCGCGCCGGGTACCCGCGAGCTGCGACGGCACCCGGCCCGTACCAGAATCGTCGCAGGCGGCTGCGGTTGCGGACCAGGAAAAAACCAAAACGGCTACGGTGCATCTCGCCGTGCGCGATCGCCGCGGCACCGTAGGCACTTCACCGCACACGTCAGAAAAAGCGTTTCTCTCTGCGGGACAGGAGGAAGAGGAAGAAGGGGCTGCCGAGGATGGCGGTAAGGATGCCAATGGGGATCATGTCCTGAAAGGCGGTTCTCGTGGCGGTGTCCGCGAAGAGGAGAAGTAGCCCGCCGCTGAGGAGACAAGCCGGTATCAGAGTTCGGTGATCCGGTCCGACGATCAAACGCATGAGGTGCGGCACGATCAGTCCCACGAAACCGATCACTCCCACTGCCGCAACGCATGCCGCCGCCAGCACGGTCGAAACGACCAATAGAAGCAATTTGATTCTCTCCACGTGGACGCCGAGGTGCTGAGCGGTTTCTTCGCCAAGCAGCAGCACATTCAGGTCTCTGGCGAAGATTGAGATAAAGAGCACGCCCAGCAGAACGTACGGAAAAACGATGCCCACCTCCGTCCAGCCCTTCCCGTTGAAGCTCCCCATGAGGCGGAAAATCACGCCCTCGTAGTCGTACGGCTTTCGCCAGAAGAGGATGAACCAGGCTAACGACAATGTGAGGGTCCCAAGAGCGATTCCCGTGAGGAGGAACGTCGGCAGATGAATTTTCCCGCCTCGCTTCGAGAGGAGATAGACCGCGAAAGTCACAGCAAGCGCAGCGACAAACGCCAGCCACGTTTCCGGCTGGTCGGCGAGGAAGCGCGGCGCACCGCTGCCGAAACCCAGGTCGAGGTCGAAAGCGAATGCAATCGCCGCCCCGAGCGCCGCCCCCGACGAGACTCCGACGACGTATGGGCAAGCCATCGGGTTCTGGAAGAAGCACTGCATCACCGCCCCCGCCGCCGAGAGCGAAGCTCCGACGAGAACCGCAAGGACGAGCCGCGGCGTCCGGATAGCCCAGAGTATCTGGTCCATTCTCTCGTCGGACGACGCTCGTCCGAACGCTTTGCCGAGCACGGGGATGTGCCGAAGGACGATCCGGCAAGTCTCACCGATTTTCCCAAAGAATCCCCTTTGCCCGAATTCGTCCGTGTTTTCGCCGACGAGCAGAAAGACAAGGAATGAGATGAAAAGCCCCGCCGTCAACGCGGGGAGCCAGTAGCGTGCGGGCTTTCTTCTGTTAGCGCGATTTGCCATACGGCATTTGCCTATCCGAGAATTGTGCCTGCTGCGAAATGATGACCGCGGAGGAATTCCGCCGCCTCCATCTCCCTTTTTCCTTCGGGCTGGACGCGGAGCAGTTCTACGTTTCCCTCCCCCGCCGCGACGACGAATCTTCCTTCGGCGACAACGACTTGCCCCGGCTCGCCGCCGCCTTCTGGCATGGCTTTCGCGACGAGAACCTTGAGCATTTTCCGCTCGCCTTTGTCGGAGAAGAAGGCATGGGCCCCGGGCCAGGGATTCATTCCCCTGACGCGATTGACAATTTGAGCAGCGGAAAGTCGCCAGTCTATCTCGCCATCTTCCTTGGTGAGCTTTCGGGCGTGAGTCGCCTTGCTTTCGTCCTGGGCGATTCTCGGAGCCGTTCCCTGTTCCAGTTGTCGAAGGGCTTTGACGAGGACGTGAGCGCCAACATCGGCGAGCTTCTTCGATAGCGTCCCCGCCGTATCGTCGTCGGCAATTGGCGCCTTGTCCTGCAGAATGATGTCGCCAGTGTCGAGCTTCTTTGCCACGTGCTGGATGGTCACGCCGGTTTCCGGTTCTCCATTGATGATCGCCCAGTGGACCGGCGCCGCCCCGCGGTACTTCGGCAGAAGCGAAAAATGCACGTTCACAATCGCTAGCTTCGGTATCTTCAGAAACTCGTCCGAAAGAATTTCGCCGAATGCGACCACGACAATCACGTCCGGATCGAGAGACCTCAGCTTTTCGATGCATTCGGGGCTGGAAGCCTTCTCGAACTGATAGACGGGCAGATTTGCTTCCAGCGCCGCCTGCTTCACAGAGGACGGCATGAGGTGAAGAAATCGCCCTTTCGGCGCGTCCGGTCGAGTCAGCACCGCAACAATGTCAAATCTCTCCCGGACAAGTGTCCGGAGAGAACGAGCTGAGCATTCCGGAGTTCCGACGAAAACGATTCGCAATTCGCACCTCCCGATTGCAACCGGAACCGCAGTCTCTCATGAACTTCGTTCACCGGAGGTCATGAAATCGCTGTCCGCGCAGCGCCCGTTTTCAAGGCAAACAACTCACACAGTGCCCAGAAAATCCTTTTTTGGAGGGGATAACAGGATTGACCGGATGATACTGTCTTATCCCGTTTATCCTGTAATCCTGTCCAGGCTCCCTCTCTAAGCCTGACCCTGCCCTGAACTTCGTTTCTGCGCTCTCCGCGTGCTCTGCGGCTAAATCAACGCGCTCATTGACTTTGCCCGGCGTTCGCATGCACCTGAGCGAGTTCGCGGGCATCCTCCTGCCTGCATCTCGCCAACCCTGTTACCGCCAGCGCCAGAAACAGCATCAAGGACATCCCATAACTCGCATAGGTCAAAAACGAATCGCCGTGCCAGCCTCTCGCAAAAGCCGATAGCACGAACGGCGTCGCCGCGTAGCAGCCGACATTGAAGTAGTATGCAAAAGGATACGCGTCAGTCCTCTTCTTATCAGCGAAAAGCAAAACCCCGCCCACGAGAGCCACAAGAATGACCTTGCCGACGAGCTGTGCCACGTACTCGTTGAGCGTCCGCGAGAAGACAGCCCGCGGTCTTTGCCGGTCCAACTGCTGAGCGAAAAAATCCTTTGCGGCGACCCTGCCATCGGTTTTCGGTATCGCCTCTCTTCTCTCCGCGCCCTTAATATCCCGGGTCACCATCTCCGTTTTGGTGATTAGCATGCCGGCAGTGTACTTCTCATCAAGCCGCGTTGATTTCCCCGACGTATCCACGACCACGGCAAACACCTTGTCGCCCTCTTTTTCCTCGTGGATGTGCGGCTTGTCAGGCGGGTAATCGGCGTTGCCGTCGGCGAAATTGAAATCCGGGAGGACTTTCTCGTAGAACTCGGACGCCGTTTCCTCGTACTCGTCGAACTGAACGCTCGCCATCCGGTAGCCCATGAACCCATAGACGACCAGGCACAGCAGCGCCAGATACAGGAAGCTCCGCCATCCGCCCTGCCGCAGCACGGACGGATAAAAGCTCGGTGTGAAGGATAGAATTATGCCGCGAACCAAAGGCGCTCTGTTCTTATCCATCCTGATTTCTCCGACGCCGAGATTGGAACCGCAGAGAACGCGGAGAACGCTGAGAAAAAGAGCACGGGGTCCTGGACGATTCTCGGCGCCCTCTGCGCGCTCTGTGGTGAATATTCGCGGGGAGATGACCTTTTCTATTTCTTGTTGGCTTTTGCCAGGCTTCGCAGCTTGAGAGAAATCGCGCTTCTGCCGAGAAAGCCCAGTCGGTCCACAAAGAGAATTCCGTCGAGGTGGTCAATCTCATGCTGGATGATTCTGGCAAGAAGCCCGGAGTGCTTTTTCTTGACCGTTTCCCCCTCCGGTGTCATTGCCTCGACGACGACCTCCGCCGCCCGCTTCACGTTCGCACAAATTCCGGGGACGCTCAGGCAGCCTTCCTCGAATTCCGACGACCCCGCCGACTCGAGGACCTGCGGGTTGATCAGCGCAACCAATCCAGTCTTCTCTTGCGGGACCTCCGCGATGATGACTCTTCGGGAATCCCCCACCTGCGGCGCCGCCAATCCGACTCCGCCCGCCTGGCGCATCGTCTCCGCCATGTTGCAGACGAGCTCTCGAACACCCTCATCTATTTTTTCGACTGGCGAAGCCTTCTGCCTCAGCACTTCTTCGCCATACAGATAAACCTTCATCACCATCTGCCTTTACCTTCTGCGAGCACCCACAGACTGCAATCTACATAATAGCAGATTACCAACCCCGGACAAACGGGAGCCCCGTTCTCCGCGTCCTCTGTGTTCTCGGCGGTTTGACTCACCCGTCTCTGGCTCCGGCTTCTTGCATCAGCCCGATGGTCGCCTTTTGCTCAACCAAGGTGCAAGACATTCATGCCACCGCTGGCTGACAAGGTCGTGTCGGAAATCTGGGAGCCGGCGGTTCTGGCGTCGGATGATCTCTTCGCGGAAATCTCTTCGCGTCACAATTTCATGAATCATCTCCGCGATGGGCTCGGGCTGCTTCTCATTGACAACAATCGAAGCCCCGCCGAGGGTTTCCGGCACGGCGCTCGAATGATACGCGATTATCGGAACCTGAAAATGCATCGCCTCGAGTAACGGAATGCAGAATCCTTCGTGCTCGCTCATGCACAGGAACACGTCCGCCAGCCTGTAATACGCCAGAAGCTCCCGGAACTCGACGTGCCCGGTGAAGACCACGTCCCTCACGTCCAGTTCCGCGACAAGTCCTCTCAGGTAGGAGTAATACCGTCCCGTCCCCGCATAGGAGCCGACCAGAAAAAGCCGCGACCTCGGATTCACGGTCTTCTGATAGAAGTAGAAGACCCTGATTAGGTTCTCGAACTTCTTGTTCGGAACAACTCGCCCCGCGAACATGATGTTGACGAAGCTGTCGGGATATTTTCGAAGAATCTCCGCGTCCGGCTCCTCGCCGAGCGATTTGAAGTCTATCAACGGCGGGATGACCTCCACGTTCCGGTAGCCCGCCGCCTCCAGACCCGATTTGTTGAACTCCGAATCTGCGAGAGCGAGGTCGGCACTCTCGCTGAGCAATTCCAACCTTCTGTATCCTTCTTCCAATCGTGTGGCGGCATCGGGGGCCACCGCGGCGTAGTAATTCGGCGGCGTGATGTTGTGATAGAGGATCACCTTTCGGCACTTCAGATTTTGGAAAAACTCGACAAGCTCCCCGCCGATGGAGAAGTGGAAGAGCATGATGTCCCGGGGTTCGGTCGAACTCCTCGCGTCGCGAATCCCCGAACGTCGTGCCTGCGAACCGCCACCGGCGGGAGCCGAGTCCGGAGCTCGGCACCGCCAAAGGTACTCTCGATAGTCCGCGCAAAGACCCCTCATTCGCGGGCTGGTGAACTGCGGCATCGCGTAAATTTCCGAAGGATAGCCCCAGCTTCGGAACAACTTCTGAAGCTCGATGGCGATGCCGCTGATGGCATCTCCCTTCGAGAATCCCGCTGTCAACTGGTCAATTCGCATTTTGTTGAGGGTTGGTGGCTTCCGATAGAGGTTCTTGTTTCCACGCCGTGCGGACCAATCCATGCTACATTCCGTTCCCCCGTGCGTCAACTCTCTCGTTGCCCCGGGCGCGGCTGAAGTTCAGGGGAGGAATCTCGGTCGTACAACGCCGGCACTCCGCGCTCCCCTTGGGTGGCATCCGGCCTTTGGCGAGACCCGTGAATGGTCCCCCTGCCATGAGCAAGATGCCCATGCTACTCTGTGGCAAACGCATCTCGCGCGTGGACATTGATGAGTAGGACGCCCATGCTACATTTTCTGGACGAGATTACAGGATGACCCGGATGATCATCCCGTCAATCCCGTTATCCTGTCGGAATCTTAGGGCTTCTTTTTCGAGCGCCGAAACACACCTGCCCACCCTCAGAGCCGTAAGGTTGCCAGCAGGGGGGGCCTGTGGTATCCTTCTTTTCGCCGGAGGTCCGATGAGCCATGAGCCGCGAGGGAAAGCCGATGGAGAAGATTAGAGAGGAAGTGGCTGCCAGCGGTTTGCTGGAAGTCCCTGTTGTCCGAAGACCGGGGCTGTGGCGGGAGATTCGCCGGTCGAAGATGGCGGTGGCGGGGCTGATTGTCACGGTCCTATTGATTTTCGTGGCGCTCTCGGCGCCGGTGATTTCCCCCGGCGACCCCAAGAAGACAAATCTCGACGCCATCACGTTACCTCCGTCGAGAGAGAACATTCTGGGCACCGACGACCTCGGACGCGACATCGCCAGCCGCATCATCTACGGCTCGCGGATTTCGCTCAGCGTGGGGATTGTCGCGGAGGCAATCAGCCTGGCGATAGGCATAACTATCGGCGCCCTTGCTGGATATTACGGCCGCTGGCTGGACAACCTGCTGATGCGGTTCACCGACATCATCTTCGCCTTTCCGACAGCTCTTTTTGCCATCGCGGTGAGCGCGGTTTTCGAGAGAAGGAGCATCGTGACGCTTTTTCTGATTCTGGGGCTGATTGGCTGGGCAGGAGTCGCAAGGCTCGTCAGAGGAACCGTTCTCTCGGTCAAGGAGCGGGAGTTCGCGGAGGCGGCGAAAGCCCTCGGGGCGAGGGACGCCAGAATCATCCTCCGGCATATTCTGCCCAATTCTCTGGCGCCGGTCATCATCGCTGGCTCGATAGGGATTGCGGGCAACGTCCTGACGGAGGCGTGGCTGAGCTTTCTCGGTCTCGGATTGGAGGCGTCCGTGCCGAGCTGGGGAAACATGATTCGGGACGGCCAGCAATTCATCACAACAAAGCCGTGGATATGTTTCTTTCCCGGTCTTGCAATCATCATCACCGTCCTCGGCTTCAACCTCTTAGGCGACGGACTGCGCGACATCCTCGACCCGCGCCTCCGCGGCCGGCAAAGCGCCGCCCGCGCGTGAGCCCCGGCACCGAGGTAATCAAAACTGAGCAGAAGGAGGTTATAACTTATGCAATACAGGATTTTGATTGAGCAAGATGAGGGTGGTGTCTATGTTGTCGAATGCCCCTCTCTGCCCGGATGCATTTCGCAGGGGAAGACAAGAAATGAAGCTCTCGCGAACATCCAGGATGCAATCAAAGGCTATTTGGAAAGCCTGAAGAAGCATAACGAGCCAATTCCCCCTTCCATCGAGGAAGAGATTGTTGAGGTGTCAATTTGAGTAAGCTCCCGGTTCTGTCAGGAAAGGAGCTTTGCAGGGTCTTGAAGAAGCTCGGCTATTCTCTTGACCACCAAACTGGCAGCCACCTCATTCTCCGGAACGAAAATCCTCCTCATCGCCGGCTAACGGTGCCAAACCATAGAGAGGTTGCGAAGGGCACCTTAAGGGCCATCATACGGCAAGCGGGGTTGACTCCCGCTGAATTTCAGGAGTTAATGTGACCGTTCAACGTCAACGTGAAGCAGTCGGGGGTTTCGGTCTAGGGTAGCGACATGTTACCTCGGCATTCGCTTGTTCCCACAGAGAGGATTGAGAAATCCGTTCTCCTGATCCGTGGGCAAAAGGTCATGCTCGATGCAGACCTGGCGCGGCTGTACGGCGTCAAGACGCGCGCCCTGGTCCAAGCAGTGAAACGCAACACAGAACGTTCCCCCGGGGATTTCATGTTTCAGCTCACCGACCATGAGTTTGAGATCTTGAGATCACAATCCGTGATCTCAAGTCACTGGGGTGGGCGGCGCTATCCGCCGTACGCCTTTACGGAGCAGGGGGTGGCAATGCTGTCGAGCGTGCTGAGGAGCAAGCGCGCGGTACTGGTCAACATTGAAATCATGCGAGCCTTCGTCCGTCTGCGCTCGATGCTGGCCTCTCATGCCGAGCTGGCTGCTAAGGTTGCAGCTCTGGAGAAGAAATACGACGAACGATTCAAAGTGGTTTTCGACGCGATTCGGCAGCTCATGGAGCCCCCTCAACCGAGGCGGAAGCGAATTGGATTTCACGTCGAGGGCGATGGATGACGCTCCATTCCCGCCGCCGGAGAGCGTGCCCACGACGATTGAGACTGAAGAGAAAGGGTTACGACCGGTGCGATACAGGATTCTGATCGAGCAGGACGAGGACGGCGTCTTTGTTGCGGAATGCCCTTCTCTGCCGGGGCGCATTTCGCAGGGGAAAACCCGAAGGGAATTTCTTGCGAACATCCAGGACGCAATCAAGGGGCATTTGAAAAGCCTGGAGAAAGATAACGAACCAAAACCGCCTTCCGTTGAGGAAGAGATTGTCGAGGTGTCCATTTGAGCAAGCTGCCCATCTTGTCAGGAGAGGAGCCTTGCGCGATTCTTGGAGATATTGGGTGTGTCGCCGCAGCGAAAGCACCTGGGGGCCTACCATCAAAAACGGCTATGGCAGGATAGACTGTGTGAGGAGACTCACATGAGGGAATACAAGTTTGACCCTTCCGTTCCGAGAAGAATGTACCCGTCGAATGTAATCCCGCTGAGAAACCGCTGCCCGGAATGCGGGGCGAAACTGGAAAAGGAGTACCATTGTTACGCGGTGGCCGCAGGAGGAGGTGCCGGTGAACAGTTGCTCCTCGTTGGCAACGACCTGGGCTCCTTTTGTCCGAAATGCGACGTCGTGGTTTTGGACACAGAAGGATTTGCAGGCGAATTATCGCTGGGTGTCTCTCCCGAAATCAGGGCTTCCAAGTTCGTGGTGTTGGGAATTGTAGATACGGATGCGGTCCCTGAAGAGAAGAAGGACATCCCATTAGGAACCGATGACAACCCGGTCCCCCTCGTGAAGTTCACGAACCTTTACCGGAAGGAACATCTCGCGCAGGGCACTTGAGCTAATAAGCAGGGATCGGCGGCAAGCGACAAAACGCGATCTGGCAAGGTGACCACAATGCGTCCGGAAGGGAGATTGCGATGGGACTGACTGTTTTGGAAATTGAGGTCGGGAATCCCGCGAAGCCGGAAGTCACGGAAAAGGTCGAGTTTCTCATTGACTCGGGGGCGATTCACTCTGTCGTTCCGAGTCCGATGCTTGAGCGACTGGGCATCAAGCCGATCGGTGGGCAGGAATTCCGGTTGGCGGACGGGATGAAGGTTGTCCGCAAGAACGGAGCAGCTTTTTTCCGGTACGGTGAGCGAACGGGCGGTGCGGATGTCATCTTCGGCGAAGAAGGTGACAGCGTTCTTCTGGGGGCGTTCACTCTCGAAGCTCTCGGACTGGCGCTCGACCCGCTGCGGAGGGAGCTGAGGGCGCTGCCGATGGTTCTCGGGTCTGCGCCGTGATCGGCAACTGCAGAGAACGCAGAGGGCGCCGAGAAATCGCGCGGCGCGACCGTCGGAGAGAAAAAGACGCAGGAGACTTGAGGTAAAGATGTTCAGAGAGCGGTTTATGGTGGACGCGGAGGGCAGCCGAGTCGGCGTCCTGCTCAACCTCAAAGATTGGCGCAGGTCGCTCCAGGAACTGGACGAGCTGGAATCCGTCCGGGCTTACGATGCCGCAAAAGCCTCCGAGGATGAAATGGTCCCATTCGAGCGGGCCGTTGCTCAGATTGAGCGACAAAGCTATAGTAACCGATCGGGATGTGTCCAAATGAAGACTTCTCGTCAGCGATACGTGGTTGACGGTGCCGGCAGAAACGTCGCTGTCATCGTGCCAATGCGCGAGTGCCAGCGACTTCTGGGGAACCTGCACCATTTGGCAGTAGCTGCGGAACGCCGCGCTGAGAAGCCCATAGAAATAGAAGAAGGGAAGAGGCTTGTTCGGAGAAAAACCTTTAGAAAGCGTCGTGTTTCAGGATGAAGCTCTCTGAAAGGAGGCTGAACATGGAACGACGAAAAACATACGGACCGGCAAGGTCAGTCGTGGCTGCATTTGCCGCACTTTCGTTCATCTCCGGCGTAGGTGAGTCTTTGGCAGCCCGGAGAAGAGAAGATGCCCTGACGGGAGCGCGGGTCATCAATGGCGTGAAGTATGGCAAGCTGACCGTCTATACATTCGGGAAAGGACGGAAGAGCGGACGCTACAAGAATGAGATCGTCGGAGCGACCATCTCCGACCCGAAGACGTTCAATCCCTTCACCGCCAACGAGACTTCCTCCACGAACATCCTCGACTACTGTTTCGAGGGACTGACCATCGAGAACGGCGCGACCGCGGAGATTGAGCCCGGCGTCGCCGAGCGCTGGGAATCGAGCGAAGATGGGCTGGTCTGGACTTTCTACCTCAATGCTAACGCTCGCTTCTCCGATGGCAAGCCCGCGAGTGCCGACGACGTGCTTTTCTCCTACACCGACATCTGCTTCAACGAGGACATCCCCGGGGTCGCGATGCGCGACATTCTCAAAATCGAAGAAGAATATCCTCTCGTCGAGAAAGTGGATGATCGCACCGTGAAAATCACTCTCCCCGGGAAGTTCGCCCCGTTCTTGCGAATGACGGGGGGTGTGCCGATTCTGCCGAAGCATCTCCTCAAGAAGGCGGTGGATGAGGGCAAATTCGCTTCCACGTGGAACGTCAGCACCGACCCGAAGGAAATCGTCGGAACGGGTCCGTTCCGAATCTCCGAATACAAGAACGGCGAAAGGGTCGTGCTGACGCCGAACGAATATTATTGGTACAAGGACAAAGAGGGGCGACAATTCCCGCAGATTCAAAGGATGACTCTGCTGATCTGTCCCGACATGAACACGATGATGATTAAGTTCAAAGCCGGACAGACCGATGGATACCCCGTCCGGGGAGAGGATTATGCGACGCTCCGCAGGCTCGCCGTCGAGAACGATTTCTCCATTTACGATGGCGGCGGTGTTATGGGGACAGAGTTCTTGATGTTCAACCAGAACGTCGTCGGCGTCCCGAAGCAGAAGCAGCTCTGGTTCAGGGACAGAAACTTCCGGCAAGCCTGCGCCTATGCGATTGATAGAGAAACCATCATCAGAAACGTGCTCATGGGCGCCGGCGAAATCCTCGACGCTGCCGAGCCAGCCTCCAACCTCATCTTCCACAACCCGAATGTGAAGAAATATCGGTACGACCTCGCAAAGGCTCGCGCCATTTTGAAGGACGCCGGATATATTGACCACGACGGCGACGAGATTATCGAGAAACCGAAGGGCGTCCCCGTCAAGTTCATGCTCATCACGAACACCGGATACAACATCCGCGTCAACATCGCCCAGATAATCACCTCCGACCTCAAGAAGTTGGGGATGGACGTCACCTTCTCGCCCCTCGAATTCAACAACCTCGTCACGAAGCTCCAGAGCACCCTCGACTGGGAGGCGATGGTCATCGGACTCACCGGCTCCATTGACCCGCACTGGGGAAAGAACGTCTGGGCTTACGACGGCAGAACCCATTTCTGGAACCAGAAGCCGCCGAAACCTTCCGAGGAAAGCCAGCTCGAAGAGTGGAAGCGGCGAGTCAGAGAATGGGAGGCGGGAGTCAGGGATTGGGAGAGAGAAATTGACGACATTTTCAATGAGGGCGCCCAGGAGATGGACGAACAGAAGAGAGTCAAAATCTACTGGCGACACCAGGAGATCGTCGCCGAAGAACTCCCGATGATCCTGACCATCACGCCCGAATATCTCGCCGCGATACGTAACAAGTTCGCCAATCTCAAACCGACGCCGCTCGTCCAGCGGATGTTCCACAACGCGGATAGAGAGCTCACGGCAACGCCCTGAGGACGGAAACCGCAGAGAACGCGGAGAACGCAGAGATGCCTCGGACGAGTCTCCCCCAACCAGGTGCAGAGCGTGGAGAGGTACTGTCGCGTCTCACCAGGAAGTTCTCTTCGGTTCTGCCGTGGAGATACATCCTGCTGCGCATTCTCCAGATGATTCCGACGCTGCTGGGGATATCGCTCATCGCGTTCCTCATCGTGCAGATCGCCCCGGGCGACTTCACGACGCAATACCGCCTTAACCCCCAGTTCAGCGAGGAGACGCTCAAAAGCCTCATCCGGCGGTACGCCCTTGATAAGCCGCTGGTTGTCCAATATCTGCGCTGGCTTTCGAACGCGGTTCAGCTCGATTTCGGGGAATCCACCATGCACATCGGGGTGAAAGTCTTCCAACTGATCTCGGCGCGTGTGATGGTGACACTGAGGCTCTCGCTCCTCGTTCTTGTGCTCACGTGGCTGATCTCCATTCCGCTCGGCATCTACTGCGCGATGCGGCAATACTCCCTTGGCGACAAGGTTTTTTCCGTTCTGACATTCATCGGGATGTCTCTCCCGACGTTTTTCGTGGCGCTCTTGCTTCTAATGCTCGCCGCCGGCGTTAAGTGGCTCCCGATCGGTGACGTCACCAGCCTGGACCACGACAAGCTCTCGTCCTGGGGAAAGATACTCGATTACCTCTGGCACATGATTATTCCGGCGACTGTGATGGTTCTAAGCGGCGTTGCGGGCTTGATGCGAATCATGCGGGGGAATGTTCTGGAAGTCAAGCGGGCACAGTACGTAACGACCGCGAGAGCCAAGGGGCTTTCCGGGCGAAAGGTCATCTTCAAGCACATCCTGCGAAACGCCATTAACCCAATGATCACCATCTTGGGGTACGAGTTGTCCGCGCTTCTGAGCGGCGTCGCGTTGACGGAAATCGTGCTCAACTACAAGGGCCTCGGCGAACTGATGCTTCGGGCGGTGCTTGCTCAGGATATCTATCTCGTCATGGGAGATTTGATGATGAGTTCTGCGCTCCTTCTCTTCGGCAACCTCATTGCGGACATCCTCCTGGCGGTCGCCGACCCCAGAATCAAAGTCGGGTAGGGGACTAACCGCAGAGGACGCATAGGAGACAGAG
>CAZFAP010000111.1:0-16615 GCA_964516325.1 uncultured Verrucomicrobiota bacterium
CATTTCCTGGAAATATTCCCGCCTCCTTTCTGTAAGTCCCTCATTTCCAACCACCGGACTTCTCAAAACCCGCCGCAACTGTAGAAGACGGGTCTGACCCCAGAAACCAGGCGCCGAGAGTCACTGGAGCGATCATAAGCCATAGGCGTGGTGCTCAGAGTACCGCTCGAGACCCGGCGCGGCGTGCATCATCGAGGGGGCGCAGCATCGAGAATTTGCGTGCGAGGGGGGGTCAGGCTGCTTTGAACGCAACGGAACCGAGCAGACTGGCAGGTCACTAAAGGGAAATGAGGCTCACTTGACGGGCACTCCGTGCTGCTTCAACTTCTTGCGCAGGGTGTTCCGGCTTAGCCCAAGCTCCCTGGCGGCGCGAGTCTGAACGTAGTCGTTAGCCTCAAGCGCCTTTAAGAGCAGCGCTCTCTCCACTTGAGAAACCACGCGGTCATACAGGTTGGAAACGCCGCCCGGGTGACCCCTTCGGAGTTGCTCCACGAGGTCGGCGATGACCTGTTCGGGGGGGCCAGCCGGCGCCCAGGCTTCTCCTTTTTGGCTCAGGCTCCGGATGGTGATCGGCAGCAGGTCCATGGAAATGGACCCGGTTTGGCTCAGGACAACGGCTCTCTCGAGGCAACTATCAAGCTCCCGGACATTGCCGGGCCAGGGATATTCGGTCAGGGCATCGAGGACTTCCTGCGACATCTTGGAGACGTTCTTGTTGTATTCGCGGTTGTACTTCTCGAGAAAATATTCCACTAAGAATGGGATATCCTCGCGCCTTTCTCGTAGAGGGGGTATGAAAATCGGGATCACATTCAGGCGATAGAAGAGGTCCTCCCGGAACCTGCCCTTCGACACCTCCTGTTCCAGGTCGGAATTCGTCGCCGCCACGACCCGTACATCAACTTTTATCGTTTCGACCCCCCCTACCCGCTCGAACTCCCTCTCCTGCAAGACCCGCAGCAGCCTCACCTGCAGCCGCTCGCTCATGCCGCCAACTTCGTCGAGAAATATCGTTCCCTTGTGGGCAAGCTCAAATCTCCCCGTTCGGTCTTCGATAGCCCCCGTGAAGGAGCCCCGCACATGCCCAAAAAGCTCCGTCTCCAGCAGCGTGTCGGGCAGAGCTCCGCAACTGACCTTCACGAAGGGACCGTGCGCCCGGTGGCTGTTGTAATGCAGGACGCTCGCTATCAACTCCTTGCCCGTGCCGGTCTCCCCGCGAATCAGGACGGTGGCGCTGCTCTTTGCGACGGTGGCGGCGGTAGCGACGACTTCTTGCATGGCGCCGCTCACAGCCACGATATTGCCGAACTTGTATTTCGATTTCAGGCCCTTCCGAAGCCGCAGATTCTCGGTGATGAGCTGTTCCTTCTCGACCATCATCATCCGGTTGATCTTCATTGCCTGCGCTACCAACGAAGCGATTATCTGGAGGAGCCGCAGGTCCTTGCCGAGCGTTGGCTCGTCCACGAAATCCCGGTCAATGCTCATCGCCCCCACCACTTCCCCCTCCAGACGTAAAGGCACGCACACGAAGGAGACCTGCCCGCGCCGCTTCTCCTCCGCTCTCGCCCCCGTGCGGTCAAGGAACAAAGGCTCCTTTCGGATGTCCGCAATCGCCACGGGCTGCCCCGTTTGAACCACCCTCCCCGTGACGCCTTCGCCGACCTTGTATCTGCCCCGCTGTTTCTCCTCCGGGCTTAGCCCGTACGCGGCCGCGATTTTCAACTCCCCCGTCGTCTTGTCGAGAAGGACAAGGGTTCCCCGCCTCATTTTCAATTCTCGGGCGAGGACCTCCATGATCTGCTCGAAGACCCGTCCCAGGTCCATGGCGCCGCCTATTGCCTGACTTACCTCGCTCAGAATGGCCAGCTCCAACTCTTCCCGGTGCTCCGGGGCAAACTCGACCAAACCATCCGTGATGGTAACCCCCTGGGGGATGCCGATGCGTGTGGAGCGCCGCCCCTCCGCTTTTCGCAGCACGAGCGTCGGGTGCCCGTTCAACACCGAAAGCTCTATGACCACCTGGGTGATGTGACGGAGGTTGGCAAGAAACTGCTCCGAATGGGCCTCCTTCTCCAGAATCCAATAGGCAATCGTGTTGAGGTCGTAGAGCCTCGGACACATATACGCGAAGAAGCCGAGAGCCTTGCGCTCTTCGCTCCACAGCTCCAGCATCCCCGTGATGCTGTCAAAAACATATACGGCGTTGCGCCCGACCTCGGATTCCAGTTCCTCGATCGCCTTTTTGACTTTATCCGGTTCTCCCGCCTCGGCAATGTGCATGGCTTTCAGCGCGGGCTGACCGAGCTTCGCCTCCTCGTAAAAGTCGGAAAATATCTTGTCGCCGCTGCCCTTGCCGGAAGTGAAGCAATCCACCAGGAAAAAGTTGTCGGGGGAGGTATCTTTCAGGTATTTCTTCAGGACTGCATGCGGGGAGCGGTTGAGGCTCACGAAGATGAGGCGACGGTTTGTCTCTTTCGCCATTCTGAGGAATCTGGCAATGAACGCGTCCAGCGGGGCGCCGGAGTCCACTTCCCAGACGACGTTATCGCCGCCGCGAAGCCCCCCTAAGAGCGTGTCCAGACATTCGACGCCCGTGGTCAACGAATCCTGACTCATCCTGCTGCAACCTCAAGCTGGCGGGCGAATTCTTCTCGTCCTTCTATGCTCCTTGTTCCTGGGCTCCGAAGAGACTGGAGTTCAACAGACGAACATCCGATTCCTAGCTTCGTCAGAGGCGCCCCAAGCTGTCGAAGGTCGCCAACTCGGCGAACTCGTACAGTGTTCCCATAGCAAGGTTTTCCGTCGGAATCCCTTCCTCCTCACAAGCCGCGAGCGGATTGAGCCCAGCGAGGACGATCATCCCGGTCCGCCCCTCGCCGACCGGGATGTCCAGGAGCGGCTGCCCCGGTCTCCCGATAACCATGACGGCGCCGAGTCCGATGTTCTCCAGCTTTCTCTTCAGCCGCTCTGCCTCCTGCACGGCGGCGGAAGGTATCTCCCGAAAACTCGCTCCGATGATTCCGCTGCGGTGCCTGACCACTTCCGCGACACTCGTCATCCTTCCCTTGATGAAAATCTCAAGCGGGTCGAGCGTCGTACCGTCGTAATTGATCAACTGAGTGAACCGAACAGGCTGCCCCTTCCTGATTTCGAGCAATCCCCCAAACCGCGAGTGCACCGGAATTCCCTGCTCGAGAAAAATGCCGTTGATAGTGACGCTGCAAACGGTGCCTACAGCCACTCTCCCTTCCGGAACTTGAAAATCTCCGATTCGTTCGCCCCCCTTCCGCAAGACAGCGAGCCGCCCCATCCCCAATCCCGCCTCAAACACCGGCACGACGCACTTGAGCGCGCGACGCGCGTCCCCCTTTCGGACCGTGGAGATGTTCAGAATAACTTTGCCAGTCAGCTTGTTGAGCGAAAAAGTCATCCGGTACGAAAGGTCGTCAATCCGCGAAACCACCAGCCCAACTTTCTCGATGACAAAGGAGTCCGAAACCTCCTTCATCCCCGCAGCGGTAAGCACGCGGCCGCGCCTGCCAAACCTCTTCGTGAACCCCTTGCGGTCGGCCCAGGCGAGGTAGTAGCGAACTGTCCGTTGACTCAGGCTGACTCCGAAGGCCTGGATTTCTCTGGCGATTCGCGTGGCGCCCAGGGGCTTCGCGCGGTTTTGCAGGGCGCGCAAAATCGCCCTGATGTTTTTCTTCGCTTTCTCTTCCACGCTTCTTCCTATGTGTTGGACAACATCGTCAAGGATGCTACCGTGAACGAATTGGCGCGTCAAGAGTTTTTAGGCAAAATTGCCGTATTTCGATATCCGCAAAAAAGAAGCGCATTTTCCCCTTGACAGGCGCTGAATCAGGCGATAACATGCCGCCGTTGCTCTCCGAAAGTGGGCGTTTCAAATGCCGAAAATGAAGGCAATACATTGCTGTACTCACACGGCGCCCCGCGTGCCGTGAAGCGTGATGGATTGTCTTCAAACGGCCTGCTGCCCGCTCCAATCAGACCAGACGACCGGCGCCGTCGGCTTTTAGTCATGGGTCGCATAGACAGCGGCTCAAACCAAGACCAATGGAGGAAAGATGGCAAGAATTTCCGAGATCATGGACCACGTTGTGAAGAAGAATCCGGGCGAGTCCGAGTTCCACCAGGCCGTTCACGAAGTGCTCACCTCGATCGAACCCGTCTTGGAAAGACATCGCAGATACGTCAACGCCAAAGTCGTTGAGAGGATCGTCGAACCGGAAAGGCAGGTCATCTTTCGCGTCCCCTGGCAGGACGACAAACGGGAGGTGCACGTGAACCGGGGCTTCCGGGTGGAATTCAACAGCGCCATCGGTCCCTACAAGGGAGGGCTTCGTTTCCACCCTTCCGTCAATCTCGGAATCATCAAGTTCCTCGGTTTTGAGCAGATTTTCAAGAATGCGCTCACCGGCCTCGCTATGGGCGGCGGCAAAGGCGGGTCGGACTTCGATCCGAAAGGGAAGTCCGACGACGATGTGATGCGCTTTTGCCAGAGCTTCATGCTGGAACTGACCCGTCACATCGGGGCTGACACGGACGTGCCCGCCGGAGACATCGGTGTGGGCTCCCGCGAGATCGGCTTCATGTTCGGACAGCACAAGAGAATCAAGAACGTCTTCGAGGGCGTGTTCACCGGCAAAGGACTGAACTGGGGCGGCAGCCTCGTCCGAACGGAGGCGACTGGATATGGCTTGATGTATTTTGTGCAGGAGATGCTGCAATCGAAAGGAAGGGACATCGAGGGCATGACCGTGGCCAGCTCCGGCTCCGGCAACGTCTCCATCTACGCGGTCGAAAAATGCCAGCAACTTGGCGCCAAGGTTATCGCCATGAGCGATTCAAGCGGGTTCATCCACGACCCCGATGGAATCAAGCTCGACACTGTGAAGCGCCTCAAGGAAGTCGAGCGGGGCAGAATCAGCGAATACGTGAAGAAGCATCCCCGGGCCGCCTACCATTCGGATTGGAAGGGCATCTGGTCCCTGAAGACCGACATCGCGCTCCCGAACGCCACTCAGAACGAAATTGACAGGGAGGCAGCCGAAATGCTCGTGGGCAACGGCGTGGTTGCGGTCGCCGAAGGCGCCAACATGCCGTCCACACCGGAAGCTGTGGAGGTTTTCCTGAAAGCCGGGGTGCTTTTCGGACCCGCCAAGGCGGCGAACGCGGGGGGCGTGGCGGTTTCAGGTCTGGAAATGGCGCAGAACAGCCAGAGAGTCTCCTGGACATTCGAGGAAGCAGACCAGAAGCTCAAGGACATCATGCACAACATCTATCTCAGTGCAAGCCTCGCCGCGGAGGAATACGGCTGTCCGGGCAACCTCGTTGTTGGCGCCAATATTGCCGGCTTTATCAAGGTCGCGGACGCGATGCTCGATCAGGGGCTTGTCTAACAACCTGCCCCCTCTTGCCTGCGCCTAACTGAAGAACAGCAAGCAACGCCCACGAGCGGCGTTTCGGAGGCGTCGTCTCTTTCCGGGAGGCCCGCCTGAAATTCAACTCGGCGTGAAGGCGACCTCCTTCGATCCACCAATTCTCCCCTCCGCCTGCCGCATGGACGTCGAAAAAAAAGCGGCTCCCTCTCGACTTTCCGCCGGACGCGTGGTAGGATTATTATGATCAGGCAAACGAAGGGCTATCGCGAATTCTTTCAGAGCCGGTGTCAGCGTAGGCTGGTCCTCCCCTCTCGGCGGAGGTCGCTTTCCGGGCCGAAAGCGGAACACCGGCAGGTTTTTACTATGGGATTTCCACGAAAGGCGGCCAGAAGATGAGAGTACTCACCTCAATCTCCACGGTTGTTCTCGCGATTATCGCAGCGCTCTTCACGCAACTTGCGTTGAGCGATGTCATTATCAACGAAATCATGTACAACCCGGACAGTGCCCAGGGGAACGACGACGACTACGAGTGGATCGAATTGCACAACACCGGCAATAGCACGGTCAATGTCGGCGGCTGGAAAGTCCGCGACGACAACCCGCAAAACGACCCCTTCGTCATCCCCAGCAACACGTTCATCGGCGCCGGCGATTACCTCGCCGTTTGCAGCAACGTCGGGTTCATCTACTTCACCTATGGAATCTCTAACGCGGTCGGCAACTTTGCCGACAGGTTCGGACTGGGCAATGACGGCGATACGGTAACTCTCCTGAACGCTTCCAACGTCGTCATTGACCAGGTGACCTACAACGATGCCTATCCCTGGCCATTTCAGACCGACGGCGACGGCCCGTCCATCGAGAGAATCAGCCCTCTCGGCGAAAGCAACGACCCCCAGAAGTGGGCGGCGAGCGTTCCGGCGAGCGACCACGGCACTCCCGGGAAGAAGAACTCCCTTTTCTCCGACGGCGCCGCGGCTCGCGTTGTGATCAGTGAAATCCATTACCACCCGGCTTCCGCGAACGACGATTACGAGTACGTGGAGCTCTACAACAATTCGGGCAGCGCCCTGAACCTTGTTGGCTGGGAATTCACCAACGGCATCTCCTTCAAGTTCCTCCAGCCGACTCCCCTCGCCGCCTCTGAGTATCTGGTCGTCTGCAAAAACCAGGAAAGAATCCGGTCCACCTACGGAATCGAGAACGTCGTCGGCGACTTCGCGGAAGGATCTTCTCTCAACAACGCCGGCGAGACGATTGTGCTGAGGGACAACACGGGCCGTGTGGTGGACTTCGTCGCCTACAGCGACGAACGGTACTGGCCCATCCCCGCCGACGGCCACGGCCCCTCCATCGAGTGCATCAACCCAAACCTGCCCAACAGCGACCCGGCAAACTGGGCCTCGAGCACCCTGACCCGGAGATGGGTTTTCGTCGAGACTGCTCCAGCCAAGCCAACCGGGGACTTCCTTTACTTTTACCTGGATGGACAGGGGGAAGTCCTACTTGACGACGTCGCCCTTGTCCGCGAGGGAACGACAGCGAACCTTGTCCCAAACGGACATTTCGAGGCAGGCGACGCCGGATGGGTCAAATACGGAAACCACTCCTCCTCCACGAGGACTGATACCGCCGCTCATTCCGGAACGGCTTCCATGAAGGTCCTATCCACCGGCGACGGCGGCGGAGGCGAGTGGCGGAACTACATCGGAATCCCACTCACAGGTCTTTCCGAAAGTCAAAACTACATTCTCTCATTCTGGGCGAAGCCGATAAGCGGCGAAACCCGGTTCACCGGAAGGGTCGCCAACAGCTACGCCTCGGCCGGCATTTGCGCCATCACCGACCTGTCCGAAAAAGGATTCGTCTCTACCCCCGGCACACAGAACGCCGCCCGTTTAGAGAATCTCCCCCCACTCATTTATCACGTGATTCACGCTCCGAACGTCCCCAATTCGGAAACCTCTCCCTGGATAAACGCCCGAGTGGTGGACGACGGGCCGGTCTCATCCGTCTCCCTGGAATATAGCACCGGCGGAGAATGGGTTTCCGTCCCAATGGCCGACGATGGCATCAGCAACGATGGTCTCGCGGGCGATGGAGAGTTCGGGGTGAGACTCCCGGCACAGCCAAGCTACACCATTGTTCGCTTCCGAATCACCGCCGAGGATGGACAAGGCGCCGTGAGCGTCTCCCCCGACCCCGACGATATGAAATCCACCCACGCCTATTTCTGTTACGACAACGAGATCACGTCGCGAGTCCCCATCTACTTCCTCTTCGTCAGCGACGAAAATCTACAGAGACTTGAGGAGCTGGGCTCCCGAGATGACTACGTTCCAGGGACATTGATCTATGCAGGGGTCGTATATGACAACGTGGGCGTTCGCTGGTATGGAAATTTCTCCGAGAGAATCGCCACAAACAAAAAAAACTGGAGGATACGGTTCGACCCCTGGGACGACCTCGATGGCGTGGAGTCTTTGATCCTCCTCGGGGGCGACTACGACGACCCGAGCCTCCGCGGGGGCGCCTGCATTCGGGAAGCACTCACCCAGCAGGTCTTCCGGTTCGCTGGCTGCGCCTATAGCCAGACGAAGCACGTCCACCTTCAGCTCAATGGCGCCTACTACGGCCTCATGCTGAGCGTCGAACGACCTGACACCGATTACCTGGAACGAAACCTCAGAGACGTTAATGGCGACCTCTTCCAGGCGCAGGGTTATCCGGGGCAGCCGCCGAGCAACATGAGCGTCCTGCCCTCGTACGACGAGTACCTGTTCGCCTACGATAAGAAGACTAACAGGGCCAAGCCCCACGACCTTTTGGTCTCTCTCATCGAAGGCTTGCGCGACGCATCCGACGAGGAAATCAACGACTTCTTCGAAGCCAACCTGAACGTTCAACTCTTCGCCAGTTACGTCGCTTCGGCTGCCCTCGCCCAGGACTGGGTAAGCCCCTCGCGGGACTACTATCTGTTCTACGGGAAAAAGGGGACAACCGAAACGTACCTCTGGGAACTCATGCCCTGGGGCGGCGAGCACAACTGGGAGCGCCCGAGCCTCCCCGTCCTCAACGGCATCGTCGGCGAAAATGAGTTCTATCTCCCCAACGTCATGCGGACGCGTTTCCTGAACGACGTGGAACTCCAGGGCGCTTTCGCCGACCGCCTCCGCTACCTTCTCGACACCACGTTCACGGAGCCACACCTTTTCTCGGTGATAGCACAAATGCAGGCTCTGATTAGAACCGCCGCAGACAATGACCGGGATTTCTGGTGGCCGGAGGCCGATTCACTTGCCTCCCATATCGCCGCCCTCAAGAGCAACATCGTCGCCAGGCGAGCTTTCCTTTACCAGTGGCTTGACATGACCGAAGGGCCCGCGCAACCAACGAATGTTTCTCCCGCCAACGGCGCCGAGTACATCGCCGAGCCAATCACGCTCGTCGCCAGCGAATTCTCCGGCATCCCAGGGAGCGCCCACGACGCCAGCCAGTGGCAGGTTCGCTCGCAGGAGGGGTTGTACAGCACCCCGGTCTGGGATTCGGGCGAGATCACCGAAAACAAGACCTCTGTGCCCGTCCCCCCTGGCACGCTTGCCGAAGACCAGACATTGTTCTGGCACGTCCGCTACATGGATGACCAGGCAAGATGGAGCCTCTGGTCCAACGAGACTTCTTTCTTCACGAATGTTGACACGACGCCCCCCTCCATCCTCTCCGCCACCTTCGGGGCGGAGCATCCCGGCGACCTCGTGGTTGTCTTCAGCGAGCCGGTCGAGGCAAGCTCCGCAGAAACGCTCTCCAATTATTCACTGAGCGGCGAGGATTTCCCAGACGTGGCGGCGCTTTCCGCCGACGGTCTGACGGTCACTCTCAAGATTGCACTCGGTTCGCCGCTGTTCTGGCTTGGCGTGAGCAACGTCACGGATAGAGCCACCTCCCCTAACGTCATCCCCGCGGATACAAGGGTGACCATTGAGCTTCTGTTTTCTCCCGAAACGAAGATAAACTTCCAGCCCGGCGACCAACCCGTTCCGCCCGGCTATCTCGAGGATGCCGGCGCCCCGTTCGACGAGGGAAGAGGCTACGGATGGACAACTGATATTACAGACCTTGCCCTCGTGAGAAACCTCCAGAGCGACCTGCGTCTCGACACCATTATTCCATTCGGGGGCGAGGGCTCCGCCTGGGAAATCGCGCTCCCCTCGCCCGCCAGATACCGTGTCACCGCCTGCGTCGGCGATGCAGCCGCGGACTCTCTGTATGACCTTGCCGTCGAGGGAACATGGTTCGCGGCTGGGCTTTACTTGCCCACGAATCAATTCCTCGCGTTGACCCAGGAAATTGACGTTGCCGACGGACGCCTCACTCTCTACGGCGGCAGCGTTTATAAGAGAACGCGGATCGCGTACGTCCACGTGCAGCCGGTCTATCAGGACAGCGACGCCGATTCGATTGATGACGTGTGGGAGATAAGCTATTTCGGCTCCGTGGAAGATTGCGACCCCGACGCCGACACCGACTCGGACGGTGCCTCCAATTACGCCGAGTACATTGCGAAAACCAACCCGGTATCCAGCTCTTTCGGCGTGAGCAAACTGGCGCCGAGCAGTTCCAATACTGACTGGTTAGAAATAACCTGGAGCTATTCGCCAGATAAAGCCTACAGAATCCACTGGGCGGAAAGTCTCCTCTCGTGGACCGCGTTCACGCCCCAGCCCGTGGACGTTCTGGTTGACGAGCAAGCCGGGACAATCACATGGACCGATAAGGGGAATTCCCCCGGCATGGGAGGAGTCGCTCCCGGTCAGTCGCCCAGGCGGTTCTACACAGTGGAGCTTTTGACGCCGTAAGAAGCGGATGACATTTGGATTTCGGTATCAAGGCTCCGTTATCGCGGTCGCCGTCGTCAGCCTATGTTAGTATGCTGCACGCTCCCCGTGTGCAACACCGACGATGACGAAGACTACGAGTACGTCGAGTTGTACAACCGGGGCACGACAGATGTTCCAATTGCAGGCTGGACGCTTCAGGGAACCGGCTATGATTTCGCGCCTGGGGCGACCGTCCCCGCGCAAGGATTCCGCAATGTGCCCCCGGGGGGCTGAGCTTCTTTCCTACTTCAACCTGTCCGCGAGAGCGACCACCCTTCTGCCCAGCGTCCGACACTGCCTCATAACCCTATCATCGGGGGCGCCGATGGACACCGGCCCATAATGGTCGCCCGACGAGATTCCTTGAATAACCATGCCGTGAATCAGAAACGCGTTCAGGATGTCGAGAATCGTAGTCTCATTCCCGCCGCCGATATTCGCCGACGATGAAAAAGCCGCCCCGACCTTTCCTTCCAGTTGCCCGTGAAACTCGACACTCTCATCTAGAAGCTTTTTGACCTCAGCCGCCATAGACCCGTAATAGACCGGCGACCCAATGGCTATCGCATCATACTCGAGCAACTCGTCCGCTTTGACTTCCCCGACCTCCTTCAGAATGACGTCGCCGCCTGCCTTTTTAGCCCCCTCCGCCACAAGCTCCGCCATTTGTTTCGTGTTTCCCGTCCGAGAGTGGTACAGAATGAGAACCCTGCTTGCCATTTTTCGCCTCCCTTCTCTCCTTTCCCGCGAACTCAGTTTCCAGAATTTTGCAGTCGCGTCGAATCGTTGGAATCAGCTTTTCTTCTCACCGCGTCATTATCAATCTCCCCACAGGATACCGACTGAAAGCCTCCCCTATCAACGCCAAAAATCCCCCCGCGTGCGCCGAACTTTCAGGAAGGTGTCTTTCCCCGCGACACTCGGGCGTTATCGCACCTCTCAGACAGTCGGACCCTGCTCTCATTCAGGATGGCCGGCGAACACGCAGGAAAACCCGGCTTGCCGCCAAAAACGGAAGTTTCGAAGGCGGCGTGATATGGTAGACTGAGGATGAAGTGCGTCTGAAAGGAATAGTAACTGGGAAATCAAACCAGGAAAGGGAGAACTAGGATGAGAACTTCGACCTGCTTGGTACATCTTATCGCAATCACGTTCTTCACCGCAATTGGCATCACCGCTTCCCCCCAGAATGCCGTTCCTCTCCTCATAAACTACCAGGGAGAGTTGAGGTCGCCCACAACGGGCGAGCCTGTGCCCGATGGCAGCTACGAGATGCTCTTCCGAATCTACGACGCGGAGTCCGGCGGGACGCGTCTCTGGCAGGGCGCCCATTCAACTCTGAACGGCAACCCTGTCCAGGTCACAGACGGGATATTTCACGCCATCCTCGGTTCCGGGGAGGGCAATGTGCTTGATACATCAATCTTCAACGCAGCCGATAGGTGGCTCGAAATACGAGTCGGCCTGGAGACGTTGACCCCGAGGCAGAAGATTACGTCTGTCGCCTATTCCATCGCTGCGGAGGATAGCCGCCTTCTGGGAGGAAAAGAGGTCAGCGATTTTGCCGCGGCCTCGCATCCTCATTCGGGCGACGAAATAACTTCGGGCGCCGTTTCGGAGGCGAGGATTGATCCGACGATAACGAGGGACAGCGAGCTCGACGCCGACATCGCCGCTCACACGGCGGTTGCTGCTGCGCACCACACAAAGACGACGAGCTTCGCAGAGCTGACCGATGCGGCAAGCGACGCTCAGATCCCCGGTGCAATCGCCCGCGATTCCGAGATTATGCCGACTGCCCTGGCGAACGATGGCGCCGGCAGCGGACTCGACGCGGACAAGCTGGACGGCGCAGAATCGGCCGCTCTTGAAGAGTCGGCGGAGATTGATTCGGACATCGCCGCTCACACGGCCGTTGCAGCGGCTCATCACACCAGGTACACGGACACGGAGGCAGTCGCCGCGATGGGACCAAAGTCCAACACAAACCCCCTGAATCACGACAAGACCATGAGCTTTTCTGAGCTGACCGGTGCGGCAAATGACTCCCAAATCCCCGCAGCCATCGCCCGAGATTCCGAAATCATGCCGACCGTCCTGGCAAATGACGGGACAGGCAGTACTCTCGACGCAGACAGAATTGACGGCGTGGAGAGCGCAACGCTCGAGGAATCGGCGGAAATTGATTCAGACATCGCTGCTCATGCGGGAAACGCAAGTGCCCATCACACCAAATACACCGATGCCGAAGCGGTCGCCGCCATGGGCGCCAAGGCTGACAGCAATCCCCTCAACCACGATAAGACCACGAGTCTTCCCTGGGGGAGCATCACGGCTATTCCTGTCGGATTTGCCGACAATGTGGACAACGACACAACCTACTCGGCGGGCGACGGGCTTGACCTCACCGGGACGGCGTTCAGCGCGGAGTTCGGTGGGAGCGGCTCAGCAACGACCGTTTCCCGCTCGGACCACGACCACGACGCCGCTTACGTCAACGAAGCACAAGCCGATAGCGTGACATCGGCGATGATCACGGACGGCGAGGTCGCGAACGCCGACGTGAATGCCGCGGCCGCCATCGCGGGCACTAAGATCAGCCCCGACTTCGGCTCGCAGAATATCGTAACGACCGGCAGGATAGGCATCGGCACGACGAGCCCAACAGCGTCCCTCCACGTCTCCACAAACCCGGGGGCGAACAGCGTGATCCTCAATCAGGGAGACGTCATCACGAATGACACGAGCGGTTCAACCTCCCGGTACGTCGTCTCGATCGGCGGCACATGGTATTGGGGCGTA
The DNA here is from genome assembly GCA_964516325.1 of uncultured Verrucomicrobiota bacterium. GTDB lineage: Bacteria > Auribacterota > JABMQX01 > JABMQX01 > JABMQX01 > CAZFAP01. The sequence goes on from CAZFAP010000111.1 coordinate 13,088, forward strand.
GGGAAGACAAATACCGGGAACAATCATTTCCACATCATCAATTATCCTAACAGCCGCTGGGATTTGACCGTGCGAAGCGACACCGGAAACGTCGGCGTCGGCACGACGAGTCCCCAGGAGAAATTAGACGTCAACGGGAATGCCAGAGTGGCGGGTGACCTCACCGTCGTCGGAACCGCTACCCTCGGCGGGGTGACCATGGGCAAAATCTACCTCACCACCAGTGGCACCATCCTTTCCACCGACGGTGGAACCAGAGTACTGTCCTGGGACGCCACAAATAGCGAGATCGAGCTTACCAACACCTCCGGGGATTGGCTCGATTACTGGTGGCAAGCACAGAAGGGGGCAACCACTTCCGGCAACTCGGGGGCCACGGCTACCGGGACGTCCAACGTGGCAATCATTTCCGGCACGAACAACAACGACTACGGCTTCGAAATTCATTTCGGGCAAGCGGATGCTCAGGGGGGCTGGTGCTCGGTCTGGCTCCAATACGCCAATGGCGCGCTTGTAGGGCATTACATCAAATACTGACCAAAGAAACGGCGGGGAAAGGAGGGTCCGGATGAAAGCGAGGGATTTGTTAGCAGGCGTTCTTGTTGTTGCGGCGACTATCGCACTCCTCTGCGACCGGACAGCGGCTCAAAACGCGGTTCCGATGCTGATCAACTACCAGGGAGAGCTGAGGTCGCCAAGCACGGGCGAGCCTGTGCCGGACGGGTCTTACGAGATGCTTTTCAGGATATACGATCTCGAATTGGGCGGCGCGCCTCTCTGGGAAGGGACGTATTCGAGCCTCAATGGCAATCCGGTCCAGGTCACGCGCGGAATATTGAGCGTCATCCTGGGATCCGGGACCGGCAACGAGCTGAGCAGTTCAATCTTCAATGGAGCAGACAGGTGGCTGGAGATAAGGGTAGGAGCCGAGACCCTGTCGCCGAGGCAGAGGATAACGTCGGTCTCGTACTCCTTGGTCTCCGAGAACAGCCGGCTGCTCGGTGGCAAGCAAGCCTCGGAGTTTGCGGGGTCAACGCATCCTCATTTGGGCAGCGACATTACTTCGGGCACCGTCGCAGAAGCGCGTATTGACCCGCTCATAACCAGGGATACCGAGAAAGACGCCGCCATAACGGCTCATGCCGCCATCTCCAACGCTCATCACGCGCGATATACGGACGTAGAGGCGGTCGCAGCGATGGGGGCGAAAGCCGACACCAATCCTCTCAATCACGACAAGACGACAAGCCTTGCCTGGACGAGCATCACATCGGTTCCGGCTGGGTTCGCCGACGGGATTGACAATGACAGCGGCGGAGACATAACGGGCGTCACCGCCGGGGCGGGTCTGACAGGCGGAGGCGCCAGCGGCGATGTTGCCCTGTCGGCAGTGTTTGGGGGCACAGGCGCGGCGCCAACACTGGCCCGTTCCGACCACAATCACGATGCAACATACTGGACCCTCACCGGCAACACCGGCACCTCCGGAACCAACTTCCTTGGCACAACGGACAGCCAACCCCTGGACCTGCGGGTCAACAGTGTCCGCGCCCTTCGCTTGGAACCCAACGCGACAAGCACCAACATCATCGCGGGTTATGCCGGCAATGCTGTCACCGCGGGCGCCGTCGGGGCCACCATCGCCGGCGGGGGCCTGAGCATCAATACAAATTTGGTGACCGACGATTACGGCACAGTCGGAGGCGGAGGAGGTAATCAGGCCGGGGACAGCGCGGGGGGCACGGCGAATAAACGCTACGCCACGGTTGCCGGGGGCCTTCAGAACACCGCCAGCGGTGTCTTCGCCACAGTCGGCGGGGGCGGGGGAAACACCGCCAGCGGCTCGAACGCGACCGTCGGCGGGGGCACGCAGAACACCGCCAGCGGGGACTACGCGGCCGTCGGCGGGGGCACGCAGAACACCGCCAGCGGGCAGTTTGCGACTGTCGGCGGGGGCAGGTGGAACACCGCTGGAGGTGATGATAGCTTCGCCGCCGGGCGCAAGGCAAAGGCGGTCCACGTGGGTGCCTTCGCTTGGGCTGACTCGAACGACCTCGACTTTTCCTCGACCGCCAATAACGAGTTCAGCGCCCGCTGCACCGGCGGAGCAAGGTTCGTTTCGGCTATTGACGGCAGCGGCAGCCCCACCGCGGGAGTCAGCCTCGCCGCTGGCGGTGGGTCATGGTCAAGCATAAGCGACCGGACCCTTAAAGACAACTTTTCTCCCGCAAGCGCAAGAGAAGTTCTTGCGAAGCTGGTGGCTGTGCCCATAACCGTCTGGAACTACAAGGCGCAAGATTATTCGATGCCCCACATGGGGCCCATGGCTCAGGACTTCTACGCAGCTTTCGCCCTCGGTGAGGACGACAAGCACATCAGCACCGTTGACGCTGACGGCGTGGCCCTCGCCGCCATCCAGGGGCTTCACGAGATGCTCCGCGAGAAGGATGCAGAAATTACGGCGATCAAAAAGCAGAACGCTAACTTGCAGGAGCGGCTGTCGGCGCTCGAAAAGCTCTTCGAGAGGCTGAGTGAGGAGCGATAAGACATCGGCGACCGTCGGTATTTGTCGTTGACAGGTCGCCCGCAGCCAGTGTACTTTGCTGCGCGCAGGAACACAAATCGGGTCACACGTAGAACAACCAAAAGCGAAGGGGGGTCAGAAATGAAAACGTTTAACGCGCCTCGGTGCTTCCTTGTGTCACTCGCTCTTGTCCTCGTTCTTCCTCTTTTGGCAACCGCTCAAACCGCCGCGCCGATGCTCATCAATTATCAGGGGAAACTCAGGTCTCCGACGACGGGCGACCCTGTCCCGGACGGCGACTACGACATGGTCTTCCGAATCTACGACGTGCCGGGCGGCGGGAAGATGCTCTGGACTGGCACCCACTCGACCGCGAACGGAAATCCCGTGCGGGTCGCAAACGGGATATTCAGCGTCATTCTCGGTTCGGGGACTGGCAATGCCCTCGATCCTTCCGTCTTTGAGGGGGCAGACAGGTGGTTGGAAATCCAGGTCGGGAGCGAAACGCTATCGCCGAGGCATAGGATAGCCTCGGGGCCGTACGCCGTTAAGTCCGAGAACAGCCGGCTGCTCGATGGCAAAGAAAAGAAGGATTTCGCGCCGTCAGAGCACTCTCATTCGGGCAGCGATATCAAAGAGGGCACCGTCTCAGAAGAGCGGATTGACGAAGCGATAACGAGGGACACCGAGAAAGAAGCCAACATAGCGGCTCATGCGGCCATCGCCGATGCGCACCACGCGAGATATACGGACGCTGAGGCAGTCGCCGCCATGGGGGCGAGGGCGGATACCAATCCCCTCAACCACGACAAGACAACAAGTCTCCCCTGGGGAAGCATCACGTCCATCCCGGCCGGATTTGCAGACGGAGTTGATAACGACAGCGGCGGCGCATCCTGGTTGCTGACCGGGAACACTGGGACCTCCGGCGCCAACTTCCTTGGCACCGGCGATAACCAGGCCCTTGAGTTGCGGGTCAACGGCGTCCGCGCTTTCCGCCTGGA
>CAZFAP010000112.1:0-16591 GCA_964516325.1 uncultured Verrucomicrobiota bacterium
TGACTGAAAAACGGAGCTTCTCCTCTATGACTCACTACAAAGTGCGGAAGTCAGGTTAGTGACTTGTCGCTGGGACCAAAGTAGTCGTTCCGGCAGGTTGTGCCTTTGTGCCTTGGTGGTGAGATCGCCATGGGGACCACAAAGGCACGAAGACACCAGTCTCCGGGGAGCCAGCCCGGACCCGCCGGGAAAGAGAGTTCCACCGCGCTCGTCTGTCGGGCGGGGACGAGCGGGCCTGATCTGTTCAGCGGCGTTCGTTTTGCGCAGTGAGGGCGAGGAGGGAGCGCGGAGGGATCGTTGCGCGGACAGTGAGGCCCTTTAGCTCGCAGGAGACGCCGTCGTCCATGGGTTTGAGGGGAATGACGCAGAAGATATAGGGACCTTTTTTGGTGAAGGTCACTTCGGCGGGGGCGTCGTTGAAGTTCTCGATGACGACGAGGTCGTCGGAGTAAAGATAGAGGGCGACTTTGGAGGGGGCGGAGAATTCGATGCCGAAGGGGGCGAGGAGCGGCTTGCGAAGACCATCGAGCTCTTCGCACGTCAGCTTGTAGAGGTCGCGCGGCTCATCGCCCACTTTGAGGACGTACAGGTTCCGGGGACTCGAGTGCTTGCCTTCGGCGAAGATGGGGTCGGCAAAATGGTCTTCTGCCAAATGACTCGTCATGAGCACGGGCTTTCCGGCGCGCAGCATCTGATCGAGCTTGGCGCTGAAGGCGGGATCAGCGAGTGCGTGCTGGGAGAAGAAGGCGGCTTTGGCGTCCGGGTCAATTTCCGCTGCGGGGACGAGCGGCAAACCGAGCATCCCCACGAAATCGAAGATGTATTCTTCTCTCTTCGCAGGGCTGCCTGGCGGCTTCGGGGCGTGAATGCCGACGATGGATTTGCCGTGGACGAGGTTGGCGAGTTGAAAAAGCGCGGGGATTTCCTCTCGAAAGCGAGCGACGTTCGCTGCCCCTCCTCTATCCTGAAGGGAGCCATAGCAGAATAGGAGCGCATTCCTTGCCTGGCCTAAGATGGTCTGGCGAGCTTGCTCGACATACGTCGGGGGGCTTGTTCCGTAGGGGTCAAACCATCCGCCGCCGGTTTTTTCCTTGCCGATTTTTCCGAGCCACTGCATGATGAAGTAGGACTCGTATTGTGCTTTTCGTCCCCAGCGACCATTCTCCGGGTCGCGCGATTCCGTCCCAACCCAGATTAAATCGAAGTCCGCGGTTTGTCGGACAACGTCGTAACCCCTCTCGTGAAATTTGTCGTACCACTGGGGATATTTGATGATGATTTTCGCCTTCGGGTTGACTTTCTTCGCGGCAGCGAGAATCCTCTTTCGCGACACATCGAGCATCAGGTCACAGCGAAAGTCCGCCCACGAGCGAGTCCCTCTCGCTTTCTCACATTGCTCGCACTGGCAATCCGTGAAGAGGAAGTCGTCAATCATAATCTCGTCGAACATGCTGGCGGCGTACTCGAATTCGCTCTGAAGCCTCTCCTGAGTCGGGAGATCGGTGTAGCAACAGATCTCGTTCCAACCGCTGACCGACTTTTTGCCAAGACGCGTCGTGGTGATGCAGCCGGAAGCCTCGATTCCCTCCTTCCGAAAGCGGTCTCTTGCCCTTTCGAGGGCAGCGCGGTCGGCGCGGTAGCCGTCGCGGAAGGATTCGATGAAGACCTTCGTCACGGCAGTCTCTTTGCACCAGCGAACGGCTTTTTCGAGACCTTCATCGCCTGAAAGATATTGGCGAACGTTCTGGGCGGTGAAGAGCGTCGAAAACCGAAACGTGTCCCTGTTCTTGAGGGCGAGTTCCCATGGGGCAGGAGGCTCGCTTTGGGTGGCGGCCGGCGGGGAGAAAGTAAGAGAGAACAGGAAAATCGCCAGGACGATGGGGAGCATTCGCGTTGTCATAGCAGGAGGTCCTCCGGGTTCGGCTTTTTGGTCGTTGTGCCTTCGTGCGGAGAAAGAAGGTAACAGCTTTCGGTAAGCCAGTAAACAAGCGCCCCGGCCAGCAGGATGCCGGACGAGACGAGCAGGGCGATGGGCTCTGTTGCGAGGGCGTACGAGATGGAGCTACAGGCCATGAAAACACCACAGGCGCAAAACATAACCGTCGTGATGGGGTGGCCGCTGACCCGATAAGGGCGCGGAGTCTGGAGCTCTTTTCGCCTGAGCACGAACACGGACAGTCCGGCGCCCAGGAAGAACATCCGGACCACCGGATGACCGCGAGGTCTCCGGCGGGAGAAACTATCTGTCTGCCCACCTGCAAGGGACATACACGTGCTCGCGGAGGCGATCAAGGCCGCTTGCGAAAAGTAGCGACCTGAACGGCGTACACTACGGCGCCGACCGCCAGGATGACAACCGTGGCGACAGCGTTTTGTGTATGGTTGTGCAAATCGGCGCGGACCACCGAGGCGCACATCCCCAACGAAGCCACGACAAAGAGGATAGGTATCACGGGGTAGCCCCACACGCGGAACGGGCGCTCCCGGTGGGGATCGCGCACTCGCAGGACCACGACCGCGGCGGCCGTCAATCCGGCAAACCCCCAGTAAGCCAGCCCGGTATAAAGAAGGAGGCTGAAAGGTTCTTGTAAGGCCAGAATTGCTACCACAACGAGCATTCCCAGGATTGCGAGGCTGCGAACGGGTGTCTTGGTTCGCGGGTGTGTACGCGCGAACCAGCGGAATAAAGCCTGGTCGCGCCCTGTCGCGTACGCGATCCGCCCGCCCGTGAGAGCGTAGCCATTCGCGGCGCCGAACGTCGAGATCATCAGAGCGAGATCGAGGACCTTGCGTGCTCCGGAGCCCAATGCTCGGTCCATGGCCACAGTAGCCGTCACCCCAGCAGTGCTGGCTATCTCGGAAGGCGAGAGAATTGCCAGATAGGCGGCGTTGACCATGACGTAGAGGAGGGCCACCGTCCATAGACCCCCAAGAATGGAGCGCGGCAGGTTCCTCTCGGGATTGATGACCTCCTCGGCCACGAACGGGGATTCCTCCCAGCCTCCAAAGGTCCACATGACCGGAATCAGTGCCGCGCCAAACAACAGCAAAAGCGAGCCGCCCTGCTGCTGCGCCGGTTTAATGGCGACCGGGTGCAAGTCAAGAAGTCCCATTGCGAACGTCGCTCCGACTCCAACAATAGCGACCAGGCAGAATATCTTCGCTGCGGTCAAGAGGTTCTGGACCGTCGCCCCTGAGCGAAGCCCTGCTATATTGACTGCCATCACCAGTGCCACGACGGTGACCGCGATAGTCTTCGTCATCCACGGTGACCCTTTGAGGTCCAGCTCCAGGAAATCGGCGCAAAAGCTGGAGAAGGCAACGGCCAAAATCGCCAAGGTGCCCACCTGCGTTATCAGAAACTTGGCCCAGGAATACAGGAAACTCACCAGCGGCCCGTACGCGCGGCGTAGAAACACATAGATGCCTCCCGTGTGCGGGTAGGCGGCGGCGAGTTCGGACAGGGAAAGGGCGCCGCAAGCGGCGATGGCCGCCCCGATAATCCACGCGCTCAGAATCCAGGCGCGGCTCGGCAAACGAAGGGCCACCTCGGACACAAAAAAGAAAATCCCGGTGCCGATCATGCAGCCAGCAATCAGCGCGCTTGCACTCCACAAACCAAGCACTCTGTGAAATTCGCAGTCTCTGCCTTGTTCCATCTCCCTCTTCCTTACAACGGGGTCTTGCGGAAGCCACTCGACTCGCTGAGCCGCAAGCCGCGGTCTCGGCATTCAAACGCTTCGCGGCATTGGCCTGTTTGGATGCACGCGGGGGTCAGCTCTCCTGCTTCTCCGTTGCCGCTTCGACGCCATCAACGTTTCTTGAGCGTGACGCTGATGCCGGCGCCGCTCTCACGCACGAAAATCGTTTCCAGGTCCGCACTCGTGGTGATGGCCTTGAGGTAATCCTGCATGCCCCCCGCCATACTGGTGTTATGGGCCAGGATGAGTCCCCCCGGACGTACCAGCGGCAGGAGCTTATTGAAGTAGTCGAAGTAGCCTTCCTTGTCGGCGTCGAGGAACAGGACGTCAATCGGCTCCTTGAGGTTCTTCACCGTCTCGTGGGCGTTGCCCTCCACGAGCGTCACGATTGGGTCCGCGCCCGCTCGCTTGAAGTTCTCCCGGGCCAGAGACGCGCGATTCCGGTCAATTTCGTGTGTCGTCAGCTTGCCCCCCGTAGTCCGCAGCGCCAGGCAAAACCAGATGCCCGAGTAGCCGTTCGAGGTGCCGACCTCCACAACGTGCTTGGCGCCTACCGTCTCCGTGAGGAGCCTCAGCACCCTGCCGTCCTCCGGCGAGACGTTCATCATGCCTCTTGACTGATTCTGGTACATATCCTCGAGCACGGCGAGGATTTTCTTCTCGGCATCCGACTTCGGTATCGTCCGAGTCTCTACGGGCGACGTACTGGGCCCCCCTCTCCCGGGCCGGCCTCGACCGCGCGGCATACCTCGCGGCGGCCCTTCCATACCCGCTGGCTGGCTTTCCGTCGCTTGCTGGACGACCTGGGCGCCCCCACCCACCTGTGCTTTCGGCTCGCTGGCCTTTTCTTCGGCCGCGACCGTCAACAAGCTCGCCGCCATCACAATCGCGACCAGAATCTTCCACGTGGTTTTCATTGGGACTTTCTCCTTTCCAAATCGGATTGCCGTTTTTCTCTTTTGGTCTTCCTCCGCTGCATTTTCGCGCCTGCAGCCACCTTCAAACACGGAGTCCATTCCGCCGTCAACAAGAATCTCGCCTCCGTCGTAATCCCTCAGCCTTGGGCGGACAACGAAGCCCCAGAGCGGAAGCCGGGTCAGAAGGAAAGTGGCGCCACGCTTTTGGCGTGGCCCGTGGAGAATCATGGGCAAGATGCCCATCCCACAACGAAACCTCCACTTCTGTCATCCGGGGCGATGCCCCCCCTGCCCGAACGTGCGGGGTTACCCTCGCTCGTAACACCTCACTTTCGGGAGGGACTCACCGCAGTCCCTCACGAACTTCCTCGACCACGGGACCATGAAAACAGTGGCGGCATCGTTACACTTCAGTTGGGGATCAGCCAGCCATCGCGTGATGCGCCAGCGGCATGCTGGCGCCACGAGACCAGTCCCCCCGGGCTACGGCTGCCGGCCGTTAGTGGCGCCATCGGCGCCATTAGGCACGGGCTTCAGCCCGTGGTCCGCGTTCCCCCCGCAACCTTCCTCTCGCAGCCGGCTTTAGCCGGGCTTCTCGAACCCATGGGGTTCACCCCGTTCCCAGCCCTCAACAGTAGCCACACCCCGCGGCCCCACAACGCCGGTTTGGAGGATAGAGGGCGCAGGGGCGTGGGTTTAGCCTCTCTGCGTTCTCGGCGTGCTCTGCGGCTGCATCCCTGTCCCAGGGACACTTGGGAGCGCCGATGGTCTTCGCCACCCATGGCCGAGACCTTACGGGAACGGCTTCTTTTATTCTTGCCTTTAACGGATAGCGATAGTAGGTGGTTTACTTGGCATCGGCGGCCTCGCGCACGAATAGAGAGCCGACTCCGTGTGGCGGACCGAGCCGCAGGGTGATATAATGGATTCATAAGCGGTGAGAGGTGGTTTTGGTTTCGGGTTCGCCGGATGCGATGGAACCGTGCCTCGGCGTGGCGCCGGCTGCTGGAATCGGCGTGTCGTGAATCCGGCGGGATATTGCCGGAATACGGCAGGCGCGGGGCGAGTTCCGGTTCAAGCCGCAGGCGCCTTGGTGCATGATTTCACAAGTACGATGACGTATTGAGAACTTACCGGTTGTTTTTGGACAGGATGGACAGGATGAACAGGATTTGGAGACTACGAGGCGAAGGCACGACGACTTCAGCGCACACGAGATGATCTGCCCAACATCCGTTTATCCGGTAGTCCTATCCAACAATACGTCACCAAATCTACGAATCGGAGCACGCAGTGGTCCGCTGAACGGCAGAGCGGTAGGGCATGAGAATGGCAATCTCAACGGTCATTTTCGATTTCGGAAGCACAATCATCAGGGAAGAGGGCTTCGACCTCGAGGAAGGGATGCGTTTTCTTCTTTCTCGTGCTGTTGTTCCAAGCGGTGTTGGGGAGAAAGAGCTTCGGGAGTTTGATGAGAAGGTCTTTCCCGACATGCTCGAGCGCAGGCAGTACAGCGGTCTCGATTTCAAGTTGACGCAGTACCTCCATCTCCTCCAATTTTGCCTGGGCATCCGCTTCGATGGAGACCTCGATGAGATTGCCTTCGGCTGCTGGCTTCGGGAATACAGGCCGCGACTCGAGGACGGCGCCGTTGAGTGCCTCCGGGACTTGCGGGGGAAAAACATCAAGGTTGGACTTCTCTCTAATACCATTCTTTCCGGCAAGTCTGTGGAGCTTGGATTGAAACACCTTGGGATTCACGGGTTCTTTGACGGGGTGCTTTGCTCGTCGGACGTGGGATACCGAAAGCCGAGCGACTTGATTTTCCGGGCCATCTTGGGGCTTTTGAACGCCAAGCCAGAGAGTTCGGCGATGGTGGGGGACAACCTTCAGGATGATATTGGCGGTGCGGCGTCCCTGGGAATGACGACGGTGTGGTACAATCCGGGGCGCCTCGCGGGTTGCGAAATCAAGCCCGATCATGTGGTGTCAGACCTGAGGTCAGTGGCGCGCGCTTTGGACTTGGTCTGACCTGCGACCGGGCGTTTTCAGGAGGCAGCTGACCGGGCAATTGCGAAAAGCCGCGGTGATTCAGGGTCGCTCTGGCTATAATGAAAATGTACGCTCGGAGGCACGGTGCGAGATGCTTTTCCTCGGCTCGTTGTCGAGAAGGTCGTTTTGCGAATGACGGACAGAGCGACTACGGCGGAGTGAAGCGATGCTGCGACGCACGAAAATGCTGATTGTTGGCTACTGCATCGGCGGGTTGGCAATCCTCGCCCTTGCTGTGGGGATAGCTCTTCAGTTCACGGACTGGTTTCGACACCCGGAGCAGTTCGAGAAGCTCGGTCACCATCACGCCCACGAGGAGGAAGTGAAGCCGCCGGAGACTTCCCCCGCAGAAACGTACGTTCGGGACGGCAACCCTTATCTCAAGTCCCCTTTCCTGAAGAAGGATTTCGATGTGACGCAGTCGTCGGTGGATTTGGGGGAGATACTCCTCGTCAATCTGAATCCCGAGAGTTTTCCTGAACTGGCAGAATTGCAGTCCGTCCCAGCCCAGGAGGCGGCCATCCCTGACGAGGACGGCGTTTTGGGAGTCAGCGTGGAAGGCGAGAGCAGAGCCTATCCCGTCAGAATGCTCAATTATCACGTGGTCTTGAACGACGTGTGCGCGGGAAGGGAAATCGCCATCGTCTGGGACCCGCTCACCATGACCGCCAAAGTCTTTGACCGAGGCGTCAGGGGGAGCGATGGACCCCAGCAAGCGCTTACCTTTCACAACCTGGGCCTCATTTATAAAGGAGGGCTTCTGCTCTGCGATGGCGATACAGGAAGCGTTTGGTGGCCCCCGGAAGGAAGATGTATAGCCGGGAAGCTGAACGGGACGACTCTCGGCGACCGCGCTTTTCTCCTTGTCTCCTGGAAGGTCTGGAAAGAGCGCCACCCCGTAACCACCATTCTCTCGCTGGACACGCCGTTCCGGGGCAAATATGCCGCTCAGAATCCTTACGACGCTTATTATGGGATGCAGGAGTTGCCCCTGCCTGCCGAGGGATGGGGGGGCAAAGAAAGCCCCTTCCGGTGGAGTGAGCCGGTCATCGCTCTGGAGCGAAACGGCAAAGCGAAGGTGTACCCGTTTTCCGTGATAGGAAAGGTGCAGGGGGGAATCGAGGATACGTTCGCCGGGCAGAAGGTCGTAATTAAGAGACCTGAGCCCGGGCCCCCCTACCCCACCGATGAACAAGGCGGGGAGATTCGGTACTCTTTTGGCGCGTGGTTTCTCTGGACCGTACGATACCCCGAGGTGGAGGTTTATCGGGCTGAGAAGCCGAAAAATGGCAAGCCGGGCACCGGGAGCAGATGAGCCGAAAGTCCAGGCGGGGAAGTTCGCGCTCGCCCGAAAGAAATTAAGGTCGAATGGCAACGATTTGCGGAACGGCCACGCGGGCGATTTTTATCACTTGTGATAATACTGTCCAGTCTCCTTGACATATCTGAGAAGGCGATTCGAGGTGGTGGTTGGTCTCACGGGCACAGCGACAGCATAATGTACTGTACTGACGTTACTTATGTCGTTGGCAATGAGGAGGAATCAGTTGGCACGCAACATGTTCCATTCTTCAGTGTTGCCGCATTCCAACAAAAGATCCCCGTTACCTCGTTCAAACGGCAACGCGCATAGTAGAAAAAGGCAACCCTGCTGTGAGGCAGGCGCGCAAAGCTACGAACCTGCTCTGCAGGTAGTCGAGCTGCCTACTAGGAGCTAGGGCCACCCATGCCCCGATGGGTGGCTCTTTTTTTTATTCTCTCAATGCCAACAATCGCTCGCTCCGCTCTCGACGGAGGACACTTGAACTTGAAACGGCTTGCGGCTCTTGGCAACCTCGCCTGCTTTTTCCTGCTCCTCGGCTGCGCTGAAATGCCCCACAGGCAAGACGTTCAAATGCTCCATCTCGTCTTTCAGGACAAGGCTACGTACAAGCAGAGGGCTATCTGGTTCGAACGAACCACGTACGAGTCCCTTGTGGCCCGCGGGGAATACGTGATGGACTGGCGGAAGAAGGGCCTTTCGGGAGCGATACAGGCCACGCCCGGATTGTCGGTCAAACAGGCAGTTGAGCAAGCAGCGGGACAAGGGGAGGAACGCCCCTCCTTCTATTTTCTCGTGAAAGGGATTGGCGGAGGCGAGACTTTGCACAGCGGGAACCCAGCGACGGGGGAAGCCGGCGCCCTCCAACTCGCTCCGGGAGACCTTCTAATCGTAGATCCGGCGCCCACTCACCTCCTCTTTCGGAAGCTCCCCACTCGTTGATGGGCGCCTCGGCAAGAGCGGGTTGGGGATGACGCGTTCGAGGAAAGGGGTTCTTGGCTGCCTATCTTCTCTTTCGGTTCGGGAGGAGGGACGCGAGGATTCCACTTCCGCCCATGAGTCCCACGACGTACAAAAGCCCGAACACCCCGACGGTCTTCAATCCCGTGTTCGTAATTCCCTGGGCGAAGTAAGCCGGGGGGAGGATGAGCAGCAACATGAAGATCGTCAGGTAGATGAACATGCCGGGTTTTCCTCGGTCGGGGGCGCGGCGGGTCGTTATCCACACCCATGCGCTGAGCAGCGTCAGAACAACTCCCGAAAGGACTCCGAGGAGCACGATTCTCTGCCGCAGAAAAGAGAGAAGCAGGGCGGAGGAGACCACGAAGAGGATCGTGGGCGCCAGCCCGAAGTCGCAGACCACAAGCCGTCCCATCCGGCGACGACCGCTCATGTTGGCGGCGTACTCCGTACATTTTTGCCGAATCAGGCGTGTGAGCTGCTGGTGCCTGTTGAACGTCATGAAATAGTCAATATAGATTCCCAGCGATTCGTCTGTCGGCGACAGGTGGATGTAGTTCGGGAAACTTTCGTACTCGATCACGTCCTCCCAGCGGAGGGTTCGATTCGTGAGGAATCTTCTCTGCTGAATGAATTCCTCCGTCAACCGCAGGCGGTCGCCGAACCGCAGCAGAAGCCACAGGTACGGGATTACCGCAATTGCTGCAAGCACGAGTGTCGTTGTCTGATACCCTCTCGTAAACTCGCGCTCGTTCGAGGCGACGGGCCCCCCTCGCGGCAAGTCCCAGCCGCTTACCTCGATAAGCATGAACACGAAAGCGGCTATCGGCAGGCCAAAGAAGAGAAGCCTCCAGAGAGGTGAACGACGATAGAAACCATCTGACATTTGACCACTCCGTCGGTCGAGCGTTATCCCGCGAAGGTCCGGGATTGTCCCACACTCAGAAAAACAATGCTTGCATAATACGTCCTGAGCCGCCGCGTGTCAAACGTATGTCGAAACGCGTGATTCCTCTGCGAAGCCGCCTCAACCCGGGGTCAGACGGCGGCAGGCTTGTTCTTAGTCACCTCAGGGGAAGTCGCTGGCGTCAGGGTTTCCAGTCCTTTCGGATGCTGTCGCGGACCGCGCGATATTCTTTGCCCTCCTGACGAGCTTTCTGAATCGCTGGCGAAAAGACGCTTTCGTAAAACTCCCTTCCCATGCGGCTGATGATTTCCTTCTCGAAGAGGGAGTCGGTTTGTTCTACACCGTCGAGGACACGCCACTTTCTCATCAGTCTCTCTCGGCGTTCTTCGATGGAGACGGGCTTTGGCTCTCGGGGGAGCTTTCCGAATTTCTTCGCTGCGACGACCTTGGCGACCCAAATGCCGTAGCCCTTCGCCTCATCCGGCGGCATGCCGTCTTCCAGCCTCTCCAATCGGCTGAACTCCGCAAATACGTCGAAACGTCGGATCGGTTTCAGCGGCTTCATAGGATTCGTTCCGGCTGGAGGGGTCACGCCTCTCGTGCGGACGCGGCCCCGCTCAGCTTTTTCTTCACTGCCTCGACGAGGACTTTCGCGATCTTTCGCTTGCCCTCGAAGGGGCCTTGAAAGCATCCTTCTCGGTCCAACAAATATCCCGCATGTTGCCCCATTCTGAAGCTCCGGAGGTCGTTCGCAAAAACAAAATCCGCTTTCGACGATTTCATCATCTTTCTCGCCCGCTCCGCCAGCTCATCTTTGGTGACGCCGACCTCCAGCTTGAAGCCGACGAGAATCGTTTCGGGGGAAACCTTCTTGATGACGTTGATGACCTTCGGCGTCTTCGACATCCGAACAGTGAGGGTCCGTTTGTTCGAGGGGATTTTGCCCCGGAATTCGTCATCGGGCATGTAGTCGAGGACCGCCATGGCATGGAAAAAAACATCGTACCGATATTCCTGGAGCCTCGGTATCAGTTCGCTCACCAGGTCGAGGACGGTCTCGGTCTCGATGACCCGCAGTGCGGGGCTCGGTCGCGGAAGAAGGCTTCCCGCTCCGTGGAAGAGAGTAACCTCCGCCCCTTCTCGGAGGCACGCATTTGCGATGGCGACTCCGAGGGCGCCGCTCGAGCGGTTCGAGATGAACCGGACTTCGTCAATCCAGGCGCGAGTCGGGCCGGACGTGATTGCTACTTTTCTTCCCTTTAGCGAGGCTTCCATCGGAAACATTTCGCTCTGCGGGCAAGTCCAATTCTTTCGTTCGGACAGGAATGGCTTGGAGCTGCCGCCGGAGTGGGGTGCTCCGCAACCTTCATGGGAATTTTAGGCACATGCCCTCGCAAAAGCAAGAGAGGGCGACAGGGATGCAAAAATAGGTTGACAAGTTGTTGGCGATATTGCCAAATAGAGAAAAAAATAGGTGCCAGACAATGGAAACTCCGCCGATGAAGACAGCAAGCCGTGGGATATATGACATTCGCGCAGGCGTCGTCAAAGCTCTGGCGCATCCCAGCCGATTACTGATTGTGGACGAGCTGGCGAAGGGCGAGCGGTGCGTTTGCGAGTTAACCGAGCTGGTCGGAGCTGACATCTCGACCGTCTCGAAGCATCTCTCTGTCCTCAAGAGGGCGGGAATTCTCCTCGACGACAAGCGGGGGCTCCAGGTGTTTTATCGCCTCCGCTGCCCCTGCATACTCAGATTCTTCGACTGCATCGAGGCAGTCGTCGAGGAAAAGAGTCGGGCTGTGGAAACGTAGGAAACTGGTCCCGTTTTTCGGCTGTTATATTTGGCGAAACGACCAAATAGTGCCGCGCCACAAAAGGCCAATCGTGAAAGACTGGAAAATTCTTCTCCTCATGCTGGCGGTGTTTGCCGCCTTTTACTTCGCACCGTTCGGAAACAACGCCGTGCAGCGATCTATTCTCGAGGCTTTCACGATGGCGCAGGATTACGCGCGCCAACACGTAGTTCTGTGCCTCGTACCCGCGCTTTTCATCGCTGGCGGCATTGCCGTTTTCGTGAGCCAGGCGAGCGTGATGAAATACTTCGGCGCGCAGGCGAAAAAATGGCTGGCGTACGGAGTGGCTTCGGCATCGGGTTGCATTCTCGCGGTCTGCTCCTGTACTGTCTTGCCGCTCTTCGCGGGAATATACACCAGAGGGGCAGGACTTGGCCCCGCAACGACTTTTCTCTATGCCGGTCCAGCGATCAACGTGTTGGCCATCATCCTGACCGCAAGAGTGCTCGGACTTGAATTGGGCATCGCAAGGGCTCTCGGAGCGGTCCTTTTCAGCATCGTCATCGGTATCTCCATGCATCTGATCTTTCTCAAAGAAGAAAGAGGCCGAGTCCAAGATGCAGCCTTTACCCAAAGCGTCCAAGAGAGTCCGCCGAGGACGCTGTGGAAAACCGCCGTTTACTTTGGCCTCATGGTCGCCATTCTTGTCTTCGCAAACTGGGGGAAGCCCGCCGGCATCCGCGTTGAACTCACCGATGGCACCCGGCTGGAGGGAATCCGTGCAGGGGAAACGAGCACAGAGCTTCATCTGAAGGGCAATCCCCCCGAGGAGTCCTCCGTCACGTTCCAGAAAACCCGGATCGCTCGGGTAACGTACACTCCTTCGCCCTACACAAGTATCTACCGTGTTCGGTTCTTCATCGCGCTGGCATCTCTCCTCGGCTTGGTCTTTGTTCTTTTGACATGGTTCAAGCCGCCGGAACTCAAAGAATGGGCCAGTTCCACGTGGACCTACACGAAGATGATTCTCCCCCTGCTTTTCGCGGGGGTTCTGGTTGCCGGGTTTCTCCTCGGCCGCCCGGGCTACCCGGCATTGATCCCCGAGAAGTGGATCAGCTCGAGTGTCGGTGGCAATTCCTGGCTGTCCAACGCGGTGGCGAGCGTTGCCGGAGCGCTCATGTACTTCGCGACTTTGACCGAGGTCCCTATCCTACAAGGATTGTTAGGCGCCGGCATGGGCAAAGGGCCGGCCTTGGCGCTTTTGCTCGCTGGCCCTGCTCTTTCTTTGCCGAGCATGCTCGTCCTCCGGCAGATACTCGGCACGCGAAAGACTCTCGTTTATGTTGTCCTTGTTTGCCTTATGGCGACTCTCACAGGAAAGACCTTTGGAGTGCTGGTTGGCTGACCGAGTGTCCTGTGCAGGCGTTTCCCAGACTTGTTGTTCTCAGGAACGCCGTGGTTCGAACTCTGGTAAGCCGCGTATTGCGCACCATGGGAAAGCCAAAAGAAGAAACCAGGCGGCTTCTCGGTGTGCCTGAGAACCACGGCCTTAAATGGGTCTGGTAACCGGCCAAGCCATTTGGGGTTCGGCGGTACCGCCGCTGTTGCTTCTCCTGACAGGTCCGGGTCTCAGCCTGCCTAACTGGCTGGCGATAGCGAGGATGTTTGGGGCGAACAAGGCGGTGGTTTACGTGGTCACCATCGTCATTCTTGGGACCATAGTCGGCTTGTTTTTTGGGAACTTCATACTACAGGAGGCGAACGAGAATGAAAATACAGGTTGCGGGGCCGGGTTGTCCGAGATGCCAGGCAACGGAGAAAAACGTGGGGAACGCCTGCGCGGAATTGAACCTTGATGCCGACATCGAGCACATTTATGATGTGAAGAAATACGCGGCTCTTGGCGTCAGAATCACGCCAGCGGTCATTGTGGATGGCAAGATTGTCGTCTCCGGCAAGGTTCCGACAGTGGTGGAGTTGAAGAAGGTCTTGTCGGAAAACACGTAGCCGGTGCGAGGTAGGCTGCCCGTCGTGGGACGGGGCCTCAAGGCGTTGGTCTCCGGCTCGCGCGGCGGCGCCGCGCCTCGGGTGCTGTCATAACCGAAGCTCTTTGAACAGGACCTCCCATGAGGATTTGCTTAGAGCTCTTCTTAACTTTCTGCAAGGTGTCCATGTTCACCCTCGGGGGTGGGCTGGCGATGTTGCCGCTAATCCAAAGGGAAGTTGTGGACAGAAAGAAGTGGGCGTCCAAGGAGCAATTCCTCGACCTGGTGGCGATTTCCAACTCGCTGCCGGGCGCCATCGTGGTTGATATGGCGGCGGGCATAGGTTACGGACGGAGAGGCGCCTGGGGCGCCCTATTCGCCGTTCTTGGCGCCGTGCTTCCCCCGTTTGTCGTGATAGTCCTGGTAGCTGCCTTGTTCTTTGGGATCAGGGGGAATCCGGCTGTGCAGGCAATGCTCAAGGGGATCAGGCCGTGCATCGTGGGTCTGATCGCCGTTCCCGTTTTCAGTCTGTGGAAGACGGCAGGAATCCAGAAAGCAGCGATAGTGATACCTGTCGCAGTGGTTCTGGCGGTCGTCCTTCTGAGAATTCATCCCGTCGGGATTGTGCTTCTGGCTATCGCTGCCAACGTCGGCTGGGTCTTATACGCGAAAAGGCGGGTATCCAAATGACCTACCTGAAGCTGGCTGTGAGCTTCTTGAAAGTGGGGCTGCTCAGCATCGGCGGCGGGTATGCCATGCTTCCCCTGATCCAGCATGAGGTCGTGGATTCGCATCAGTGGCTCACCAGGGACGAATTCGTGGATGTGGTCGCGATAGCCGAAATGACGCCGGGTCCCTTGGGACTAAACGTTTCGACTTACACAGGGTACAAAATCGGGGGACTCCTTGGCTCCGCTGTGGCGACCGCGTCGAACATACTTCCCACCCTCGTGCTTATGCTCATAATTTGCCGCTTTTTCTTCGCGTTCAGAGACAATGAGCGCGTCTCATGTTTCTTCAGGGGGTTCCGGCCTGTGGTCATCGGGCTTATTGCGGCGGCCGACGTGTTGATGGGCAAGGTGTCCGTTGTTGATTACAGGAGCGTGGCCATCGTGGTCGCTGCTTTCGTCTGCGGTTACAAGTACAAATTGCATCCCATACTGCTGATCATTCTGTCGGCACTGGCAGGAATCATTCTTTATTGAGGTATCGGCCTGCGGCGCACTGGCTGGCAAGGGACAAGGAGCACAACCGGCGCGATGTCGGCGAGGCAGGCAAGATTCCCGGAAGAAGGGAAAGGATGAGGGACAATCAGGGAGCTGAAAAAAGACTTTCGGTCTTGGATGAGTTTCTGACCCTGTGGATGTAATCCCTGAGTTATGGGTGGCGAGGCTCATGGGCGAGCCCGAGATTCCCCGCATGGGGATGGAACCGCGGAGATCGCAGAGAGCGCGGAGATCGCGCCGGCCCTGGGCTGCGGAAGCGGCGCTTCCGCGTGAGAAAGCGGGAGCTCTGCGCTCCCGCACTCCATATTTTGGCGTGCCTCTGGAGTGCTGAAGCGAAGCTTCAGCTTTCGTCCCCGGGAGCGGAGCTCCCGTGCTCGACAATGCCATGGGTCTTGTCAAAATCTTCTCGGCGACCTCTGCCCCGGCTCTGGCGGGCTTATCGGGTCGAAAAGAGCGTCCCATACGGTTTGATACGCCGCCGTATTTGCGAACTGGTGTACTGATCGCTTCAGATGAGGAGGAAGACATAGTGGTTGGTAATTCACACTCTGAGGGATTTGGACGTGGCGACGTAGCCCCTGCCCGTGGGCCCAGCGATAGCAGGAGAGGTCCGGGTGTGCCCTGGTGGAAGGCGATCGTCGTTCTCATTGTTCTCGCGGCGATTGCTGTAACTCTGATCCTCAAATCGTCAAGGAAGGGTCGCTCAGGAGAACAATCATCCGGCGTAAAGGTTGCCGGACCCGGACCGGAGGAAGTCATCGCAACCGTAAATGGAGAAGAGATCACACTGGGGCGGCTCGAAGCGGAGTTTCAGGGTTTGCCTGAGCAAATTCGGTCGGAATACGGTTCGCAGAAGCAGGAGTTTTTGGAGGACCTCATCGCCCGAAGGCTGCTTCTCCAGGAGGCGAACAAGCTCAAGATTGCTGAGACCGCGGCCTACAAGGAAGCATTGGCCGAGCACACTGCTCATCCGGGGCACGAGGAAGAGGCTCTCCTGGGCACTCTATTACAGACGCAGGTTCTGGAGAAAGTTCGAGTGACCGAAGAGGAACTTCGGGATTTCTTTGGCCAGCGCGAAGCTGCCGCCCCTTCCGGGCAGGCGTTCGAGGTCGTGAGGGAGGCGTTGCGAAACCTCCTTCTTCAGCAGAAACAGAACGAAGCCGCTGAGAAATACATCTCTGATGTGAAGGGAAAGGCCGAGATTACCCGGAATGACGAGTGGATAAGGGCCGAAAGGGCCCTCACCGCCGACAATCCTCTTGACAGGGCTCTCAGCTCCGGCAGGCCGGTTGTTGCAGACTTTGGGAGGGGCGAGTGCATTCCCTGCAAAATGATGAAACCGATACTGGAAGAACTGGCGAGAGACTACAAAGGGCGGGCAGAAGTCCTGATCATAGACATTGACGAATATCCCGCTCTCAAGCGCCGGGTCGGCGTCCAGTTCATTCCGCTGCAAGTATTCTACGATGCGTCAGGAAAGGAAGTGGACCGGCACGAGGGCTTCATGCCTAAGGACGATATTCGTGAACAACTGGCAAAGCTCGGAGTGAAATAGTGGAAAAGCTCTTCACGGCTCTTACGGAAGCTATTGAGAAGACCCCGACAGTAGCCTTGTCGGCGGCTTTTGTGTGGGGGATATTGAGCATCTTGTTGAGTCCGTGCCACCTCGCCTCGGTGCCGCTGGTCGTCGGTTTCATGGGAGGGATTGAAAACCTTCGGGCCTCTCGCG
>CAZFAP010000113.1:0-16531 GCA_964516325.1 uncultured Verrucomicrobiota bacterium
GTTGTGGACAGATTGACGACCACCGGACCGGGCTTTCGAGAAAGAACGTGTTTGACGGCGAGCGCAACCGACAGCTCCTCCCCGATGGCGCGACCGTTCTCGTCAACGACTGCCAGCCTGTCGGCGTCGGCATCCTGCGCGAAGCCGATGTCTGCTTTCTCCTTTTCCACAGTCTCACAGAGCTGTGTGATGTTCTCCGCTTTGGGTTCCGGGTCTCGAGGGAAAAACCCGTCGGCGACATCGTTAATTCCGACGACCTCGCATCCGAGGATTGTTAGAAAACGCGGCGTGAATATGGCCCCCGCGCCGTTGCACGAATCGAAGACGACCTTGAACTTTCTTTTCTTGATCGTCTCGATGTCCAAATAATCGAGCAGGGCTGCAAAATGTTCTCTGACCGGATCATCGTCCACTGCGATGGATTTGTACTCATCCGTCTCGACGAGCGCGAATTCGGATTGATGATAGATGTCGAGAAGCTCTTGTGCCTCGTACCGGTTGAGAAACAGCCCACCTCGCCCGACGAACTTCAAGGCGTTCCATTGAACCGGGTTGTGGCTGGCAGTGATTGCGATGGCGCCGATAGCGTCCGTGCGGCCGGTCTTAATCAGAATGGAAGGAACGGGGGAAATCCCCACGTCTATCGGTTTGCAGCCGACGGCGAGGAGCCCCGCGAAGACCGCATTCTTCACCATCTCGCCGGACACGCGAGTATCCCGCCCGACGATGACCGCGCCGGGTCCCACGAATGTCCCGAAGGCTTCGGCGAACGTCGTCACCAACTGCGGCGTCAGCGTCTCACCGACGACCCCTCGGACGCCCGAAATTCCGACTTTTAGTGATGAACGACGCGCCATCCTTTTGTTCGTCCTACTACGATTGGTTTGCGGAGCGAAAACTGCCCGTCGCAGTCTGACAAGGTCCTTTCAGGTCGCACGGGATACGACGCCAATCGCGCGGTCGGCTTTCTCCCGTGCCTTTTTGCGGTCGTTGCTTTCCGCAATGACGCGGATCAAGGGCTCCGTCGTCGAGGCGCGGACGTGAACCCAACTGTCCTGCCAGTCCACCCGGACACCATCCGTCAGGTCGGGCTTCTCGCGGCGATACTCCCGCCTGACCTCATCAATCACGCCGTGAACCTTCTCCGGAGGACAGTGTATCTTCTCCTTGATAACATGGTATCTGGGAAGTTCCTTGAGCAGTTCCGAGGCTCTCTTCTGCCGAACCGCCATCATCTCCAAAATCAATCCCATCGCGAGAAATCCGTCAAACGCAGGTTGGAATTCCGGCACGGCGACCGTTCCGCTCCCTTCGCCCGCGATGATGGCGTCTTCCGCGAGCATCGTATGAATCGTGTGGAAGTGCCCAACCTGGCTCTTGATCACCGGGCAATCATACCGCCGCGCGACATCATCTACCATCTTTGTCGTCGAGAGATTTGTTACCACGGCACCTTTTTTGCGGCTGAGGAAATGTTCCAGAACCAGCGGGAACGTGCATTCCTCGCTCACGGTTTCCCCCGTGTCTGTGACGATGGAAAGCCTCCCGGCGTCGCTGCTGAGGAGAAAGCCGATGTGCGCTTGAAGCGGCTTGACGATGGAAGCAATTTGGCGGGCGTTTCGCGGGCGAGGCTCCGGGTCGTGCGGGAATATGCCCGTCGGCTCGTTGTTAATGGGGATGAGCTGACAGCCCAGGCATTCGCAGAATCGGTCCACGATGCCCGCCGCGGCGCCATTGCACGGGTCAATGACCACTTTGAATCCCGTCGCCCGAATGGCTTTGTTGTCGAGAAAATTGCAGAGGCGGTTGAAGTAGGTCTCGAGATAGCCCTCTCTTCGCTCGACTTTTCCAAGTGCGTTCCACGCCCGCTTCACAAACTCGCCGGAATGATAAACGTCGAGAACTTCCTCGCCCTCGTACGAATTCAGGTGCGTGCCGCGGGAATTGATGAAGCCCAGCGCGTTCCATCGCGCGTCGTTGTGCCCCGCGCTCATCGCGATTCCCCCCGAAGCCGATAGCTCGTGAACCATAAACTGAATGATCGGCGTCGGGCAGATGCCCAAGTCTGCAACCGTGCACCCCGTCGAGAGAAGCCCCGCCAGGACTGCCGCCTTGACCATTTCTCCCGACGTCCGAGTATCCCGCCCCACGACGACAAGACCCGACTGCACGTACGTCCCAAAGGCGCACGCGAAATCCGTAATCAGTTCGGGCGTGAGGGTCTGGCCGACAATCCCTCTGACCCCGGCCGAACTGACTCTTAGTTGCTTCAGACCATGACCATTCATATGGACTCTTCAGGCCGCGAGGGCCCGTAACAGTTTGTGTGAGAGGCAAGCGTTGTCGCAGAGCACACTGGCGCTCCTCCTGATTCACCCGTCAGCGGTGCAGATTAGAACAGCCCTTTCCATATGTCAAGTCGGGCAGTCGTCTTAACAGGAATCCTCCTGGAAAGCGACAATGGTTGTCGCCGCACTGATGTCCAGGAGCTGCACGTCACCCCGGATTTCGATCTGCCTTGGGACAGTGTCTCACGATCTCACGCAGATACCTCTTTCACCGAGGTATTGTTTCGCCTGACGGATGGAGTAGTCGCCGTAGTGGAAGATGGAAGCCGCCAGCGCCGCATCCGCTTTGCCTTCCGCGAAGGCTTCGTAGAGGTGCGCGAGGTTGCCGGCTCCGCCCGAGGCGATGACCGGGACATTGACTGCTTCGGAAATCGTGCGGGTCACATCGAGGTCGTATCCATTCTTTGTGCCGTCGGCGTCCATACTGGTCAGGAGGATTTCCCCGGCGCCGAGCTCTTCCGCTCGTTTTGCCCATTCGACGGCATCGAGGTCGGTGGGCTTCCTGCCACCGTAGGTATAGACAATCCACTTGCCGGGGGAAGCCCGCTTGGCGTCAATAGCGACGACGATGCACTGATTCCCGAAGGCTCGCGAGGATTCCGTGACGAGGTCCGGATGCTCGACAGCGGCGGTGTTCAGTGAAACCTTATCCGCCCCCGATTTGAGAAGAAGCCTTATGTCTTTCAGATTCCTGATTCCTCCGCCGACGGTCAACGGAATGAAGACCTGTTCGGCCGTCTTGCGCACGACGTCAAGAAGCGCTCGGCGCTTTTCGACGCTCGCCGTGATGTCCAGGAATACAACCTCGTCGGCGCCCTCGCGGCTATAAGCCGCGGCGATCTCGACGGGATCACCGGCATCGCGGAGATTCACGAAATTGACGCCTTTGACGACCCGCGCGTCCTTCACGTCGAGGCACGGAATAATCCTTTTAGCTAACATACTTCACGAAATTCTCCAGAACCTTCAAGCCGAGGTCGCCGCTCTTTTCCGGGTGAAACTGGACGCCGAATAGGCTATCTCTGGCAATCGCACAGGCGAACTCGCCGCCGTAATCGCTCGTCGCTGCGATGACGCCTTTGTCCTCCGGCACGACATAGTAGGAATGGACGAAATAGAAGAACGAATCGTCGGGGATTCCATCGAAAAGGGGCGACGCGGTCTGTTGCCTCACCGGTCGAATGGTATTCCATCCCATGTGCGGGATTTTCATCTCACCACGAAAGCGCACGACCCTGCCGGGAACGACACTCAATCCGTCATGCAGGCCGTGCTCCTCGCTAACCGAGAAGAGGAGCTGCAATCCCAGACAGATGCCGAGCAGTGGCTTCCCTTCATTGATTCTCTGATGAATGGAGGGGATGAGACCGAGTTTTTCGAGGTTCTGCATGCCCGCGGAAAAAGCCCCCACACCCGGGAGAATCGCTCCCTTTGCCGACACGACCTTTTCCCCGTCGCTCGTCAGCTCCGCTTTTGCGCCCACTGCCTCAAGCGCCTTAGTCACGCTCCGCAAATTTCCCAGCCCGTAATCAATCACGACGATTTCCGGCTTGGCTCTTTGAAGGGAAGAGCGGCTCTTTCTGGCTTCTGATTGTGGTGGCATGTGCTTTGAACCGATATATGGATAGCGCGGCAATCCGCCGGTCACGTCAGTCGCTCCTGAACTTCATTCTCGCTCTCGTACGTCGAATAGAAATACGGGGTGAACGCCTCAAACTCCGCAGCGCAGGTGTCAACGAGCTTATACGTCGGGACAGTTCCCTTTTCGTGCCGGAGCTTGAACACCGAGACCTCATCAGTTCCCAGCAATCTCGCCAACTGAACGTCCGAGAAGCCGAACTCCTTTGCCCTCCGGAGGAGGTCCGTCGGGATTGTCTCCAGCACACGCCCTCGATGTCCTCGAATCTCTTTCTCCAGCGCGACAATCTCTTCGATGTTGTGGAGGAACCACCGGTCAATCCGCGTCAGCTCGTGGGTCTCCTCGACGGACAAGCCTCTCTGGAACGCGTGCTTGATGTAGAAAACTCTCTCGGCATTTGGAGTCCTCAGCCTCTCGCGCAGAATCTCGACGGGAACCTCTCTCTTGAGATCGTCAAGCCCTGCGACGCCGATGTCCAGGGACCGCAGTCCCTTTTGTAGTGCCTCCTTGAAGGTCCTCCCGATCGCCATCGCCTCCCCGACGGATTTCATTGAGGTGGTCAAGGTGACGTTGGCTTCCGGAAACTTCTCGAACGCAAATCGAGGAATCTTCACGACGCAGTAGTCTATCGTCGGCTCAAAGCAGGCTGGAGTCTCCTTCGTGATGTCGTTTGGAATCTCGTCCAGCGTGTATCCCACAGCCAGCTTTGCGGCGATTTTCGCAATGGGGAACCCCGTTGCCTTTGACGCGAGAGCCGAACTCCGCGAGACTCGCGGATTCATCTCGATGATGACCATCCGCCCGTCGTCGGGGTTGACCGCGAACTGTATATTCGAGCCGCCGGTCTCCACACCAATTTCCCGGATGCAGGCGATTGCGGCATCGCGCATCCGCTGGTACTCCTTGTCGGTCAATGTCTGCACCGGCGCCACCGTTATGCTATCCCCCGTGTGGACCCCCATCGGGTCGAAGTTCTCGATCGAGCAGATAATCACGACGTTGTCCTTGAGGTCTCGCATGACCTCCAACTCATATTCCTTCCAGCCGATGACCGATTGCTCAATCAGGATTTGGCGAATCATGCTCAACTCAAGCCCGTTGAGCGCGATTTCCTCGAACTCCTCGACGTTATAAGCCACGCCGCCGCCTGTCCCTCCGAGAGTGAACGCCGGACGGATGACCGCCGGCAAACCCACTTGTCGGACGACCTCTCTCGCTTGTTCCATACTCCGCGCCTCCCCGCTTCGCGGGACTTCCAACCGAATCTTCTCCATCGCTTCCTTGAACAACAGGCGGTCCTCGGCTTTTCGGATTGCCTCGATCTTCGCGCCGATTGTCTCGACGCCGTATTTCTCCAGGACGCCCTTGTCCGCGAGTGCGACGGCGGTGTTCAGTGCGGTCTGCCCACCCAGCGTCGGCAACAGCGCGTTCGGTCTTTCCCTTTCGATAATCCGCTCCACGACCTCCGGCGTAATCGGTTCCACGTACGTCCGGTCCGCCATCACGGGGTCCGTCATGATGGTCGCCGGATTTGAGTTCACGAGCACCACCTCAAAACCCTCCTGCTTGAGAACCTTACAGGCTTGGGTGCCCGAATAATCGAACTCGCACGCCTGGCTAATCACAATCGGACCGGACCCGATGATAAGAATCTTCCTTATGTCATTTCTTCTGGGCACGGCGCTCCTCCAACATCGCCATGAACTCGTCGAACAAATACGCCGCGTCGTGCGGTCCCGCGGATGCTTCCGGGTGAAACTGCACCGAGAAAATCGGCAACTTCCTGTGCCTCATTCCCTCGAGCGTCTGATCGTTCAAGTTAACGTGCGTAACCTCAACGTCGTTGAGGTCAAGCGTGTTCGCATCCACGCAGAACCCATGATTCTGGACCGTGATGCATATCCTCCCGGTCCTCAAGTCTTTGACCGGATGATTGGCCCCGCGATGCCCGAACTTCAGCTTGTACGTCTTTCCGCCGAAAGCTAAGCCAAGCATCTGATGCCCAAGGCAAATGCCGAAAATGGGCATCTTGTCAAGCAGCGCCCTCACCGTCTCCACCACGTACGGAAGCGCCGCCGGATCCCCCGGTCCGTTCGACAAGACAAGCCCATCCGGCTTCATGTCCAGAATCTCTTCCGCACTCGCCTCCGCCGTCGCCACCATCACTCTGCAACCTCGCGTCGCAAGGCTCCGCAGAATATTGTGCTTGACCCCGCAATCAAGAACCACAACCGTGTGTTCGCCTTCCTCGCTCCAAACCCACGGCTCCCGGCAGGCAACTTCTTTTACCAGGTCTCGCCCGACCAACCCCGGCGATTCTTTCGCTTTCGTGACCAGGCTCTCGTCGTTGAGGTCCTCCGTCGAAATCACCGCCTTCATCACCCCGGCGACTCGCAGGTGCTTCGTCAGCGCCCGCGTGTCAATCCCCTCAATCCCGATGATCCCGTTTTCCTTCAAATATGCGTCGAGCGTTTTTTCCGCCCGCCAGTTGCTCGAAATCTCGCTGCATTCTTTGACCGCAAAACCCTCCACAAACGGCCGCGTGGACTCGACATCCTCCGCGTTGACTCCG
Organism: uncultured Verrucomicrobiota bacterium; assembly: GCA_964516325.1. GTDB lineage: Bacteria > Auribacterota > JABMQX01 > JABMQX01 > JABMQX01 > CAZFAP01. The sequence goes on from CAZFAP010000113.1 coordinate 6,560, forward strand.
TAGTTCCCGATCAACGGGTACGTCATCGCCACGATCTGCCCCTTATACGACGGATCGGTCAAGATCTCCTGATACCCTGTCATGCTCGTATTGAACACCGCCTCACCGGAAGTCTCCCCCGTCGCTCCGATAGAGAAGCCGCGCAGCACCGTCCCATCCTCCAGCGCTATTTTCGCTTCAGTCCTTTTCATATCGTCGGTCGCTTGGCTCTGGACACAAATTGGGCGAGGCCCGGCGCCTTGTCCAAGCCCCGCCTATAGACTTTTGCCAAAAAGCATCTCGACACGATGCTTTGTCCCGACACTCGCAGCACGCCGGGACATAGAAACCACTCCTTGTCGGGCAATGTTCCCGTAATACAAACGCTATTTGCTCCCGACCCGCATGCGAGGTTATCATCGCCATCCGGCGGCGTCAATCAAAATCATCAAGGCGCCGAGGGAAACGAGGGTATTGTTCCAGCGGATGAGACGATGGGCTCGATGAGGGACAGATGCATGCTTTTTCCATTGCAAGGTGGGCGTCAGGAGGACGAGACTGGACGCTTTGCCCATACCCCGCAGCCGCGTATCCGACCACAATCCCGGTCAGAGCCTCGCCCAAGGACGTCATGGGGCTGGTGGGCGGGCACTCCTGAAGAGAAACCGGTTCGCAAAATCGTGTCTATCTTGTCACAAGGAGCACAAGCGTATGCGCCAAAACTCTCACGTCAGGCCGAGGATTTCCGATATGGCTTTCAAGATGTCCGTATAGAAATTCCCGCCCAGCTCGCGGACGATCTCCAGAGGCTTGCCTGGCGAGCCGAAAAAGGGCCGCATCGTCCACGCCAACTGACTTCCCACAAAGGCGTAAAGGACTATCCAGAGCATGAGAATCCTTTGAAGCACGGCCTCGTCTGCCTTCTCGGACGGCGTCGCGAGACGCATCCCCTGATAGAAATACCGGACTCCGAATATGCCTGAGACGCCGAACATGGCAACATTCAGCAGCTTGAAGAATTGATAATGGTGCGTCGTGATAAGGAAGAACAATGTGATCGGCGCAAAGGCGAGCAAGAGCAGGCTCGTCACGGATACGGAGCTGAGAAGCAGGCCGAAATATTGCCCCACTTTTTGGCGAGAGCCGAAGACGGTGTTGAACACGAAAAGCGTTGGGAAACAGATGAGCAGCGTCAAAAGGAACAAAGTGGGCAGCTTGATCGCGGAAAGCAGCGATTGCACGTAACTATGGGACGCCCCCATGAGGATGCCGTAGATGAAAAAGAAACTGAACGACGAGATCAAAAGCGATTCGATTTTCCTTCGGATGTCCTTTTCCTGAGCGATTTCATCCAGGAAGCCCTTGTGGTCGCGGATGATTTTCATCGGAACTTTGAAAGGGTTCATTGGGTCACCTCCGCTCTTCGGAAGATTCCAGAATCGCCGAATGCCTTCCAAGCATTCTGGGAACGGTTGAACATGCCGCCCGGGCACACTCGCCCAATACACCGACGAGACCACGTTCAGTACGCCTATGAACTATAGCACCGAGATACTCGGCGGGCAAGACCTCAGGGTGCAGAGCTGTGGCAGTGTGTCGGTGGTGGGTCGGGCGGTCTCGTCGCGGGTTTTGCGTGTGTGCTTCGTAACCGAAGATTCTGACACCTGTGACAATCAGATGAGGGGGTGTTCGGCCCTTGCCGGCTTCGGCCGGCGCCCCCTGTTAGCCACTTGCTTTAGCTGGTGGTCAACCAAAGACCCTGCACCCGTCGAGCCCTGCCTTCGGCGGGGACTTCTCGATCAACGGATTCATTCATCCGCCCACCAAAACACAGCCACACCCGGCGGAGTGCCTTGCTTTTCTGAGACGTTGCGGATACCCTTTGTCAGTAACTATCTCCTCGTTCGCCCTCCGATGCCGTTGAGACGTCGTTGGCGTTGAAGTCCGACAGCTCGAGTGCGAGCGGTTTGTCAGCCGAAAGGAGATGTGCCGATGCCGGAAGAGTGTGTTGTGGTGATGGATTGCGGGGCGACGACGACGCGGGCGGTGGCTGTGGATGCTCGCGGAAACCTTGTCGCCGGTGCGAGCAGACCGAGCTCCCCGGCTCCGCAGCCCGGCGGAAAGCCGGATTGGAAAATTTGGAACCTCGACGAGGTCTGGCGGAAGCTTTCGGAGGCGTGCCGGGAAGTATGTCGTGCGGTTTCGCCGGAAAGGATCAAAGCCGTAACGGTGGTCACGTTTGGCGCCGATGGGGCGCCGCTGAAGAAAGATGGCTCGCTGGCATATCCGGTGATTTCGTGGCAGTGCGAGAGGACGAAGGAGTTCGTCGGAGCGGTCAAAGAAAAGCTCAGCCCTCAGGAGATATATGAGATAACGGGCTACCAGATTATTCCGTTCAATACGCTGCTGAAATGGATGTGGTTGAGGAAGTACGCGGCGGAGGCTCTCGCCGAGGGGAATCGTTGGGTGATGATGTCGGGGCTGCTTTCCCAGAAGCTTTGCGGAGAAATGATGATCGAGCCGACGGCAGCCTGCACGACGATGGCGATGGACATCCGGCGGCGGGATTGGTCGGAGAAGATGCTGTCGCTGGCGGGAGTTAGCTGTGCTCTTTTCCCAGACTGGTTGCAGCCTGGCGAGGTGGTCGGGAAGCTTACGAAGCGAGCGAGCGAGGAAACCGGTCTCCCGGAAGGAATCCCGGTCGTCGCTGGCGGGCACGACACGCAATTCGCCCCGTTTGGGTCCGGGGCAAAAGCGGGAGAGGCGATTCTGAGCACCGGGACGTGGGAAATCGCGCTGGTGCGGAGCAACCGGTATCACGCGAGAGCAGTCGGCTTCGAGGAGGGCTTGATTATTGAAGCGGATGCGAAGCCGGGCTGGTGGAATCCACAAGTGCTGATGATAGCGTCCGGGGTCGTCGAATGGGTGCGCCGGAATTTCTTTGCGGCGGAGGCTCATCGCGACGACGTCCACGCGGTTATGATTGAGGAAGGCAAGAGAACGCCAGCGGGCGCCGGGGGTGTTGCTTTGGTCCCGGCGTTCGTCGAGGGCACGGGGCCGGCAAGGAAATACGGCGCGCCGGGCTGCATCACAGGCCTGAGTCTTGGCACAACCCGCGGGCAGATTTATCGCGCAGCAATCGAGGGGCTGTGCTATCAGTTGAGACAGGCGCTTGACATCCTCTCCAGGGCAACGGGCTTCAAGCCGACGGGAATCCGGGTTGTGGGAGGCGGCGCAAAGAACGACTTTTGGAATCAGACCCGTGCGGATGTGGCGCGGCTTCCCGCGACGGTTCCCTCCGTCAAGGAGGCGACCGTCCTCGGCGCCGCAGCCTTCGCATTTACGGGTGCAGGTCTTTTCGGCTCACCGGAGGAATTCATCGAAAGAGTTGACATCGGCGAACAGGTTTTTGAGCCGTCGGACAGAGCGGAGTTCTACGAGGCAGGGTACGAAGGTTACCTGCGTATGCTCAGGCGGTTCGCCGAATGACATCTTGCCGCAATTTCTCGGCAGCACGACGCGACTCTCCGGCTCGTCCGGCGGGAAACAAAGGAGAAACAGGTGGCGCCAAAACGAACTTCTTGTGCCTGCTGTCGCGACGGTCGGTTGCTGAGCCTCAGAGGTGGTCTGCTTGGGCTGCTGCTCGGCGTTCTGTTGTCGGCGCTATGTTTCCTGAGCAGGGAGGCGCAAACCGAGCAGGGGATGGAGACCGGCAGCGAAGCGGAACTGAGCGTTGTCCAGTTGAAGTCTCTTTTCCAGTCTCCGCGGAGCGACCGGCGAATTCTGAAGATTGTCCACAATTTCCCGAAGGACACGTCGGCACATGAACGCGTCTTGAACGACCTGAAGGCGCGCGGCTTCGGCGGGGTAGTATGCAACGTTCATTTCGACAACTACCTCCAAAGCGAAGAAAATTGGAAGTCCTTTGCCCATGCTGTCGGGTTGGCGAAGAAGATGCGGATGACCCTGTGGCTTTACGACGAGAAGGGGTATCCGAGCGGCGCCGCCGGGGGACTCGTTTTGGACGGGCATCCCGAATGGGAAGCGAAGGGCGTCGCGTGCGTGAGCGCGACCTCCGACGGCTCTCCCGTCGAACTGAAACTTCCCGAGGGGCGGCTTGTCGCGGCTTTCGCTTTTCCTACCGAAGGCGGGCGCATTGACCTTCGGCGCGGGGCAGATCTGGCGACTGTTATCGGGGACGAGCGCGTTCTGAGGTGGAGTCCGCCGCAGGGGCGATGGACGGTCCTGGCTTTCGTCGAGCAGCGTCTCTTCGAGGGAACTCACGCCCAGTGGAACCTCCACGAGAAAAGAGCGTACCCGAATCTGTTGATGCGGGAGCCAATCGCGCGATTCCTTGAGCTCACTCACGAGGAATATGCCCGGCGTTTTCCCGACCTGGCGGGCACGTTCGAGGCGATTTTCACGGACGAGCCATCGCTGATGAGCGTCTTTCTTCGGCCTCAGCCCCATCCGGTGATTCCCTGGTCGCCGGCTTTGCCGAGGCGCTTTCGTGAAAAGGCGGGGCGCGATTTGGTCCCGCTGCTTCCCGCGCTTTTTGTGAATGCAGGGGCGGAAAGCGGCCGGGTGCGGTGCGAATTCTGGGGACTCATCGGCGAGATGGTGAGCGATGCGTACTTCGGGCAAATTCAAGATTGGTGTCGGGCGCATCGCATTGCCTCGACGGGGCATCTTCTCTGGGAGGAGGACCTTGCGTACCACGTCGGATTCTACGGGGATTTCTACCGCTGCGTCGAGCGCCTTGACCTCCCGGGGATAGACTGTTTGACTTCCAAACCGGCGGAAATTCCCTTTCACATTGCGAAGCTGATTGGCTCAATAGCCCATCTTCGCGGCTGCGGAAAAACCATGAGCGAAACGTCGGACCATGTGCAGCGCTATCGTCCGCCGGGCGACGCGCGCCCCAGGGAAGCGGTCTCGGCAGCCGAGATCAAGGGAACGTGCAATTTGCTTTACGTCTGCGGCATCAACACGACGACCTCCTATTATTCATGGGCAAATCTGAGCACCGAGGAGCAGCGGCAGATTAACGAGTACATTGGCCGGCTGGGCGTCATGCTCACGGGTGGGACGCACGTTTGCGACATTGCAGTGCTCTACCCGACGGAGAGTCTCTGGGCTAACTTCGTCCCCGCCGCGCATGGAGCGACTCAGTCGGCGGAGGTGGCAGCCATTAACAGAACGTTCAGGGAGGTCAGCGCTGCGCTTTTTCGCAACCGGCTCGATTACGATTACCTGGATTCGGCGGCTCTGCGTTCGGCGAAGCTCGTCGGCGATTCATTCGAAGTCGGGCGAGAGCGGTATCGAATTTTGGTCCTCCCTTATGTGGATACGCTTCCGCTCGATGTATGGCGGAAGGTCACGGAATTTTGGAAAGAGGGAGGTGTCGTCGTAGCCGTAGGGACAATGCCGAGAAATCACCCGTTGGAATTTCCCAGCGACGAGGTAATGAGGTTGACGGGGGAGGTTTTTGGGGCGCCGTCGGAGGATGCAGTGCGCCAAGTGAGAACCAGGAGGAGCGAACGCGGAGGCGCGGGTGCGTTCATTCCATCGAGCGAGGAAGCGTCCATCAGTACGATAATCGGGCAGCTCCGTGAGCCGGATTGTGCGACGGGATCGTCCTCCTCGCCTCTGCGGTACACACACCGCCGTGTGGCGGGGAAGGAGGTCTATTTCCTGATCAACGATTCCCCGGACGAAGTTGAAGACGAGGTGATTTGCCACGCAGTCGGACGTGCGGAACTATGGAATCCCAGTACGGGGGAGGTGGTTCCTTTGGGCGGCTCGACGGTCGAGGAGGGTCGCAGAACGCGGTTTCGCATACGAATCGAGGGGTTCGGGAGCCGGTTTGTAACGTTCGACGGACCCGCACGGTCGGCCAGCAACTGATGAGTGAGACAACAACTTTGCGTGGCGCCCTGTGCACTCCCCGGGTTATATGCCCGAACGTCGGTCGCCTGACCGGATAGGGTTGCGGGACCGTCCCAAGCTGTTGCTGAACAGTAAAACCTTGCGCGCGCCAAAGTGCCATCCAAAGACCAACCCCACAGTGACCACCTTTGCAATATCACGGTGCATGCGGAGAAGGTGCACCTGTAGCCAGAGAATCAACGCCGACCACGCCAGGCCCGCCAAGCCGATGAGAAAATAAGCCCCAAACTCCCCCGTTCGGTCTTCCAAGCGATGGAAATCAAACACAAATCGCGTCGCGAGCACATAGTTGACGATATTGCCTGCCAGAAAACCGAGGACGTTGGCAATCTGATAGTCGAACCGCGGCCACGTCGAGTGCAGCCATCGCCAGGACATGGCGTAAACGCCGGTGTTGACCGCTGCGGCGAGCCCACCCACAAAGAAATATCGAATAAATTGCTCCGATAATGTATGCCCGGGGCGAAGCACTCCACGAATTGCCGAGTTGGTCGCCCGCTCTTTCGGCTGTTTAACAAAGTCCTGCTCCCTCGACGTTGGCTTGTCTTGCTTCTTGTCTCCAGCAGTATGTTCTGCTTGCGTCTTCATGTCTTTCTTCACGCCGTGCTCCGAATCAATCTGCCGACCGGGGGCGCTTCCCGCACCCGGAGCCAGGGCCCTCGTGAGTAGTGAGTGTGCAGGCACGAGTGCCAGCCCAGCAAACCGAATCGGGTTGAACGCGGCATCCGCTCACCGAGAAGTTTTTGTTCGCGTCGAGGGCGGCTTGGTCTGCGTGGGCTGAGCTGGAGCAGAGCCCGTTTTGCTCGCCGGAACGTGCTTGACGCGATAATAGGCGCCGTCCTTGAAAGCGAGATATTCGACGATGCCGTCCGAGTGAAGTAGGGGAGGATAGGCGTTGAGCTTCCGGTGCTTCGGTCCGGGCTGACCGTCCACGACAATGAATTCGCCGTCCATCTTGGCTTTGAACGCCAGGTGTTTGCTGTCCGAGCTAAAAGTCACTCCCCAGATCTCCGGGTACCTTGGCTCGGCAGGTCGCCCGTCGAGGACCAGCGTCCATCCGTACGCCGCGCGCCCGACATACGCGAGGTGTCTGCTGTCCGGGCTAAACGCCATCTGGAAGTTGTACTTGGAGACCTCATCGAACGAGGGTCCGGGCTTACCGTCGAGCACGATGAATTGCTCCTCCGCGCCCCTCGCGCCCACGTACGCCAGGCGCTTCCCGTCGGGGCTGAAGCTCAGATGCTTCACGTCGTGGAACCCCGGATAAGTCTCCTTTCCGTCGAGGACCACAACCCTTGGCCCGGAACGGCCGTTTTTCTGCGCCGCGTGCGCGAAACGCTTGCCATCGGGGCTGAAGGTGAAGTCCCAGGCTCGGTAGTAGCCCGCCTGGGGCTTCCCGTCCACGACGAAACCGTGTTCGAGGCGGTCGCCTTCAATGTAGGCGCTATACGCCAGGCGCTCCCCGTCCGGGCTAAAGGTGATTACGCCATACTGGGGAACTGCCGGTCCAGATTTGCCGTCCACGACCAACGCGCTGTCTGCTTTGTATGCAAAGCGCGTTCCGTCCGGGCTGAAAGTCAGGCTTCCGACATCGTTGAATTCCGGTTGAGGCTTGCCGTCCACAACCAGGAACTGCTTCTCACCCTGCACGACCGCGTACCCGAGACGCTTGCCGTCCTGGCTGAAGACCATTGGCGTTCCATAGTCAATATCCGTCAGTTTGTCGTACTGCGCGCCGGTCTTGTGATCTAAAACTACGTACCCCTTGCCGCCCCTTTTGGCCCAGTAGGCCACATGCTTCCCGTCAGGACTGAGGGTTGGGCTGCCAATTTCATCGAACTGAGGTCCCGGTTTGCCGTCCACAACGACGACCTTCTTGCCAGCTTGTTCGGCTATGTGGGCTATGTGCCGACCATCTTCGCTGAACTCGGCCGAGTAGAACTTGTCCTCGTCTGGAAGAGTTCCCAACTTTTCTTCTTCGATCTTGTATGTTTCCCGCACGTCGCGGAATAGTTGGGCTAAGTCAACGGGGGGTGTCTCAGGGGCCTCGGTGTCTTCCGTTTCCTCAGTTGTCTCGGTCTCCTCCTCCGTCCCCCCGTGTTCCTCCTCGAAGAGGTCCGGTCGTCTGGCTGTCTTTGTTGTTGGGCTGGGCGTCTTCGCCGTCGTCTCTTCCTCCTCAAAGAGGCCGGTGCTCCTTTTGGCGGGCTGGGTCTTGACGGGCGGAGCAGTCTTCTCCGGAGGCGCCTGTTCGTCCTCGAACAACCCCGTCCGTTTGGCGGGCGGAGCGGTTCGGGTTGCCGGAGTGGTCTTTTCTTTAGGTACCGGAGGAGCGGGCGTGACACCCTCGTCCTCAAACAGACCGGCGCGCTTCTTTGGCGGAGTTGTTTTCGTCGGCGTAGCCTCTTCCTCGAAGAGACCTGGCCGCTTGGTTTTCGTCGCGGGCGTCGTGCCCTCCTCTTCGAAGAGAGGAGAGGTTCTCGTGCCGCCCTGCGTCTTGGTGCGCGTCGCCGGTGTTTTGACTGTCGCCTCTCCCGCCGGAACGTGCCTCACGCGGAGGAGGTCCTGACCGCGATAGGCAAGGTATTCCACGGTTCCGTCCGGCCGAAAAGCAGAATCGCGGAACCTGAGGTCGTCATATCCCGGTCCGGGGTGCCCGTCCACGACACATAAATAGGGACCTTCAGTGGAGTCCTGAGTGGGGGTGCCCGCGGATGCGTAATGCCGACCATCCGGGCTGAAGAGAAGGCCGCGGACGTGGCGATATTCCGTTTTGATAGGCTTGCCGTCCACCACGATGTCGAACGTCTTGTCGGGCTTCAGTCCGGCGTAGGCAAATCGCTTGCCGTCCGGGCTAAAGGTCAACTGGTCAACAAAGGTGTAAACCGGCCCGGGCTGGCCATCCAAAACCACGAGCTGGTCCTCGCTACCTCTGGCGGCCTGGTACGCCAGGCGCTTGCCGTCCGGGCTGAACACAACCTCGGAGTAGGATAGGACTTCTTGTCCGGGCTTGCCATCTATCACTATGACGTAATTGGCCTGGCCTTTGTATTGGCCTTTATACAAGATGCGTGCGCTGTCCGGGCTGAACATCAGGTCGTCAATGTCGGCGAACTCAGGACCCGCCCGTCCATCACACACTACAACGTCCTTCTCGTTCTTCTCGCCCTGATAGGCGAAGCGTTTGCCATTCGGACTGAACTCGAGATCCCAGACGAATTCGTACACGGGCCCGGGCATCCCATCGAGCACGGGGACCGAAGTCATAGGTATCCCATCATCCGTGCGCCAGTTGTCCTCGCCGACATACGCGACGCGCTTGCTGTCCGGACTGAATGTCAACCGGCTGAAGCGGTCAAACGGCGGGCCAGCTTGCGCGTCAACGACCATGAGCCACTGGTCGTTCTTCCCTCCCTGATAAACGAATCGCTTCCCGTCGGGGCTGAAGGTCAACTCCTGGACGCCGTCCCACGCGGGACCAGGCTTCCCGTCAATGATTGCGAACCATTTAGCCCCCTGCTTTGCCCCGTACGCCACGCGAGTCGCGTCCGGGCTTATAACCAGGTCAGAGACATCGTCGTAGCCTGGCCCGGCTTTGCCGTCGAAAACCACAATATGCTTGCCCCCTTGCTGGGCCTCGTATGCGACATGGACTCCACCGGGGCCTATTTCCACGCCGTCAATATCGTCGAACGTAGGACCTCGTTTCCCGTCAACGACCACGAACCATTTGCCCCCTTCCGAAGCTGCATAGGCGACGTGCGCCCCATCCGGGCTTAATCGCAGGATCCCGACGGAGTCAAACGCCGGTCCCGGCTTGTGGTCAACGACGACGAACTCCTTACCTCCGCGCTTCGACTCGTACATCACGTGCAGTCCGTCCGAGCTTAGAATTGGGTCGCCGACTTCCTGAAACTCGGGCCCGAGCTTCCCATCGAAAGCTATGTACCACCTTCCACTTCCGCTTGTAACCTGATAGGCGATGTGAAGGTCATCCTCGCTCCATTTGCCCTTGATGAAGGGGCCCTCGCTGATTTCGCCAATCCT
>CAZFAP010000114.1:0-16401 GCA_964516325.1 uncultured Verrucomicrobiota bacterium
CACCTCCGCTCCATTTCTGGACCCCCCAAAACCACTTTTCGGCTGAATTTCTAGCTGGACGACAATCTGGGTTCGCACTTACCTCTCTGGGAAAGATTATGAGAACAGCGAGACGGACGAACTAATTAGAAAGGTTGATCCGGAGTGGGGACGTTTTGTGGAACACGAGCTTCCTCGTCTCGCACGAGCCATTCAGGAAATAGATTTCGGTGTGCAAGCCGCATCCTCGGAAGTGTGAGCTTGCGCGCTCCGCGCCGCTTCATGAACAAACCGTGCATCCGACGCAATATTCCATTCCCTCCGGTCGAGTATGGCCTGGCGGACCGTAGGATGGAATGCCTCAAGTCCAAATCGTCGTTGCGCTTTCCATTGACATGGTTTCCCCAGACAAATATCCTCGGATGTGAGTAGCCCATTCCTCATAAACCTCGTGCGAAGGGAGACGACAATGCGTATCCAATCGTTCCTCCGTTTTCATCCTGTCGGTCTCTGCCTGTTTCTCGCTTGCCTTCTTTGCGTCGCCGCTGGCGCACAGCAGGCGCAGACCGCCGTTTCCACCGCCCCGTCTGCGCCCGAGCAATTTGTGGTTCGTCAGCAGCCGCGCCAACAAGTTACCGTCTTGTACGCCGGGAAAGAAATGGCGGTGCACCATTCCGGCGAGGCTCTCGATAAGAGCTACATCCATCCCCTCTGGACGCCCGACCGTCGGATCATAACCTACGATTCCCCCGCCGACCACGTGCATCACCGGGGGCTTTGCGTCGGTTGGCCCGACGTCTCCGGCGTTGACTTCTGGGCGGAAGTCTGGGCCCCGGCAGGTCGCCGCGGCAGGATTGCCTGCCGGAATCTCTCGCCCGATGTCCTTCCCGGCGGCGCGTCCCGAATCAAAGAAGTCAACGACTGGAAACAAGAAGACGGCGCGACCCTCGTTCGTGAAGAGCGTACATGGACGTTTCTCCCCCCGCGGGGGAATCTTCAGCTCGTGGACGTGGACATTGCCCTGACCGCCGTTGTCCCAGAGGTCGTTTTTGGCTCAGACCCGGGCAAGCCGCGAGAATATCACGGATTGACTTTGAGGATGGGTCCGTTCGATCAGCCGAGCTTCTTCAATTCTCAGGGGGATGTCGGCGACGAACAATGCCACGGCAAGCCCGCCAAGTGGTGTGCGCTTTCGGGGATGCAGAGCGGCCAGCCCGTTACTGCCGCGATCCTCGACCACCCGTCGAACGATTGCCATCCGACGAGATTCTTCGTCTTGGGGAAGGGCATGCAGTTCATATCCAGCTCCCCCAACTTCGGCAAGCCGAAAGTTCTCAAATCGGGCGAGGCATGGCGGCTGCGATACCGCGTCGTGGCAGCCGGCGCCCCGCCCCAAGGACAGAAGTGGGAGATCGAATCCCTCTGGACCGAATTCGCCCGGTGAAAGAACCGAACCTCAGGGTGGACTTCGGTGATAGCGTATTCGCCAAGTGGGCATGCACAGGATCATGTTCGGCGGAAAGAGCCTCACCGTGGACATGGGCGCGTACGAGTTCTACATCAACGCCCTGTCCCCCGGCCCCGAACCCCACCTGACCACCTTCACCTGGAGTTCCCTCGCCGACAAGTCCTATTCCATCTTCTACACCGACGACCTTCTGACCTGGCATCTCGCGATCGAGGACTTCCTCTCTGCTGGCGACACAACGACCTCTTGGATAGACGACGGCTCACTGACCGGGATCGCGCCGCAGTTGGTGCCTCGTCGGTTTTACCGGACTCTGGAGAATGCGCCCTGAAAATCACCGCCGCCCGGTCGGGAGCAGGACCCCAGAGACCTCTCGCAAAGCCGCAAGGACGCAAAGGTTGAAGTGCTGGGGCTTGCCGTTTTGCAGTGCTGGAGCTTGCTACAGGCCCCCGATTGCGGGAACGGGGGCGAGACGCCCCCGACATCCCGCCTTTGGCGCGACCCGTGAGCGTGAAGAGCCGGTCTCGCATGGGCAACATGCCCATGCCACGTTTCTCCGACGGGCGCTGCTGCCTCTGCGTGCTCGGCGTGCTCTGCCCTGCAAGTCGGCGCTACCGAGCCACAAGCAAGACCCGGTCCCGCCAACGGCGTGGTCACAAAGGTGCCAAGCACACAGGGGAGGTGGACAGGATAATGGCGCCCTCGGCGCCACACAGGATGGACAGGATCATTTTGTGCGAATTTTCTTTGGACAGGATTTACAGGATGAACAGGATATGGCGCAAGAGGAGAATCCTGCCATCCCGTCAATCCTGTCATCCTGTCAAAATTCTTCTTCTCTGCGGTCTCTGCGCTCTCCGCGGTGAGTCCCCCTGTAACTGAGGCACTACCGTGCAACGGGAATTTTGGTTGACTTTGTGTGTGCAACCGACAATAAATGCCCATCGTAGAGGACAATACTTCAAGAAAGCCGCCGCTGTGGTGTGCCTTAAAGGAAGCGGCCGAGAAGGCCGGTCATTTGCTGGGGCTGTCTCAAGTCGGGCGATCCCAAAAGGAACCTTGCGGATCAAGAACAGCGGCGGACAGACCAAGCTACTGGAGGCAAAAAGATGAATTTTCCAAGCACATTTATCGCCTTTGCCATTTTATTCGCGGTTGGGTTGAGAATCGCTTCGGCTTCCGAGAGCGGCGCGAAGCCCGTCGGAGACGTTATCTTCGAAATGCCGAAGGAGCTCAAGGAATGGAAGAAGCAGAGGAGCGAAATCCGGCGGACATTGTGGCAATTGCTCGGCGACCTGCCGCCGAGACCGGCTGAGCCGCGCGTTCGGTTGCTCTCAAAGGAACAGCGGGACAGTTTTGTTCTCGAGAAATTCGAGTTCGACAACGGGGCAGGCGCCACGGTTCCGGGGTATCTGTGCATTCCGAACGGTCTCAAGGCTCCCGCTCCTGCGATCCTCTACTGCCACTACCACGGCGGAGAGTACAACAACGGCAAGGAGGAAATATTTAAGAAATGGCCGACGGACACGCCGCCGGCAGTGGAGTTCACCCGCAGAGGATACGTTCTGCTTGCGATTGACGCCTATTGTTTCGGGGAGCGAAGAGGGAAGGGACCGGCGGGCGAGAAGGAGACCGGGGGAGCGGAGGAGCTGACGATGAGCAAGCTGAACCTCTGGCACGGGCGGAGTCTCTGGGGGATGATGGTGCGGGACGATTTGATGGCGCTGGATTACCTCTGTTCGCGAAAGGAGGTGGACAAGGACTCCATCGGCGTGACCGGCATGAGCATGGGGAGCACGAGGTCGTGGTGGCTGGCGGCTCTCGACGAGAGGATCAAAGCAGCGGTCTGCGTGGCGTGTTTGACCCGATACCAGGACCTCATCGCGGCGGGGAGACTACGAGAGCACGGCATCTACTATTTTGTGCCCGGGGTATTGAAGCATTTCGATACGGAGGCGGTGGTTTCTCTCATCGCGCCTCGCCCGCTTCTCACGCTGACCGGCGACCAGGATGGCGGCTCACCGGTTTCCGGGGTCAAAACGATAAACAGCTTCGTTGCCGGCATCTATCGGTTGTATGGGAAAGAGGAATGTTTCCGCGGTGTCGTCTATCCGGCCGTGGGACACAGTTACACCGCCGAGATGTGGCAGGAAGCTCTTTCCTGGCTAGACCGCTGGCTCAAACAATAGGGGAGCGCCCAATGCCCGCGGGGTCATCACCCGCCGGGAAACCCCTGGAGATATTTCAGGGCGGACCGCCGGAAGTCCTTGACGGCCCGGAGCGCTTTTGCCTTGACGAGTTTTATCCGGAGGGAGGCCGCGACAGGCGCAAGGAGAGCAATGGCTTCGTCCGTGCGAACGTGAATCTCTCCCGGACACGCTCCGACCTCTTCGACAAGGTTGAGCAAAACCTCTCGCAGGGGTGTGATTGGCTCATCAGGGGCGGTCAACTCCTGGCCCAATATCAAGCCGGAGCTACTCTCCATCCAGAGAAAGACGCGGCGGAAGTAGGGGCGATTTCCCTCTGCGACGGGCATGTCCAGGTAGAAGAAATCCCCCTCCCAGGCCGTGTCAGAAGGGACCGCTTTCTCCTTGATGCGGGCAACCCTTGTCTCATCGAGCGGTTCGAACGAAACCTCGCGTTTCTTCAGAGGCGTCGGTTGCAGCCACTCGTCCCGCCACTCCAATTGTCCTTCCTTCTGTTCGGCGACCCTGACAAAAATGCTCACGGGAGTGGGCGAGTCCAGAAGTTCGGGGGTTTCGCGGTATCGGAGAGCTACGCCGACAGCTTGCTCGAGAACAACGGCCAGATAGGACGCCTCCGCCTCCGTGAGGTACCACGGGTAGTATCCGGGTCGGTGGCCGCGAAATTTCGGCCAGGCGTCCCGTCCCCGAAAGGAAAGTCCAAGCGAACGAATTACACTGAGGTCCGTCTTGTCGAGTTCGTTTCGGTCGCAAAAGAAAAGTGTCAAGCAGAGCTGATTGAAGAGCGTCTCGGGGTCATTCGCTTTGGCCTCGCTGGACGCCATCGCGAGATAGCAATCCAGTCCCTCGCTGCCGGGGTAGAGACCCATACCGAGGACTTCCCCGAGTCTTCCGAGCACGCAGCAATAGCCAATCTCTCCGGTGGAAGGGTTTTTGACGCCGAAGAGGTCGGAGTCCCACATCCACTCCCAGCATGCGCTTTCCTTGAAGGCAGTCGCCGCCTCATAGAGCCGCCGCCATGTCGCTTGCGAAGGTCTGTCTTGCTCGTCAGCCATGATGCGCCTTTCTTTTCCGATGGCATACGTAGTCGGTTCAAGTCGCCCGCGGGCTTCTGTGAATCGTCGAAAAGCCGATAACGGCATGATGACAGGCGCCACCACCGTACGCAAGGATTTTCGCCACGATAAGGTACCCCCTCAGTCTCGGGCGGATAACAAAGCGTCGGGGCGGGAGTCGGGTCAAAAGGAAAGTGGCGCCCCGCCCTTGGCGGGGGACCCGTGGAGAATCATTGGCAGGATGCCCTTGCCACAAGAGGACTCTCCACTCTCTCTTGATCGAGCCGCGTGTAGCCCACCACCGGAGACTGAGGGGTTACCGGCGGGCGCCTATTTGCCTTGACCGGGGCGAGGTGGGCAGGTATGCTTTAGTGTGTTGAGTAAACGAGTCGAATGATACCCGCTCGGGCATTTCAAAAGAGAAGGCGGGGTCTTTTGGGCGGTCATGTCGTTCGGACTGGAGGCGGCACACGACCGCCTCAAGCCAGCGGCAAAGTTAGGGGCGGTCCCTGACTGCTTCGCAAAGGAGGAGACAGACAACGGTTCCCGAAGAGACAACGACAGCGGAGCTTGTACTGGAGCAGCCGCATCGCGCGAGGGAAATCTTTGGCGCTCGGGAGGAGCGTCTTCGAGCGATAGAGAGACGGCTTGGCGTGCGCATCATCGCTCGCGACCGAACGATCAAGGTCGGGGGGGAACCTCGACAGGTGGAACGCGCGAAAGCCATCCTAAGCTACCTTCTCAGCGAGGCAAGAGAAGGCTACACGATTGACGAGTATCATTTTCTCGCCGCCCTGGAACGATTCTCAGGGGCCAAACCTTCCCAAAACGATGATGCTTTCCCCGACAGGATCGAGGTCCCTTCCAGGAAAAGGTATATTTTCCCGCGGACGCCCGGGCAGAAGGAGTATGTCGAGAGCATAAGAAAGTACGATATTGTTCTTGCCATTGGGCCTGCGGGGACGGGGAAGACCTACCTGGCGATGGCGGTAGCCGTTTCGGCGCTCGCAAACGATGAGGTCAGCCGACTCATTCTCGCGCGGCCGGCGGTCGAGGCTGGGGAGAAGCTCGGATTTCTGCCCGGAGATATGGCGGAGAAGGTGTCGCCCTACCTGCGTCCGCTTTACGACGCTCTCTACGACATGATGGAGATTCCGAGGATTCAGAAGTTGATGGCGGATGGCGTAATTGAGGTGGCGCCGTTGGCGTTCATGCGAGGGCGGACGCTTAATGATGCTTTCATCATTCTCGATGAGGCACAGAATACGACTTCCGAGCAGATGAAGATGTTCCTCACGCGGCTCGGCTTCAATTCCAAGGCTGTGGTAACCGGCGACATAACGCAAATTGACCTTCCGCAGAAGAAAACCTCCGGCCTCATGGAGGTTCGCGGAATCCTCCAAGCGATTGAGGGAATCAAGTTTTGCTATCTAACGGAGAGCGATGTGGTTCGGCACGAACTCGTCCAGAAGATTGTGCGCGCCTATGACGAAATGGACAAGAAGCGCTCCGAACTGGCCGAGAAGAACGAACGTGTGAGAAATGGAGACCGCAGCCCGGTTTGAGGCGAGGGCGGGAGCTGGCCATGGGAGTCATGAGAACCTTTCAAGTTCTGGGGAGAATCTTCAGGAAAAGGAAGCTGAGAAGGCGGGGTCTCTCCACCGGCGCCAAGAGAAGAACGGGCGAGATAAGAGGTTTCGCAAACACTTTTGAGAGTTCTTCTTTTTTCCGGGCGGCGACGGGCATAGCTTTTCTCCTCCTCGCGGTGGTCGTGATATGGATGGGGGGCTATTACTATTGGCCGAAGCTGACCGTCGGCCAGGAGGCAATGGAGGATATCCATGCGTCCATAGGTTTCACGTTCCGAGACGACGAGGCGACGGAGCAACTGAGGCGGGAGGCTGCCCAGAACGTCCCGCCTCTCTACAAGCTCGACGAGAGGCGAATCGCCGCAGACCTGGACGGGCTGATAGACCTACTCAAGAAGGTGGGGCGAGGAGACGAGGATTCTTCTTCTGGGGCCGATTTGTTTGAAAAGGTGAGTAAGCTCCTTGATTCTCGCAGTTCGGAGGAGGTTAAGGAACTCCTGGGGACCCAGGACGCGGCAGCGCTCCTTGCGAAATTGAAACTGACTATCGTGAAGGCAAGCCAATACCGGATTTCCCCCACGCCGGTTTCATTTCCCTCGGATCAAATCGGGGTCGAGACTCGCGCCGTGAACGAGGTGCAATTGGAGCTGCGAGAGCGAATTCGGAAAGACTTCCCGCCGCCGATTAACGAGTCGTCTCTCCGGTTGATGGAAGCGATTGCCTCCGACCTCACGAGCATTTTCACGGCGAAGTACCGACGGGAGGACCTGGAGGCGGTGAGGAAGCTGCGAACCTTCGCCAGCAAGTCGGTCTCGGTCCAGTTCACTACCGTGGAGGAGGGAACGAAGGTCATCGAGAGAGGCGAAGAAATCACGCCGAGGCACGTGGCGCAGATCGAGGAAATGCGAAGGATTCTGTCGCTGAAGCGATCGCCGACGGCGAGGTTGGCCAATCTGGTGGGGGCAGCTCTGGCGGTTTGCGCGCTTACAGTTGGGACGGCTATCTTTCTGGCGAGGTTTCATAGCGTCGTCTTCAAGAGCAATTCCCGTTTGATGCTCATAGCTCTCGTTACGTTGATGAGCATGGCCGCCTCCAAAGCGTTGTTGTACTTGTGGCCGGCGTCGGCGTTCTTCAGTTATCCGGTGGCGGCACCGTTCGGAGCCTTCGTGCTCTCGATGATGCTGGGACTGCGGCTGGCAGGGTTTATGGCGATACCGATGGCAGTTCTGCTTGGGATGAGCTTTGGCAGTTCTCTTTCGCCCGTGTTGGTGGGGATATTGGGGGGATGGGCGGCGGCATTCTTCGCGGGCAGCGTGCGACACAGGAAGGACCTGCTGAAGACAGGGTTTGTAGTTGGACTCGTGAACGGGTGCGCTATTGCGGCTGTCGGCGCCCTGGAAGGAGCAAAAGTGGGGACGCTGGCCGTTCAAGCCGCGGGAGGCATCTCCGTGGCTCTGGGGGCAATCCTTGTTGCGGCGGTTTTTCTTCCGGTTCTCGAGTGGGTTTTCAAGACTCCAACGAACATCAGCCTGGTCGAGCTGATGGATTCCAATCACCCGCTCTTGAAGAGAATGATCATGGAGGCGCCGGGGACATATTATCATTCCCTCATGGTCGGGAATCTCGCGGAAAGCGCGGCGGAGACTGTGGGCGCCAATCCGCTGCTCGCCAGGGTAGGCTCGTATTTCCACGACATTGGAAAGCTGAAGAAACCGCTCTATTTCAGTGAGAATGAAGCTTTCGGGCGGAGCAAGCATGACACCTTAAGCCCGAGAATGAGCAACCTGATTATCCTTTCGCACGTCAAAGATGGTGTGGACGTTGCGTGCAAATACAAGCTGAACCGAGCGCTCCTTGACGTGATCAAGCAACATCACGGGACAAGCCTCAACTACTACTTCTACAAGCGAGCGGAAGAGCTGAACGAAGAAGGGGCGTCAATCGCCGAAAGCGAGTTTCGGTATCCCGGTCCCCGGCCGCAGACGCAAGAAGCCGCCATCATCATGTTAGCGGATTCTGTGGAGGCGGCATCCCGTTCGCTCGAACGGCCGACGGCTGCGAAGATTCGGGCGGTGGTCAAGAGTATCATACGGGCACGGCTGGAGGACGGTCAGCTCGATGGATGCGATGTGACGTTGAAGGACCTTCACGGGATCGAGGAGACGTTCAACCGCATCCTGATGAACACCCTTCACCCACGGGTGAAGTATCCCGAGGAAGAAAAGACAAACAAGGGCGAAACCAGTGAGCGTCCTATTCAGGAACTCGCAGAAGGTAGTGAGCGTCATTCCAGATAGCGTGGTGGCGCTGGGAGAGTTGGTGCTGGAGGAAGAGGGAGCCTCTGGTAAGGAGGTCAGCGTTCTTTTCGACGATGACGTGGGAATCAGCGAGTTGAACGAGAGACACCTCGGCAGGAACGGCCCGACCGACGTCCTGGCATTCCCGATGGGCGGCGTGGGGAAGATGAGCCTCCACTCGGAGATGCTCGGGGATGTGGTCGTTTCCGCGGAGAGGGCTGTCTCCTATGCGACAGAACGCGGGTTGGCGGTTGAAGATGAGTTATCGTTGTATTTGGTCCATGGCATCCTTCACCTGCTGGGCTACGATGACACGGACAGGCAGAGTCGCTCGAAGATGAAGCGGAGGGAAAAAGAGCTGTTAGGCAAGGCGCGCGAAAGAGAGATGACAATAGGGTTGAAGTAGTCCACCTGGCCGGTGAGGAGCGCGGGAAAGAGCTCAGGGAGAAGTCCCCGGACCTTTAAGGAAAGGCGCTCCGTTGCTTGTCAGCGTGATTGAAAGGGAATTCCCCCGACCTTGAAAGGGAGGGACAGCGGTTGTCTCCGACAACTTTCGCTATAGCATTCGCGGCGATGATCGTGACTGCCGGTTTCTCGACCTGGGCGAGACTGACTCTTCTTTCGCTGCGGCCTTCGCAGCTCCGGGGATTACTCGGGCGAGGAAAGGGACAAGAGCATCACCGCGAGTATCTGAAAGAGGCGGAAGGTCTTGTGTTAAGCACGTTGGTTGTGGCCAATGTGGTAAGGGCGGGAACACCCCTGCTCATCTTCGGGTGGCTGAGGAACGCGGCCCCGAGGATGCCAGTGGGCTGGATGCTGGCCATCTCATTCCTGTCGAGCGCGATGAGCCTTCTGCTTTTCTCGGAACTTGTGCCCCGGGTGTTGGTGAGTTCTCGCCGCGAGCCCGCTATGAAGTTTGCCATTCTGCCGCTGCTGCTTCTGAACCTGGCGGCGCTTCCGGGGAGGGTTGCCTTGCAGCGGCTCTCGCTCCTGATAGCAAAGGCGCTGGGGCGAAACGCAGAGGGCCTCTCGTTATGGCCATTCCGGGCGAGTCCTTCCATGCTGTGGGACATGGAGGGAAGAGAAACTCAACTGGAAGAGAATGAGAAGGTGCTTATCTCGAGCATTTTCGACATGACCGAGACGATAGTCCGGGAGGTTATGGTGCCGAGGGTGGACATGCACTGCCTTGAGCAGGATGAAACCCTCGCGCAGGTTCGCCAAAAGATTCTGGCGAGCGGGCATTCTCGGTTTCCGGTCTATGAGGATAGTGTGGACAATATTGTTGGGCTTTTTCTTGTGAAAGACCTGCTGAAATATTCGTCGGAAGAAGAGCTGGCGAAGGTCAGGGTCAGGGAATTGATGCATCTGATCACGTTTGTTCCGGAGACGAAAAACGTTAGCGAGCTGTTGAGGGAGTTCCAGCAGGCGCGGCGGCACGTGGCTGTGGTCGTGGACGAGTACGGCAACACGGCGGGGTTCGTGACAATCGAGGACCTCGTGGAACAGATCGTCGGGAAAATCGGGGACGAGTTTGACCAGCAGCGCAAGCTCTACACGGAGACAAAAGACGGGGCGTACATTGTGGACGCCAAGATGGCTGTGAGCGATGTGGCGAAAGAGATAGGGCTAAAGCTGCCGCAGGACAGCGAGTATGATACCATTGGGGGGTTCGTGGCGGCCGCTCTGGGCAAAGTGCCGCAGCCGGGCGAGACCTTTCAGTCGAACGGAGTGGCCGTAACCGTTCTGGAGGCGGACGACAGAAGGGTGCACCGGGTGAAGGTCATGCGCTTGCCGGAGGAAAAGATCGGGATGTTTGAAGAGAGAGGTGAGAGCGAGTGAGCCTCAGAAATTGGCTCAGGAACAACCTTGCGGCTGGCGTGCTCGTGCTGGTTCCCGTGCTGGGAACCGTGGCGCTGTTCTGGTGGCTATTCGGGAAGGTCACGGGGCCGGGCTACGGATTGCTGGACAAGCAACTCGAAAATACGACATACGTCGAGTTTCTGCAAAAGAATCGGTTGCTGTTCCGGCTGGCGGTTCTCTTTCTCATGCTCGGAGTAACGGTTCTGGTCGGAACCGTGGCAAGGAACCTTTTGGGAAGACGGATCATCCGGCTTGGGGAGGCCTTGTTGCAGAGAATCCCTTTTGTGAAGCGAGTGTACAAGGCTCTCAAACAGATCGCGGAGGCGTTCTGGGGCGAGAACAAGGGGATTTTCAGCGGAGTGGTGGCGGTGGAATATCCACGGGAGGGTCTTTACACTATCGGCTTTCTCATGGCGTCGAGCGCCGGAGACGTGGGGATCAAGCCGGACGAGAAATTGACGATGGTGTTCCTGCCGTCAACGCCGAACGTTAGCATTGGCTGGTTTGCGATGGTGCCAAAAGAAAAGGCGATACGGCTGAATATGACGGTGGAAGACGCGATGAAGATGATTGTGTCCGGCGGTGTGGTGCTCCCGGAACAGGACCGGTGGGTCGAAGTTTTGGAGGCAAAGAGTAGGGGGGAACCAAGGGGCGAGACGAAGACGGGTCTCCAGTTGGCGTCATCGGCTCCGAGGGCAAAGACGGCTGGGAGTTGACGTCGGGAATGAACATCCGCTCGCGGAAGGCTTGTCATGACGAAGACAGCCCAGACGTTCAAAGAGGTAGAACGCCTGAGACTGAGAAGGTGCAGAGAATGACGTTCAGGAGTTGGTTCAGAAAGAATTTTCTGGCGGGAATCCTTGTGCTGGTGCCGTTGTTGGGAACGGCGGCGCTGTTCTGGTGGTTATTTGCGAAAGTGACAGGACCGGGATACGGGTGGATGCTGAAGCGAATCGGGAACAGAGAATACGCGGAGTTTCTGAAAGAAAACCAATTTCTGTTCCGGCTGATTGTTCTGTTCCTGATGTTAGGGGCGACGATTTTGGTGGGAGTTGTGGCGAGAAATTTCGCGGGGAGGCGGGTTATTCGGCTCGGAGAAACGGTTTTTGAGAAACTCCCAGTCGTCAACCGGGTTTTCAAAGGGCTCAAACAGATAAGCGAGGCGTTTCTGGGCCAGGGCAAGACCGCGTTCAGCGGTGTGGTGGCGATCGAGTATCCCAAAAGGGGCGTTTACGCGATAGGTCTTCTGAGTTCGGCCGGTAGGCGACAGAGCACAGGAACACCAGGGGAAAAGCTTGTCGGCGTCTTGCTGCCTACAACTCCGAACCCGACTTCCGGATACCTGGTCATTCTGCCGGAAAAAGACGTGATTCCGTTGAACATGACGGTGGAGGACGCGCTGAAGCTGATCGTTTCGGGCGGGGCGGTTGTGCCGGAGGGTTTTAAGGCGGGGGTAGTTCTGGCTGCAAAGAACGAAATCGGCCAAAAGGCACTACAGGGAGCGGAAGCCCCATCGTCCAGCGGTTAAGTAGGCAGGGGCGAATTGAGCAAGTAGTAGGATCAGGAAGCCGCCGGCGCTTCCCTTTCTTTTCTCCACTCGAAATCAGGAGCGGTGATTTGATTTTCCGACGGACAACAGGGGTCGTGTTACGGTGCAGGGATTTCTCTGAAACCAGCAAAATTGTGATTTTCTATACTCGGGACTTCGGCAAGGTCCGCGTCGTCGCCAAGGGCGCCAAACGAAAGAAGAGCGAGTTTCTGGGGATCCTCGAGCCTCTATCCGTGCTGGAGATTGTCTATATTGAGCGGAGAGGAGGATTGCACATTCTGAAGGAGGCGCACCTGATGGACTCCCACCTGGAGCTGCGAGAACGCGTGTCGAGAATCGCCCACGGGCTGCAATTCCTGTCCCTGATTGAAAGTACCCAGCCGGAGGAGGATGCGGACCCGGCGGTTTTTGAACTGCTCCTGTCGTCCCTCTTCGCGCTTCACCGTGCCCGCTCGCCGGAAAATGTATCCATTGTTCTTCACCTGCGCCTCCTGAAGCACTTTGGAAGGCTGCCGAGCCTCACGAATTGCAGCCAGTGCGAATCCCCGCTGAAAGGGACGGCGTACTACGATCCGCGATGGGGAAGCTTGCGATGTCAAGGGTGCGGAGAAGGTGGGAGCATGCGCCTGCCGCAGGGAACGTTGCAGGTTTTGAGACGCCTGGCGGAGGCTCCGTTTGATCGCTGCATGAGCCTAAGGCTTTTGAAGGAGCAGCGAGAGGAACTCACGGGCCTGGTGGGGATTATGCTGAAGGCGGCGACTGAGACGGAACTCACTGCCGAGGAGGTGGTGAAGTCTTTGTTGCGGTAAGGAGGGACGCCGTGCGAGCCAGCCTCAGAAAGGAAATCCAGCGACTGCTCAGTTTGGAGACCGGCACGATTGTCAAAGCGTACGGGGATGTCCGGGTGGCGCTGGTCTATCCGAACTCCTATCACCTCGGAATGAGCAACCTTGGGTTTCAAACGGTCTATGCCCTCATCAACAAGAACCCCGTCGGGCACTGCGAACGGAGTTTCCTGTTCGAGGGGGACGAGGCGGTGACGCTGGAATCGGGGGCGACGCTCTCCAGTTTCGACGTCGTGGGTTTTTCTGTGTCGTTCGAGCTTGATTACCCAAACATCCCGGAGATTCTGCGCAGAGCGAAGATTCCGCCGAGGGCCGCAGACAGGGACGACCGCCATCCCCTGATTGTGGCAGGGGGAGCAGCCGTGATGTTGAATCCGGAGCCAATCGCGGATTTTGTGGATGGATTCGTCATCGGGGAGGCGGAGACGGTTCTCGACGGGGTTCTTTCGATAGTCGCCGCGGGGAAAGGGAAAGGTAAGCCTTTCGTGAGGGAGAGGCTGGCACAATTGGAGGGCGTTTACGTTCCGAGTCTTTATGAGGTTGAGGTTAATGGGGAAGGACGGGTGCGGGAGGTGAAAGTCAGCGGCGACGCGCCGTATCCCATTCGGAAAAATCCGCCGCCGGACATCGAGGAATTCGCCACGACAAGTGAGGCTCTGACGCCGGAGACGATTTTCGCCGACAGGTTGCTGGTGGAGGTATCTCGCGGATGCCCGAGAAGATGCAAATTCTGCGGAGCAAGGTCAATTTATTGTCCGCCGAGGTGGCGGTCAGGAGGGGTGGTCCTTGACGCCATTAACAGCAGGATGTGCGGCGGGAAGCGCGTTGGGTTAATGGGCGCCGCGATCGGAGACCACCGGGAAATCCAAGAGATTTGCTCGTCGCTCGCGGACGAGGGGGTGGACATTTCTATCTCAAGCGTTCGCGTGGACAGAGTAACTCCCGCGTTGGCGAGCGCACTTGCGAGAGGCGGCGCCAGGACATTGACCATCGCGCCGGAAGGCGGCTCGGAGAAGCGGAGGAGGGAAGTGGGGAAAGAGCTTTCCAATGGGGAGCTGATCGAGTGCGCCCGCATCCTGAAAGAGTCGGGGATTCAAGCACTCAAGGTCTATTTCATGGTCGGTTTTCCCCATGAGGAGCGGGACGATGTGGAACAGATTGTGGAGCGGGCGGCGGAACTTTCGGCAATCATTCGGGTAACTGTGAGCGTTTCTCCGTTTGTGCCGAAGCCGCGGACGCCATATCAGAGGTTTGGGTCAAAGCCGCTGGGCTATTTGCGAAGCACACTATCGTATTTGCAAAAAGAACTGCGAAAGCTGAGGGGAGTAACGTTCTCAGCGGTTAGTCCGAAGGATTCCCTCATGGAGGCGGCGCTGTCGCGAGGAAGCAGGTCGTTGAGCAACTGGCTGGAGACAAATTCGGCGCCCCCGGCGGAGGTGGAAAAATTGGCTTGTCGCGAAATTCCCGACGAGGAAATGCTGCCGTGGGACATTTTCGAGGATGCCGGAAAATCGTAACCGTCCGGTGAACGCATGTGAAGTCTGGCACAGGTCTTGGGAGTCGGGGATCAAGCGGGGACGTTCTGGGTGGTGTTCTGAGCGGCTTTCCAGTTATCCGGGAAGAGTTCCTCGAGGCGTTTGGCAGGATGGGACTGCCAAAGGCAGGCTGGAAGACGTCGCGGGGGTAGGCGAAGGGGGCGATCTGAAGCCGTTTGCAGGTGGTGATGAAGCTGGTGAGGATGGCGCGGGTTTGCCCACCTCCCTCGCTGCTGAAGAACAGCCCCAGGCCGAAGCCCAACGGGCACGGGAAGATGCGCCCAACACGCCATTTTGGTCAATTTGGGCTTGACACAGCTCCCGGGGCTGGCATAATGAAGGCCCGACAAAGGGAGGCGGCGCTTTTGGAAAAAGCAGTCAAACGTCTTTTGGGGACATAGCAATGACCGCGCCGAGAGGGTTGCTCCAGGGAGAAATGTCCATGATTGTTTCGGCATTCACCTTTCACCGTTCACACTTCGCCCGCTGCCACACCTTCCGGCATTCGTTCGGGAGGCATCTGCTGGAAGGGGGCTATGACATGCGGACGGTGCAGGAGCTACTCGGCCATAAGGACGTCAAAACCACCATGATATATAGCGATGTGCTGAATCGGGGGGGCCGCGCCCTGCGAAGCCCGGTTGACAACCTGTAGGAGAACGCCGCCGGAATGTTATGCAGAAAGCATATAACGCCCCTCGGAATGCGACCGAATGGCAATATCCCCTTGGAATCGCGCGACTTAGGACAATTCTGAATCGAGGGTCTTATACCACGAATTCGCCGCCCAAAGGTGTTATGAAGAAACCATATAACGCATAGTTAGGCCGCTCCGGCCCAGAAAGAACGACCAAATCAAAAGGTCCCTTCCTATGAAAACACAACGTTCACCAACTCGCAAACAACTGAGCGTACTTGTCGCCGCCCTTTTTCTGACGACCCCAGAACTGCATCACGCCATCGCTCAGGAGCCACCCTTGCTGACTGTCACCGACAAGGCCGGCACGGTCAGCAAGCTCACGGAACCTGATGTCTGCTTTTTCACCGACCTTCAGGTCAAGGAAAGCTTCCAAGCACTCGTAGGTGACTGGTTCGCGCTGCCCATTCAGGTGACGGAGGGACCTTGCCTACTTATTTACTTTGAGAATCTCAAGGAACTGGTCACAACAAAAGATGGTGTGGTGGCGCGGCTGAAAGATGGGACTGAACTGAAGGGACTGTTGACAGGACCGTTGCATGATGACGCGAAGCTTGTAGGCAGGACCAGTTTTGGCTACTATTCGGTCAAGATCTCCGATGTCACCAAAATTGAGGCAGACCCTGCCCGGTTGGCCGAGTATGCCAAGAAGCTGAAGGCCGACCGCCGCATACGACACAATTCCGAGAAAATATCCGAAAAGGCTCTCCACGTCACGACAATACGTGGCGCCACCTATGATATGAAAATACCTCCGTGGGGCCAGCTTATCGTGAAGGAAGTCGGGACGAGCAGCCCAGGTAGATACATCTTGCCGGGAGCCACGGCACCTGCGCGTGTGCATCGCGCTATACTCGACAACGAGTCGGATTTACTCATCAGTACTGGCTCCGGCAAACAACAGGTTTTTCTTACGGACTGCAACACAGCCGAGTTTTCCATCGAAAACGAGGAAATGTCAGTTCGCCTTACCGCCAACGATGGCGCGACACTGACTGGCAAGCTATACAGCGGTGCAGTCAACAAGGGCATCCACACCTCCGAGCGCACAGTTGGCTTGTGGGGATTTGGGACGCACGGCCCAATGTTTATCCCTATCAAAGTCGTGAAGAAGGTTGAAGCACTGAAGTAGCCGAACGATCGCATGGCCTAACAAAATCGGTCGAGCGAACCGCCGCCCCGCTTCTCCGTTCAACGGCGGGCGGCAATTCGTAAGTGCCTCGTGCGCTCCACCGTCCCCGTCGCCGGCGGTCGCTCACCTCGGTCGTTAGCCGTCCAGAGGGTGACCATGCAAAAGCGAAACCGAGAATAGAACCTGGC
>CAZFAP010000115.1:0-16385 GCA_964516325.1 uncultured Verrucomicrobiota bacterium
TCCCCCCGCGCCCCCTTTCCGAAGGAAGCCCAGCCCTTATGGCACAATTTCAAATGAACACCATGTCAGATTGACCGCGGATACACGCAGATATACACTTTTCAATCCATCGGCGTTCATCGGCGTCCATCTGCGGTTCCTGAATCATCCCCCCGTCGTCGGCGGGGTTATCTTGTCCAACTTGTTCTTCTCTGGCGCCCTCGTCGCCAGGCAGGATGAACACCATGTCAGATTGACCGCGCATGCACGCAGATACGCGCAGATACGCAGTCTGCAATCCATCTGGCTTCATCAGGGTTCATCTGCGGCTTCTGATCATCCCCTGCCATCGGCGGGGGCATCCTGTCAACGTTCTTCCTGACAAGTGTTTGCAGGATGTACAGGATATGGCGGAAGAGCAGAATCCTGTCATCCTGTCAAAATTCTTCCTCTCCGCGATGTCTGCGTCCTCTGCGCTGAGTCCCTCTGAAACTGAGGCGGGATCGGGCCATTGGGGCTGTCAGGGCTTTCTCTTTTCGCCGCCGTTCTTTTTGAACGAGTCCACAGCGTGCTCGTAGTCGCTTTTCCCTTTGGTAACCTTGCCCGTCGTGAACGGAGAAGGGGTGGAGGTAAGTATCTCGTTGACGGTGGGACTGACCTTGCTGACTTCCTTGAAGAAGGTTCCGCCGATCCGGGACTCCTGACCTATCTTCGCGTTTATGATTGGGTTGGCGATCAGCATGAGGATCAGCAGGCACAGGGCAGTGAACACGGCGCCTCGCAATCCTCCCACGAACATTCCGCCGATGGCGTCGAGGGCGGGAGGGAGTTTTTTGGTCAGAAGCCTGGAGCAAAGCCCGTGCAGGAAATAGGACGCCAGGGCGATGGCGAAGCAGATGACGACGTACGCCAGAAGGGTGGCATAGGTTGACGGGAGGTGAATGTACGGTTTGAGCGGCTTGCTGAGAAGCTCTCCGAAGAACATGCAGAGCAACAGAACCGAAGTGAAGCCCGCTAATCCCAGCAGGCTTGTAACCAGCCCCCTACGATACCCCTCGTACACCGAACCGAAGAGTATTACCGCAATTGTGCTATCCACGAGTACTTCAGCCATTGGTCTTGTGCCCTCGACAGGTTGGGGAAAAATCCCGCGTTGGGGAATTTTGCCCACGCATTAGCACACTATTGTCTGAAACTGTTCCGCAATCACTTTCCTGCGGGTTCGCCGCCCGGGCATCACTTTTCCCCTTTGTTTGCCGCGCTCCGGTGGCACGTCCACCGGCCGGGGTGCAGGTCGAGGATCCCTTCGGCCCGCACGTTTGGCAGGTTAGTTAGCAAGGTCTGTTCCAAAATCGGTGCGATTTCCAAACGTTCAAGGTCGCGCACCCGGAAGTGAGGAGGGGTATGGACGAAGCTATCGTGGCCCTATATAATGCGGGTCGGCGAAACGATGATTTTCCGAGCCAAGGCTCTTTCGGGAGTCTCGACAACGCCGCTCCGGAAACTGGAGAGAAGCGCGGTGAGAAAACCATCTTCAGGAGAATCTTTAAGACCCGTGTTTGGGGGCACGAAATGATTCACAGGATTGAAGTGGGATTCAAGGAAGGCACTACCGACGCCCCGGGAGAAAGCGTGCGAGGGAGAATTCTCGAGCACCTCGGAATCCGCGTGGAGTCGGTGAGGACGGTGGAGGTCTATACGATTGACGCGGAGATGGATTCCGCGCAGGCGGACCTCCTGAGGGAGAGACTGTTCACCGACCCGATCATCCAGGAGTCATCGCTGAACGCTCCCCTCGAACGGGAGTTCTCGTGGATGATAGAGGTCGGGTATCGTCCGGGGGTAACGGACAATGTGGCGAGGACTTCCATCGAGGCGATCAAGGATGTCTTCCGTCAAGAACTTGAGGGCGAGCCGAAAGTCTATACTTCTCGCAAGTACCTAATCTCCGGCGACCTTTCCCGCGAGGAGGCGGAGAGGATAGCGTCCGGCTTCCTCGCGAACGAATTGATTCAAAGATGGAGAATCGTCAGCCGCGAGGAGTGGAATCCGAAAAATCCCCCTCGGCTCGATATTCCCGAGGTGCGAAGCGCACCTTCGGCGCGCCCAGTGGTTCGGTACTACGACCTGAACGTTTCCGACGAGGAACTTTTGAGGATAAGCCGCGATGGCGTGCTGGCGCTCGACCTCAAGGAGATGAAAGCTATCCAAGCTTACTACAACCGGCCGGAGGTCATCGAGCAGCGCCGCCGCTTGGGACTCGAAGCCAAGCCGACCGACGTCGAGCTGGAAGCCATCGCTCAGACCTGGTCCGAGCACTGCAAGCACAAGATTTTCAACGGAGCCATCGCCTATACGGAGAACGGAGAGACCGAGCTGATAGACAGCCTCTTCAGCACGTACATCAAAAGGGCGACGGAGCAGATTGGCAGAAGGGTGGACTGGCTGGTCTCCGTTTTCCACGACAACGCCGGAATCATCAAGTTCGACGAGAACTGGAACCTTGTGTTCAAGGTGGAGACTCACAACACGCCTTCCGCCCTCGACCCCTATGGAGGCGCGTTGACGGGCATCGTCGGTGTGAACCGCGACCCCGCAGGCACGGGCCTCGGCGCCAAACTCATCTTCAACACCGACATCTTCTGCTTCGCCCCGCCGGATTACGACAAGGAACTCCCGCCGAGGCTCCTCCATCCGAAGCGCGTTTTCGATGGAGTGCGCAGGGGCGTCGAACACGGCGGGAACAAGAGCGGCATACCCACCGTGAACGGGGCGATAGTCTTCGATGATCGCTATGCGGGCAAGCCCCTTGTTTTTTGCGGGACCGGCGGGATTCTTCCGAGTAAGGTAGGGGATGTGGATGCCTCCATCAAGCGGGCGGACGCGGGCGACCTCATCGTCATGACCGGCGGCAGAATAGGAAAGGACGGCATTCATGGCGCGACATTTTCCTCGACGGAACTGGACGAGTCATCTCCCGTTTCCGCGGTGCAAATCGGCGACCCAATTACTCAGAAGAAAATGACCGATTTTCTGCTCGAGGCAAGGGATGCAGGGCTGTATCGCTGCATAACGGACAATGGCGCGGGGGGACTGTCGTGCTCCGTGGGAGAGATGGCACGCATTCCAGGCGGATGCGAGCTACATCTCGAGCGGGCGCCGCTGAAATATGCGGGCCTTGACCCATGGGAAATCCTCCTCTCCGAAGCCCAGGAGCGCATGACTCTCGCCGTACCGCCGGACAAGATTGACGAGTTTCAGGCTCTCGCGGAAAGGCGCGGCGTCGAAGCCACCGTGCTCGGCACGTACATCAACTCCGGCAGGTTCGACGTTCGGTACGATGGCAAGACCGTTGCCTACCTGGACATGGATTTCTTCCACGACGGAGTTCCTAAGAAAGAAATGACCGCCCGCTGGCAACCCCCTTATCACGATGAGCCGCGGATTCCTCTGAAAAGCGACCTGACTGCGGACCTGATGGGGTTGCTCTCTCGCCTGAACATATGCAGCAAGGAGCCGGTGATCCGCCAGTACGACCACGAGGTCCAGGGGACAAGCGTCATCAAGCCCCTCGTCGGACGCAACAACGACGGACCAAGCGACGCGGCCGTCATCCGCCCCATTCTCGGAAGGAGTGAGGGGATGGCCATCGCAAACGGAATCAACCCCTGTTACGGCGATATAGATACCTACCACATGGTCGCCTGCGCCGTGGATGAAGCAGTCAGGAACATCATCGCCGTCGGAGGGAGGCTGGGGTACATTGCCGGGTTAGATAACTTCTGCTGGCCGGACCCCATCGTCTCGGACAAGACACCCGACGGCGAATACAAGCTCGCGCAGCTTGTCCGCGCCGCAAGAGCGCTCTACGACTACACGGTCGGGTTTGGGGTCCCGTGCATCTCCGGCAAGGACAGCATGAAAAACGACTACAAGGTCGGGAAATACCGCATCTCGGTTCCTCCGACGCTCCTGTTTTCCACGATAGGAAAAATTGACGACGTGGAGAAATGCGTCACGATGGATGCGAAATCTCCGGGCGACCTGGTTTATGTTCTGGGCGTCACAAAGCCGGAACTGGGCGGCTCGCAGTATTTCGCCATGCACGACGCCGTCGGAAATTCCGTGCCGAAGGTGGACGCGAACGACGCTATCCGGCTTTACAATGCCCTTTCTTCTGCGATTGAAAACGGACTGGTTCGGTCTTGCCACGACTGCTCGGACGGCGGGCTGGGAGTTGCCCTCGCCGAGACCGCTTTCGCTGGGGGATGCGGCGTGAGAATCAATCTGAGTGCTGTTCCTGTCGAGAATCTCCATCGCGATGATTTCATCCTGTTCTCCGAGTCACAGAGCAGGTTTGTGGTTACTGTCTCGCCTGATAAGAAGCAAGCCTTCGAGAGGACCCTGGCTCAAAATCGGTTCGGTCTGGTGGGTGAAGTTGCCGAGGGCGCTCGGTTCCATGTGATTGGACTGAAGGGAAACTCCGTCATTTCCGCGGATATAAAGGACCTCAAGGAGGCGTGGCAGAAACCGCTGAGAGGAGTCGTATGATGAGAAAGCCCAAAGTTCTCGTGTTGACGGGCTACGGGATTAACTGCGACTACGAAACCGAGTTCGCGTTCAACATGGACTCCGTCGGGGGCGACGCGAGGCGAGTTCACATCAACGACCTGATCGGCGAACTGGACTCTCTCGATAACTACCACATTCTCGCGATTCCCGGCGGCTTTTCATTCGGGGACGACATTGCCGCGGGGAAGGTTCTCGCCCTCAAATTCGAATATGGTCTCGGTCCGCAGCTTGACAAATTTATCAACGATGGAAAACCCATCATCGGCATCTGCAACGGCTTTCAAGCAATGGTCAAAATGAAAGTCCTTGCCCGACTGAATCGCAACGAACGGCAAGACGTTACGTTGACCTTCAACGATTCCGGGAGATTTGAGGACCGTTGGATTCACCTCAAGGTCAACCCGCGATCTCCCTGCGTTTTCACACGCGGCATCGAGAAACTCTACCTTCCCGTGCGGCACGGCGAGGGAAAATTCGTCCCCGCCAGCGAAGAAATTCGTCGAAAGCTCTGGGAGAACGACCAGGTCGTCGTTCAATATTGCGACTCCGAAGGACGGACCGACTGCCCCTATCCTCTCAATCCCAACGGCTCCATTGACAGCATCGCAGGAGTCTGCGACCCATCGGGGCGAATCTTTGGCTTGATGCCTCATCCGGAGGCGCATCTTTTCCGGACACAGCATCCGCATTGGACGAGAGAGAACCTGCCGGAGGAGGGCCAGGGCGTTCAAGTTTTCAGGAACGCCGTCGAGTTTGCCAGGGACGAAGTGCTTTGAGAAAAGACCTCGAATGACGGCGCCGCTCGGTGAGCGAATCGGATGCTGCCTATTTCCCCCAAGGCGAAAGGGCTACCATGGCTGGGCTATTGCTGGATCCGGAAGCATGCCCCTGCTGATGTGACTCGGTGGGTGCGAGGGTAAGTTCTCGGCATCGCCAATCAGCGGCGACGGGGCGCACCGGCCGGAGCGTCCGAGGGACTGCCGGTGCGCCCAGGCTCCTTCGCGTCGTCGCTGTCCGCGTGGGACTTTAGCCGCGTGTTTGTGCAATGTTGTTTTTTGCTTTCGCGGACCATCCCACACGCTCATTGCCGCTGGTGCGGACTGTCCCCTCCGCTGCCGCAATGAAGAATTGACTCACAATGACTCGTGAGATTCCCAGTTACCGCCGTTCTCAGTATCGTGTCGCCGTGGATTCACGGCGAGTACTTTCAGGAATTTTCGCTGGCGAGAGTCAAAGCATGAAGCGTACCAGGCGGGCTGAGAACGCGATGCTTCACGTGCTGAGACTTTTTCAGAGGAAAGTGGCGGAGCGCTTGACGGTCAGCGAGCGCCGCATTTGGGCACATCTGAGACTTATTGCACCTGAGCTGCGGAATTTTCCGCTGTGCAGACCGTATCTTCAAGCCTGATGGGGGGACGAGCGAGAGTTTCCCCCGTCCTGCGCGGGCAAATGAGAAGATTTCCAAAGACGCAGCGAAAGGGACGCGAAATGAAACTCATCGTGAAAGTGGTGGAAATAAAGGGGACTTGCCCCGTCCACAAGGTCGGGGACACGTTCGAACTGGAGGACGGGTACCGGCTGGTCTCCAGGATACCCCTGTGCATGCACTCCCTCGCTTCCCTCATGCCCCATTACAACGCCCTCAGGGTATCCGATCCCGCGGATTGGGGACTCGCACGCGAGCGGGACGCGTCCAAAGCCTACGTTCAGTGCCTCGACCCGTTCGCCTACACTGGCGGCGGGACGGTCGTCTTCGAAATCACGAAATGCGCCTGAATCGTACACTCGCCGCGTTTTCCCTGGGACACGATACCAGGATAAACTGGATCATCCGGTCAATCCTGCCATCTGGTCCAAATTTCTCTTTTTCTGACAGGATTTGCAGGATGCACAGGATTTCGGATTAACCGCGCATCCCCGCAGACACACGCTCTATAATCCATCCGCGTTCATCGCCGTCCATCTGCGGTTTGACATCATCTGGTCAATCCTGTTATCCCGTCCAAAAAAAGAGGGCATATGCTTCACCCGCCGCGTCATCGTTTCAGGAGCAAATCGATCGGCTTCGCCGCCTTGGTCTCGAATGGCAATTCCACCTTCTTCCCCGTCCGAGCCGACTCGTACGCTGCGAAAACCATCTCAAGCACAGCCCTCCCATCCTCGCCTGTTTCCAACGGCTGCGTGTCGTTCCGAATGCAATCCACGAAATGCTGCATCTCCTGCGGGAAGCCGTAATTCCATATCTCTTCGTACATTGTGAACGACCACCCCCTCGTCGAAGCCGCTTTTTCGACGGCGTACCCGTATCCCACATCGCTGTACGTCAGAATCGAGTTCCCCATCAAAAGATTTGCGTACGCGACCCCCTCCGATCCATAGACCTCCGCTCGATCGTCCATCCCACCCTTCTTCGTCCAGCTCTCCTCCGCCATCCCGACCGCCCCGTCCTCGAACTCCACGAGAATGATGCTGTTATCGTCCCCTTTCGTCCTCTTTCCGTGCACCAGAGTCCCCATCTCCGCATAGACGCTCGACACCTTTGGCTTCCCGAGCATCCAGCGGAAAAACTCGAACGCATGGCACCCCATATCCATCGTCACCCCGCCGCCGGAAAGCTCCACGTCCCAGAACCAACCCGCATGCGGCCCGTCGTGCTTTTCGCTCTGCTTGACTAAGTGAACTTTCCCGAGCGCCCCCTCCTCTACAAGCTGCTTCAACCGCACATACTTCGGAGCAAAGCAAAGCTCCTCCGCATACATCAACTTCACCCCTTCCTCCATGCAAGCCTTCATCATCAAGTCCGCCTCCGCGAGGTTCATGCAAAGGGGCTTCTCGCAGATGACGTGCTTGCCCTCTTTCGCCGCAGCGACCGTCGCCTCCGCATGCAGATAATTCGGCAAGCCAAGCACAACGAGGTCCAGCTCCCTCAGCGAAAGCATATCCCGGTAATCCCCGAACCATTTGGGAATCGAATACTTCTCCGCGAAAGCCTTCACGTGCTCCTTCGTGGGCGAAGCCGCCGCCACAATCTCCGCCCCGGAAACCGTCTTGAGCGCTTCCGCATGAATCGTGGAAACAAACCCGGACCCTATCAGTCCGACCCTGACTTTTTCCATCTCCTCTCTCCCGCTAAATGAGACCGCAGCTTCCCGAACCGGGCGCCCACCCGAGCGGAATCGGTATGCACTTGGCGTACACGTACCCGAGGTGGAGGCCGCCAGCGACTCAACGCGCGGCGGGACCGTTTGACTTCGGGCGGTTTCTCGCGGCCTTCAGAGAGCCCAGTGGTACCCGCTGGCCCTTCTCATAAATAAACGTGTACTTCCCCCGCTGGGCCTTTTCAACCTGCACGAGCTTGTCAAATATATCGGGGTGCACCTCTGAAAGGGCCTCAAAGTCCGCCTTACACTTATAAGCTCCGCACCAACATTCCCCGGAAGTCCCGAGGTCCGCGGTCGGATTTTCGGGCAGCTTGTTGCGCCTGATGTAGCACTCAACTGTGGCGTCGGACCAACCGAAAAGAGGACTCACGCAGATAGAACGGAATGACGGATGGAACCAAACCGGGACATATTTGGCGCGAATTGACGACTCCGCTGCACGTATGCCGTCGTAAACGACTTTCGGGCCCGGAACCGTGGCGAGATATCTTCTAATCGGAGCGATCTTCAACGTTTCACAGCACCAACGTGACTTCACACCCGGGATCCCCCACCTTTTGGCAAGGTCGAAATAGTCATATGGAGGCCTTACTACGACGAGAGGAACTCCCATCATCTCGCAGACTTCTTTGACATATCTCTCGACTTCCGGGAACCCTGCCGTCGTGTCAGCATGCACTGCCGTCACCTCAACACCAGCTCTCTCGCCAATTTCCCTCATATACTCGAGTAGACACAGGCTGTCTCTTCCACCGCTGAACAGAAGGTATGGTTTGCCCATCCGAAGCGTCTTTAGAACGTCCCTTGACGTTATCCCGATTTCCCCCCTTGCCACGGCCGCCTGCTCAGGTTCCAAGAGACAGGCCTCGAAATATCCGTCACCATCAGTGTGGACGACATAGAGCGGTTTAATGGCCGTCCCGGGTTTCCACTTGGAAATTAGCGTGCCGCTTCTGCGACAGCTTGGGCAGGGCACCTGGAGCCCATACAGAGCCCGCGAGGCGATCTGCTTGGCGGCAATGGCCCAAGCAGCGTCATATCCGCGCCTGCCATTGCGTGGACCAGGTCCGTCAAAGGCTGCGTCCCTTTTCTCAGTTCTTCTCACTTATCGAGCTTTCGGAGCTGATCAACGAAGTCCATCCAACCCTGTTCGTCGTACTCCTGGCCCAGCCGACCTTCCTGTAATGTGTAGAGGTACCAGAACCTTTCGTAGCCCGCCTCGAGCGCACGCATCCGCAAGAAGCCCACCCTACGAGGCCTACAACACTCTGCAAAGAGCCATACACGTCGGACGTGGCCTTGGAGCTTCTGGACGTAGCGCGTGGTCTTCTCATCGATCGCGTCGAGGCCCGACTTGCACTCTATGACGACCTTCGCGTGCTCAGGGCGGATGAAGCGAAAGTCCATCACCCTCTTACCGACACTATCATGTCCGTCCCATGCGAAGGGGTGCTTTTTCTCATGAACGATGACGTCGCATTCCGGGGAGCAGCTCTTATCGCCGAGGATTGCTCCCCAGCACGCTTTCAGCTTTGTCTCGCGTAGTACCTTGCGAATGCTGTAGACGAGCAACGAAGAGAAGCGGAGGCCGCGGACGAAGGGGAGGACCCACCTTCGGGCGTCAAACATGTCCTCGTCCAGCCGCCACTCTGCCAGCTTTGCGCAGAGCCCCTTGTAGGTCTCCGTCAGGAATCCGCGCTCCAAGCCCTGCGGAACTCCAGTTGACGACGCTTCCATATGGCCCTCACCCTCCCCGAATTGCGGACACCACTACCTTGCGCTTTGTCGTGCGCAGCTCCTTCGCGCGCGCCTGAAGACGCCTCCGACCCTCTTCGTTTACCGTCACCGATCCGACGGTCCCATCCGCCTCAACGGATACCACATTTCTCTTACCGATGACCTTTGCAAAACGGGCACGCAGTCCAGGCAAATCTGCCGCATCCCGGCACACCGGAAACTTGATGACGTACCTTTTCACATCGCGCGTCCTTTTAATCCGCCGTATCGCCCGCTGAACTGACCTGCGAGGGTTTCTCTTCAGGAAGGATACGAGATCCCTAACGTCCCTCGGCCCCAGCTTCCCACTGAGGTACTGCTCAGCCACGGCCACCTGGTCGGCCTCGGGCAGCATGCTCAGGCGGTAAGCAGCGTCTACGCTGCTTACCCGCCCTTCGGCGATCATCCGCTTGACCACGGGCGATAACCCCTCCACGCTTGCGAACTCCCGCAGCATCTCTGCACTGATCCCGACGACGTTCGCGACAGCCTTGAGGCTCCCAAGCCCCCGCCGAGCCACCCCGAGTTCGCGCGCTATCTTAAGAAGGTCGGGGCCCCGCCGAACCCGTCGCGTGCCTGCCAGAAGATACGCCAGTGCCCTTTCCAGGCGGGCGTCCGAGACTCTGTCCCCGCGTTCCTGCGTGGCTTTGGTCACCCGATATAACCTCCCTTCCGAAGCCACTCCTCAAGCGCCAGAGCGGCGATTTCTTCCGGCTGTATCTCCAAAGCTTTGCTGGCCCTCTCAAGACCGCGCCGAATCGGCACAGTAAGGTCCACCAAAATCGTTCGCCGAACCCGCGGCATCCTTGCGCGCTCTTCCATCTGCTCAACCGGGGCACCCGGGTCCTCCCTCCCGTACTCCACGAGACGGCCCCTCTCCGTCGGCGTCAGCCTCACCATTACCTTCAGGATGCGGTCCGCCTTTTCCTGGTCGTCCCCTGCGACGTCCAAGGCGCGCTTTACGTCATAGCCCCTGACCTTCCCTTCCCTGACCATCCTCATGGCCGCCTTGGACGCCCTCTCCTGTATCATAAGATACCTGTTGACTCTGGTCACAGACAGTCCACTGGCCTTAGCTACCCTCTGAACGCTCCTCCCCAGCCCGCGGTAAAGCTCTGTCACAGCATCCGCAGCATCAGCATCATTAATATCAACGCGGTGGACATTTTCGGCCAATGATCGGATCTTTGCCCCCACGTCACTCAGCTCACCAACAAACACCGCCTCAATGTCCTTCCACTTCGCGCCTCGTCTTGCCAAGATGGTCTTGTGCGCGAGGAACCTCCTTTGGCCAACGACTAACTTGTACGGAGGCTTCCCATACTCTCCCAGCAGCATGACAGGGCAAAGAAGCCCGAGCTGCTCGATGCTATCCGCCAGCTCATCCAGACCCTTATCAGCCCCGGACTTCCTCACGTTTAGGTCCTCGCTCACTTCGATGTCCGCTACGGGAATCTTGTATATGACCCTCTGCAACCGCTGCGATCCTTCGACCTCGCGAATCTCTCCGTCCTTCAGCGGGGAACCTACGCGCTCCTCACGCCTCCGGAGCCCCTCCATCTCTGTACTCATGGCCGGACCCTCTCTACAATTCTCTGGAACCCGCCGCACCACGCCGCCGCCACGCGGCGCTCTCCGAGCGCCAGCTCCCGATGCCCATTGATACTGGGGACCTCTGTCCCCTTGCCCATTCCGTGCACCTCAAGGCGAGGCAGATGCGAGTTATCGAGCGTCATTATCTCAAGGCAGTGCACCTTAGTCAAGCGCTCTCCGGCCGCAGGCCTGGGGGGTCGTCCCGCTCGGGTATGGCGATACCCGTGCGAAGCGAACATGGCCCTTGACGCGCGGAGTGCATGCGGCCAGAATCAGAGGCGGTTTCCCACGAGCCCTGCCATGGTTGGCGGCGTTGAGATAGTCGCCCTCCACGGGGGGGCCGATCCCGTCAATGGTGCCGAGGAAATGAAATCGATCCCGCACACCCGCGCATGCGAGCGTACCGAACTGGGCGCGCCCCGTTTGGCACACATTTCTCTACTTGCAAGCGCCGGGACCTGGGGGCTTGTGCACCGACACTGGGCCTCTCTGCGGGTCATTTCCTTTCTTCTTCATGGCTTCTTGTTGGGAATGAGTGCATGCGTTTGCTGCATAGCCCACGCACAGGGACGACTGCCGCTGACTTCCATTCCGACGCGAGTGACTCAGGACTCGGCGAAGTTCAGGAACGGCGACAGAATCTCCGGAACCGTGAGGGCGATTGATGGAGGCAAACTCTTGTTCAGCCTGGACCTCGTCGGGGAAACGGCGGCGTTTCCAATAGAGGCAATCTCCGGGCTCTCTTTTGCTGGACCGCCGCAGGACACGAAGGCTGAAGCCTCGACCGAGTCAATCGCCGCAGGTACGGGCGCCGCGGCCACCACAACATCCAAGAAGAGTCCAACGGGGACAACTCCCGGTTCAGGATCGCTGTTCGCGCCCTCGCCGTCGGAGGGTCTGCAGCTTTCGGACGCGATTTATCTCCGAGATGGAACCTATCTCAGCGCGACGGTCACCGGCGTGACGGCAAAGGAACTCAGAGCTCTGAGCACCATCCGGCCGTCCCCCGTCCAGACTGCCGAAGGGGAGCGGACCAGGATACCCGGAGCCTTGTCGGCGGGCGCGGGCACACAGCTCCTCAGCATCCCAAAGGACCAGGTCGTCGGAATCGGCTTCTGCCATCGGGACGATGCGGTGTTTCAAAGCGATTTCTCGTCGAGAGAACTGGTGGGAATCGTCCCCGCGCTCGGGAGTTGGAGCGTGGAGAAGGGGCAGCTCGTTCAGGCAAGCCCGGTCCCTTTCTGCCGCGCGTACATTCCGGCAGTGCAGGTCGGGATGATGAGGTACGAGTGGACGGCGGACCTTTCCGAGTCGAGCATCGCCGGTCTTGCTTTTTATGCGGAGCGGTCCGACACACGCTTTGGCGACCTGGCGTACATGGCCACGATCAGAGACGACGTTCTGCATTTCTACAAGGTCATCGGTGAAGCGAGACACGAGGGAAAAAGGGAGAGAATCAATTCGTCCGGTCCGCTCGTTCGTTTCAAAGTCGAGTACGATCCGCGAAACGGAGAAATCGTTCTCTGGGCGGGCGGGGACCTTCTAATGCGGCTCGTTGACCCGGCTCCGATTCAGCGGGGCGAATATGTCCTGCTCCATACGGAAGGAAAGGCGGCGTTTGACGACGTTAGGGTTACCCATCTCGTCGGGACGGTCAAGGACGCGAGCCACGACGCCAGCTCGGACACAGTTGTCCTCTCAAACGGCGACAGGGTGTCCGGTCAGCTCGTTGAGATTTACGACAAGATTGTGCTAAAGAACCCGTACACGTCCGCGGAGACCTCCATTGATCGAAGGAAAGTCCGTGCCGTCACATTCGCCTCCTTGGGTGCGACTGAAAAATCGCCGCCCTTGACCCTGCCGAGAATCTCCCTTTGGAATGGGGACGCCATCTGGGGTAAGATCCTCAGAATGAATGAGGACAAAGCCGTTGTGGAGACCTCTTTTGCGTCTGACCTGGTGGTTGCGAGGGACAATCTCCGCGTGGTCACCTTTCCACCCGCAGCGTCGTCGGCATCGTCCCCGGAGAGGACGGATGACGCGCTTCTGACTGTCGGCTTCGAAGAGGACAACCAGGAGCGTCAGAGAAACGCGGAAGGACCCCAACCATGAGCGAATTCAAGACCATCATCACCAACCGCAAGGCGCTGCGGAACTACAGCATCCTGGAAAAAATCGAGGCTGGCATCGCCCTCAAGGGAACCGAAGTCAAGTCCCTTCGCCTGGGGAAAGGCAATCTCGGCGACAGTTTCGCTAAGGTAGAGGACATGGAAGTCTTTCT
Source organism: uncultured Verrucomicrobiota bacterium (assembly GCA_964516325.1). Lineage (GTDB taxonomy): Bacteria > Auribacterota > JABMQX01 > JABMQX01 > JABMQX01 > CAZFAP01. Next base: position 13,363 of record CAZFAP010000115.1, read on the forward strand.
CTACAACTTCCACATCAGTCCGTATGAGGCGGGAAACATTCACAATCACGAGCCGCTTCGTCCGCGAAAGCTCCTCCTCCACAAGCAGCAGATACGAAGGCTCTGGGGGCAGACCTCCGTCAGAGGATTCTCGCTGATTCCGCTGCGGCTCTATTTCAAAAACGGCAAGGTGAAGGTCGAGCTTGGGCTTGCCAAAGGGAAGAAACTCTACGACAGGAGGGAGGACATCAAACGCAAAGAAGCGGATGCCGAAGCCGAAAGAGCCATGAAAAAGTCGTCACGGAAGGAGTGAGATCGAGGCGTCCGCCGCCCGAAGAACCAAAGTCCCCACGGCAGGATGGGCATTCCGCCGCTCTGCACCTCAACCTCATCGGACAGCGTTGGAATAAACGACCTTGACCCCCTCCGGCTCAAGTCCGAATTGCACTTCCTCAAGTTGGCAAAGCACCTCGCGCACCTTCCGCCGGTTCTCACCCTCACAGTAGAGCAATAGAAACCCGCCGCCGCCCGCTCCGAGGAGCTTCCCACCGACAGCCCCCGCGCGCAAAGCCCGCTCGTAGAATCCATCAATCTCGGGGTCGCTGATGCCGGGATTGATTTTTTTCTTCAGCATCCACCCCTCGTGAAGGATGTGCCCGAGATCCGCCAGGTTCTTTCCCTGACCGAGGACTTCCGCTGTCCTGAGCGCCAGGTCGCGAAGTTGGCGAAGAGAGTCCATCGCATTCGGAGTCCTCTCCTGCTGCACACGGAGAACGTCGCCCGCGTTTCTTCTTTTTCCCGTATAGAACAACAGGAGGTTTTTGCCGAGTTCTTCTCCGATCGCTTCAGAGCAACGGATCGGCTCGACCTGCACGCTCTCGTCGGGGTTGAAGCGGATGTGCTTGATCCCCCCATACGCGGCGATGTACTGGTCCTGCTTTCCAATCGGCTCACCCAGGCGGTTGACCTCGATTTCGCAAGCCTCAAATGCGAGCCTCTCCGGAGTCGCCGGTTGCCCTTTGAACGCGTGAAGCGCCGCCAACAAGCCCACGGTGAAGCTGCTCGATGAACCGACCCCAGTCCCCGCCGGAATGTCCGCGACGGAAGTGATCTCGATCTGCCTTTTAATCCCACACAGCCTGAGGGCTTCTCGGACGATTGGGTGCGCTATATCGTCAACCCGCTCGACGATTTCCGTCCTCGAATAACTGATTCGGAGCGTGTGGTCGAACCGCCGGTTGACCGTGATGTACATATACTTATCAATCGCCGTGCTCGTGACCGCTCCTTGCTCGACGGAATAAAACGCACGAAGGTCTGTCCCACCTCCTGCAAAGCTAATCCTGAACGGCGTCCTGGTGACTATCATCGTGATGACACTCTCCGAGCGTGAACTGTATTGAAGTCCCCCGGGCACTCCTGCAACCTCACCCGTGCACCTGCGGGGCCAAATCGCTGCCTGTAATGTATTTCACTCTCCAGCACGATGTCAAAAACTATCGGCACGAAGCGAACCGGGGCCGCGCGAAACGCGAATGACTTAACCCCGCTGCGACCAGTGTGGTAAAATCACTCCGTGTATGGCAACTCCCTCTCGGAGACTTAGCGATGATCGCGTCCATTCTTGATTACGCAATCTATATTGCCGCCATTCCGCTTCTCGTGCTGCTGACGACAGTGCTGGTCGTCGTCTTGCGCACCAGGGCGAAAATCCGTCGGGAACGAGGCGACGCCGGCGCCGAACCCGAACCGCAAGGGTTGTCCATCATCAAGGACGCCAGCGAAGCCGACCAGATAGCCTCCTCCATCATCGAAAGGTATCGCAAACGCATCTGGAGGCGTTTTTCCATCAACACTGCCTGGGGCATCGCGCCGGTCAGCGACCTTTGCGGCAGCCTGGTCGCGGAGATCGCCCACGTCTATTATCCCAACTCGCCGCGTCCGGAGCTTGAGGCAACGATCAACGACCTTCTCGACCTGAACGAGCGAGTTATCGCCCGAGCCAGGAGGCTTCTCGACAAGTTTCCCCTGAGCCGCCTTCAAGGGGTGCGCCTCTGCCAGATTCTGAGTTGCCATAGAATTTACACTTCCGTAACCCGGCACGTCCTCTTCCGCTCCGTCAGGCACAAATGGGCGAGGCGTGCTGCAACCTCTGTCGCCGCCGCTGCAAGATATGCCGACCCCCGATTCTGGATCACGCGAGGCCTGATGCGGGGTGGAAGAGAGTTCGCCGCACGATATTTCCTCACCTCTCTTGTCACCATCTCTGGCGAGGAAGCGATTCTCCTCTACCGCCGCACCGCCGCCGAGACCGCAGAATTGCGCGAAGGAAAGACCGCCGACTTGCCCGATGCCCGAAGGTGAGATGGGATCGCGCCCGTGTGATGCCATTCGCGCCCTGCGCGGTGGAGCCATGGTGGAGCAGCCCGCTGCGCATACCTGTGTGGGAGATAAAGCATGGGGATAGAGATGAGAGCAAGAGTCATCGCGCCTCGATTCTCGTATGATGCTACCTGAACCGCCATCCCCTGTAGACAGGGACCCGAAGAGAGGGTGCGGCTGTATGCCCGTAAAAGGGAGACGGAGGAGGCGGCTTTGTATAAAAACACGGCACGGCGAAAAAGTGGGCCTTTTCGGGCCTTTTGCGGGTAAGGATTTGTGATATAATCTGCTTATGGAGAACGAGATAGGCTCTGGTTCAGGAAGATGAAAAAAGGCCCAGGTGGTCGGGAGAACTGGCGGTTTCTCGCCATTCCCGGTTGCGAGAAGGGCAAGTTTTGGCCACAAGTGGCCGGAGAGTGCGAGCGAAATGTGCGCTGTCAGCATGTCGTGTTCCTGGCATTGGGCGTGAGTAGAAATGCTTCTTTTTGGTAGGATTATACAGGATTCTTGGTGTTTTGTCAATGAGTCGGCGAGAGGGGGGAGTGGGTGTGTTTGAGGGATAAAGCTCGTAGAGGTAACGCCACCCCGCTCAGGCGGGTTCGCCCTGCGTGCCCTGAGAGCAACAAACGAAGATTTTGACAGGATAACAGGACAATCCTGTC
>CAZFAP010000116.1:0-16320 GCA_964516325.1 uncultured Verrucomicrobiota bacterium
TCAGCGGAAGCGGCACCGCAAATATGCCGAAAACTATGCACAGCACCGCAAGCACGACCGGCGGCAGCCACATCGCAAAAGGCGCCTCCCTGACCTTCCTCTCCTTTTCCTTCGCCGTCCCTAAGAAGATTGAATGAATGACCTTGGCGAAGGACGCAAGAGTGAGTGCCGAGCCGAAAACCGCAGCGACCAGCCAGACCACCCAAAGGCCCGAGCCATCTTGCCCGCCCGCAATGACCCCTTGATAGACCATCCATTTCGAGAAAAAGCCGTTGAACGGCGGGACGCCGGAAATGGACAACGCCGCGATGAGAAAAGCAAAAAACGTCGCTGGCATCTGCCTCGCCAAGCCTCCGAGCTTCTCGAGGTCCCTTGTTCCAGCAGCATGTTCGGCGTTGCCGGCGCTGAGGAAGAGGCAGGACTTGTAAATGGCATGGTTCAGCATGTGAAACAGCCCGCCGGCGATCCCCACAGGTGTTCCAGTCCCGACGCCCATGACCATATACCCCACTTGCGAGACGGCATGGTATCCCAGGAGCCTCCGCGGGTCGTGCTGAACCAGCGCCATCATCACCGCGCCGATGATGGTAACGGCGCCCACCGCCATCAGAAAAATCTGCGTCCCCTTTGTCATCACGAAAAGGTCAAGAGCCATCCTCGCCAGAAGATAAATCCCGAGAAGTTTGTCGAGAGCTGCCGGAAGAAATGCCGTTACCGGAATGGGAGCTTTCTCAGCGGCATCCGGAATCCAGGTGTGCAGCGGCATAGCCCCAGCCTTCGCAAAGGCGCCCGCCGCCAGACAAACGAACGCAAGCACCGGCAGGAACCCGTCGAGGGGAACGTAAATCCCATCCATCCCGAATCTGCCCGTCAGCATCCACAAAATGCCGATCCCGAGAATCATCAGGCTGTCGGATGCCCCCACGATGATGAAAGTCTTCTTCGCCGCCGTCTCAGCGCCTGTCTCGCCGAGGCCGATGAGAAGATACAGCGTCAGCCCTAAGAAACCCCACATAACAAGCAGAAGGATGAAGTCGTTCGCAAGCGCCGCTCCGCACGCAGCCCCCAGCGTCCAGAGAAAACAGGCGTAGTACCGCCCAGCCCCCTGCACGCCTGCCATTCCTTTGACGGAGTAGATGGCAATGAGGACGCTGAAAAATGCCACGCCCAAAACAACCATCCCCGAAAGGTCGTCGAGAACGAGAAGGGGCGAGGAGCTGCCCTCTCCCGAAAACCCCAGAACGGAGCAGGTCCACGTGAGGGGCTTCTTGGAAAAGGCGACAACGCTCACCACTCCCACCGCGAGCGACACGAGCACGGCCAGCCCCTCGCGGACACACCTAACCTTTTTCGGGACCAGCAGACACAATATTCCCCCAATAGCCGGTACAAGGATCAGGCTAATCAGCACACTTTCTCTCCGATTCTCCGGTATCCCTCAGTCAGTTTTCTTTCCAGTTCTTTTTGGGCGACTCTCCCCGCCAGTGTGTCGAGAACTTCCCGACTCTTTTCCTGAGAAAGACGAATCAAATCGCTTCCATCAAGCAAGCGACTTTTGCCGACTCCGTCAACTACCGCCATTCTTTCGGTGCAGCTATAGCACGGGTCAACGGCCGCAAGGATGATTGTCGCGTCCGAGACGGTTTGACCGATGCAGGTCGCCTTGAATGTCGGCACGTTCACGTAGCTTGGCGCGCGGACCTTGTGCCTCACCGGACGGTTGGACCCATCAGAGCGGACGTAATGGAACGTCTCGCCGCGCGGCGCCTCAATGTGGCCGATTCCTTCGCCGGGAGGAATCTCCTTGACCTTTGCGTCAATCTCGCCCGGTTTCATCTGGTCGAGGCATTGGAGAATGATTTTGATGGATTCACCAAGCTCCAGAAGCCTGACAGCCGCCTTCCCAAAGACGTCACCGCTCTCCCACGTGATGACCTTCCAGTCAACGCGCTCATAGGCGGCATACGGATCATCCTTTCGCACGTCAATGGACACCCCGGAGGCTCTCGCCGTCGGCCCGACCGCCCCGTACATCCGAGCCTCCTCCCGAGTCAGGACACCGACTCCTTTCGTCCTTGCGTGGAGGACGGGATCGTCCAGCACCGCCCCGACGAACATATCTATTGGGGGACGAAGCCCCTCGACCATTTTTCTTATTTTTGGCAGGTCTTCCTCGAGGAGGTCTCGGCGAACGCCTCCAACCTTCATCATGGCGTAGTTTTGGCGGTTGCCGCTCACTTCTTCCAAAATGTCAAGAACCGGCTCACGGTATCTCCACGCCCACATGAAGACTGTGTTATAGCCGAGGAAATGCCCCGCAAGACCGAGCCAGAGAAGGTGGCTGTGCAGCCGCTCAAGCTCAGCAATGACTGTCCGGATGTAAAGCGCTCGCTCCGGAACCTCGACCCGCCCAATCTCCTCCACTGCCTGCACGTACGCCAGAGGATGGGACGTCGAGCAGATGCCGCAGATGCGCTCGACCACGAACGGCACCTGGTCAAACGTCCTCGATTCGCAAATCTTCTCGATGCCGCGGTGGTTGTACCCGAGGTCCACGTCTATATCCACCACCTTCTCCCCTTCCACGTGCAACTGGAAGAACCCAGCCTCCTCCTGAAGGGGATGATAAGGTCCTATGGGAATGACGGTTCTTTTCACGCGCCGTCCTTTCCGAACGATCTCCGGAGAGGATAGACTCCCTCCGGCCAGTCTTCCGCAAGAATTAGGCGTCTCATGTTCGGATGTCCGATGAACTCCACCCCGAGAAGCTCGTGAATCTCCCTTTCGATCCACTCCGCTCCCTTGACGATGGGAGTGATGGACTCGATTTTCGGATTCTCTTTATCAAGCAGAACCTTGAGAGTCACGACCAAGCCCGATGAATCGAAGGAGAAGTGGTACAGCAGCTCAATCCCTCGCGGTGTATCAATCCCGGTGACAACCACGTACCGCGCGGACAGTTCCTCGAAGAGAAGTCTCACGCCTTCGAGCAGGTCCTTCCGGTCTATCCCGATCCAGGACCTGTTGGCAGCCGGGCGCAGTGAAGAAATCAGCTTCTCGCCGAGCCTGTCATTGATCTTCGCTATGGTCTCTTCTCTATCCATGCTGCCTTTACGCCACCTTTTTCAACAGCTTCACCACGCCGTCAATGATTGCTTCCGGTTTTGGCGGGCAGCCGGGAATGTAAATGTCAACCGGCACAATCCGATCAACGGGACCCGCCATGTGATAGCCGTCGTGAAATATGCCCATGCTGCAAGCGCACGTCCCGCAGGCGATGACGAGCAAGGGCCTCGGCGCCTGCTCGTACAGCCTCCTCAGTCGCGGCGCCGCCTGCCGCGTAACGCCGCCCGTAACGACGAGAGCGTCCGCGTGCCGGATGCTCCCCACGAGGAGAATTCCAAAGCGCTCCACGTCGAAGCGGGGCGTCAAGGCGTCCACGACTTCGATGTCGCAGTTGTTGCACGCGCCGGTGTTCAGGTGGAACACCCACGGCGACTTGCAGAGTGCTTTGAGCGTTAGACTCATATCACGCTCCTCAGCAGCGCCAGAACTACCGCCACGGCGCCAAGCCCTGCGACCCACGGACCCCAGAAGAAAGCAACCGCCTGGTCTATCCGCACCCTCGGATTCGTATTTCTCAGGAGAATCACGACCACCAGAAGAAGCACGACTTTCAGAGAACCGACAACCACCGCCACAAGACCTCCCCCGGCGCCTATTCCGCCCCAGAAAACGGTGATCAGAAAAACGGGCATCACGAAGAGAAGCATTGACCGCATCAATTTGAAGACCGCCAGGGGAGCGCCGGAATATTCCAGCAGGGGGCCGCCCATCAGCTCGGTCTCCGCTTCCGCGGCGTCGAACGGGACAAGCCCAAGTTTCGCCTGCATGCAGACTATGGCTACGATGAAGGCAAGAATCCCTGACACGTGCGACACCGCGGACTGCCCCCGGAGCATGTCAGAAAGTCTGATCGAGCCGCCCGAACTGATGATTGGCACGACCAGAGCCAGAATGAAAGGAAGCTCGTACGAAAGAATCATCTTCATCTCACGGCTGGCGCCGAGAGAGGCGAGCCGGTTGTTCGAGGCGAAACCGCCGAGGATGACCGAGAGCGAGGGAATCGTCAGCAGATAGACAATGACAATCAAGTCCCCCGCAAAGCCCTTTCCCGGCCAGACGTTGGCCTGCCAGACAAGAGTCGAAGCAACCGTTACCGCGGCGAGACCAACTAACGGAGCCAGCAGGAAAATCACCTTCGCCCCTCCCGCGGGAACGATGACTTCCTTGCCGAGCAACTTTACGAGGTCATAGAAGGGCTGTAAGAACGGAGGGCCGACACGCCACTGCACCCGGGCTGTAACCTTCCGGTCAACCCAGGCAAAGAGCATTGCGACCAGGAAAGTGAATACGAAACCAGGAAAAATCAGGACCAGAAACAGCGACCAAAGGGCGCTCATCCGCGGACTTCCTCTTTCTTCCAGGGAAGCGCGTGGACTACAAGGCGCTCACCCGCGGCGTAATTGTTCTTGGAAATATCCTCCTCCGCTTCACTGAACTGGACTGCCGATAACGGGCAACTCGTAACGCAAACAGGCACCTCACCTTTCTGAACGGCCCCAGCGCAATAATCACATACCGAAACCGCGTACGGGACGGCTTCCGGGAGAAGCGTCCCAAAAGGACAGGCTACGCTGCACGACTTGCAGCCCACGCACCGCATCTTGTACCGGCGAACGACGCCGGTCTCTTCTCTTTCCAGAGCCTCCCTCGGGCAGGCCGAGATGCACACCGGGTTTTGGCACCGGCGGCACACAACCGACAAAGCCGCCATCTCTCGAACGGAGACCATGCCGTTGTTTCCCGGATGATAAAAGTACCCGCACTTCGTCACGCACTCCGGACACTTCGCGCAGACCTCCAGGTCAACAAAGAGCCGCCTCTTATCCTCCGTGGCAGCATTTCGTTTCAATCTGTCTGAAGTCTCAGCCATAATGCAGCTAATCCCAAATCTCCCGGGCGTCCTTGATCTGCCCGTATGTGAAGACCGGCCCGTCCCGGCAAACGTAGTATTTTCCGAGCTGGCAGTGGCCGCACTTCCCGATTCCGCAGCTCATGTTCTTTTCCATGGAGAGGTAAATCTGCTCCGGCTTGAATCCGAGGTCGAGGAGTTTCAGCGTGGAAAACTTCATCATGATGGGGGGGCCGCAAACGATCGCGACGCTGCCAGGAATGCTCACGTCCAGATTGTCGAGGGTCTTGGTCACAAGCCCCACATTTCCTTTCCAGGTATCGTCGCCCCGGTCAACCGTCATCCGGAAAGAGATTCTCGAGTCAAGGTTCGGCCAGTGGTTCAAGACCGCATCCTTATATACGATGTCAGACGGGGTGCGAGCGCCGTAGCAGAAGATGATGCGCTCATAGGCGTCGAGACGGTGCACCAGCGCGAAGAAGAGAGACCGCAGCGGAGCCAACCCCACACCGCCCCCGACAATCAGAATCTCTTTCCCTACGAAATCTCCAAGCGGATACCCGAGTCCGAATGGCCCCCTCAACCCAATCCATTCACCGCACTGCACTTCGTGCAGAGCGGCGGTCATCTTCCCGGCTTTCATCACGGTGACGTCCATTTTCTCCTCGATCTCCGGAGACGACGAAGGCGTGAATGGAGCCTCCCCAAAGCCGGGGACCGTCAGCTCGACAAACTGCCCCGTTTGAAAACCGATTGGGGTGCTGGGGCGAAGGACAAACGTCTTGATGCTTGGCGTTTCCTGAATGACTTCCTCGACATGAGCCTTGACGGGCTGGTATGGGTTTGTGCCATTTGGCGTCATGCTTTCACCCCACGAAGTTTCCAGAGCACTTCTCGCATGTCTATTTTGCCCATGCAGACGTCCACGCACCGGCCGCAGCCCGTGCAGCCATAAACTCCATAAGATTCCTTGAAATCAACAAACTTGTCGGTATAGCGGTGCAGAAACCGCTCCTGGACCGATTTCCTTGGGTTGGCGCCGCCCGCAACCCTCGCGAAAGCAGGGTACTGGCAGCTATCCCATGCGCGGATGATTTCGTACTTTCCTCCCAACCTCGATTTGCTCTGGGCCTGCTCGTACAGGTAGAAGCAATGGCATGTCGGGCAAATCTGGGTGCAGGCGGCGCATCCGACGCACCGTTCCGCGCACTCTTCCCATGCAGGTGAATCCGCCGCGTGTTTCACCAGTTCCTCGTAGGGCTCTTCCGGCAGGAAGTCAGCGAGCCTGGCCGTCATAACTTCTTGAACCCGGCGTCTGCGCTCGTGCCTTTCCACGAGGTGGGATGGCGTAACTCCTTTAGCACGCTCCATAATCGTCTCAATGAGGTTTCGGCCGCGGTCTGAACCCGCCTCCACAATCAGCCCGTCGGTAACTTCCGAAACGTTCAGGTCAAACCCCTCTTCACAGAACGGATTCAAGCCCATCAACATGCAACCGCACGACGTGCCGGGGTCGGAACAATCTGACGTGACGATCAGGGTGTTGTCCCTGGCTCCCTTGTAGAACGGGTCCACGAAATCTCCCTCAAGAAAAACTCTGTCAAGAACATCTAATGCCTGGAGATCACATCTTTTGACGCCGGCGATGACTCGTCGGACCTCAGCAGCCCTGCCGCCGGATACGATCTCGGACCACGGCGACGGATAGACGGCTACTCTCCTGCGGGGATCAAAGAAGAAGACCTTGAGCGGGTCAACCGGCCTTATTTCACCCCATAAGACCTCTTCTTCAGGACGTTGCCCGGCAAGCGAATAGCGCAAACCTCTCTCCGAGCGCCGAGGAACATATACGTCCCGCCCAAGCCGCTCAAGCGTCTCGCGGAAGCCAGCCGGGCTGACCAGGGCGGACCTCTTTTCACCAATGAGATCCCGCCGTCTGAGAGCCCCGGCCGCTCGCTCGGCACGCCGCTGAAGTGCTTTCGCAGCGGCCGAAGCCAGTTCCTCGGGTGTGAAGGGTTTTTCTATGTAGTCCGCGGCACCCAGCTTCATCGCTTCGATTGCCGAGGCAACCGTGGAGTAACCTGTGATCACGATCACCGCCGTTTCAGGGAAGCGTTCCTTGACTTGCGTGAGCACCCCAATTCCACCCGTACCCGGCATTTTCAGATCGGCGATCACCAGGTCAAAGCCGCCCCTCTCGATGCGCTCGAGACCCTCCTCTCCACTGAGAACAGTCTGCACCCTGTAGCCTTCCTGGGAGAGAATTCTCCTACAGCTATCGCAGACCGTCGGTTCGTCATCAATCACCAGCACGTTCTGCTCTGCCACCATATCAGCCACTTCCTCCATGCGCCCAGCGGCTCAAGCCGCTCAGGAAAGACCTTCGGCGACGATAAGACTCGCCGCCTCGCTGAGTTGTGTGGGTCCCAGATGCTTGCCGTGGAGGCAGACGACCTTCACCTCCGGCGAGACCCCCTGGGCGTTTAGCCAATGAAGCACTTCCGGATAAGCAACCTCTTTCAATCTTCCTCGCGGCTCTTTCGCGGCGAGCTTCTCGAACTCCGCGGCGGAATAGCAGGGGATTTTCTTTGCCCCGGCCCTTCCCTCGGTCGGGACAAGGATGACAACCCTCTGATCCTGCTCGAAATAGCGGGGGAAATCTTTTGCTCCGACGGGCTTATCCGCCAACTCCGTATGAACGGGCACTCCTCGCCGCTTCAATTCCGCCATGGCCGCCTGGTACAGTTCCCCATTCTCCTCCATTAGCTCGCCCAGCGCGACAAACCCCACCTTCATGCCGTTTTTCCCGATCGTCCGGATGGAACGGATAAGCGCCGACCTCACGGGAGCGGCTTTGACCTGACCTCGCAGAACCATGGCCTTTCTCACGGCGTCCCGCACCGCTTCCCTGACTTCTTCCGGGTCAAACGGCTCCATCAGGTAGAAAAAAATCCCAAACTCGCGGATTTTTCTTGCCAGCTCGAGGGAGGAATCGGCGCACGCCACGATGATCGGGATGTTGCTCCCCAGTCTCTTGACCTCGGGTATGAGGTCATAGGCTTTCATTCCGAGGACGTCCATTCCCGTAATGAGGACGTCCACTTCGCCCGCCTGGATCATCCCGACGATTTCGTCGTGCCTTTCCGCGGTCTTGACCTGCCAGCGTTCCGTAGACAGGCACTTGCGCAATACGGCCATCTCTTCGCTGTCGCTCCCCGCCAGGAGAATTCGCGCCTCGGAAAGGACTCCCTCCGGGAGTTCTTCGGCGACAGCGGCTTCCTTTTCGCGCGAAAATCGAGCCTTCTGCAAGTGTGGCTCAAATGGGGTAACCGTAGGCTGGAAAAGCCGGTTGACCCTTTCGGTCAACTCCCTCGGCGTGAACGGCTTCGGCAGGAAGTCATCGGCGCCCAACTGCATCGCCTCGACGGCGCTGGCGACGGAAGAATAGGCCGTCATGACAATCGCCCGGGTCCTTGGCCTCTTCCGCCGGGTGATCCGCAGGACATCCATGCCGCCGACCCCGGGCATTCTGACGTCAACAAGCACGGCGTCGAAGTTCCCTTTCGCCAGCTTCTCGAGCCCCTCGCGGCCGTCCGTGGCGACGCTCACCTCAAAACCTTCTTCTTCGAGGACTCTCCGAAAACTGTTGCAGACGACCTTCTCGTCGTCTATCACCAGGATTTTTCTGGGCTCCGACATTCTCCGCCCCCTTATCGGTCGGATGAACAAACCAGTGCCCACACAACGACTTCGATAATTTCGGATAAAACACAATACACGTGCCAGAGGGCGATTGACCGCCCTTAGCCGACCCTGTCTCCGACGTAACAGCCGTAAAAAGAGGGTGTTACAGAAACAGATAAGGAACACTGGAGCCCGACAACTCCCCGGGCAAAACGAGCGCTCCGTATAGATTCAACATACATCGCGGCGTGGTCGCCCGAGGCTCTTGGAACGCGATCTTGGCGTTTGAATGTGAAGAACCTCGTCGAGAAAATGGCGCGGGAGCATGCAAAGGAGGGCAGAACTGAGCTTGTCTCCTGAGTATATCGAGACTATACGCGTATAGCCGCTGGGTGAGCTACGAGGACTGCCGGCGAATGCCGTGCTTTCTCATGAGGGCGTGAAAATTCGGACGCAGAATTCCCGTCTCCTCGGCAGCTTTCGTGATGCTCCAGTTGTTCCTTTCCAGAGCCTCGAGGATGAACGAACGCTCAATGCGGTCGGTGGCGGCATCGCGAAAGCGCCTCTTCAAGTCCTTCAACTCCTCGTTCGTGCGGGGGACGCTTACGTTTTCCCAGAGGGCAGGCGTCTTGCGGATGTTGTCGGGGAGGTCTTCCGCGCGGATCATCCTCCCTTCCACCGTAATGACCAGTCTCTCGATGGTATTCTTAAGCTCGCGGACGTTCCCCGGCCACGGGGCGTTGACCAGGAGGTCCATAGCCTCCGGAGCGACTCCCTGAATTTTCTTTCCGGTCTCCTCGGCCTGGTGCTTGAGAAAATGCCACACGAGGAGGGGGATATCCTCCCTTCTTTCTCGGAGAGCGGGAAGTGTTATGGGGAAGACGTTGATTCGGTAGAAGAGGTCTTCCCGGAACACTCCGCGGTGAGTCAGGTCCTCAAGATTCTTGTTCGTCGCGGCAATCAGGCGCACGTCCACGGTCTTGAATTCGGTGCCCCCTACCGGCTTGAACTGCCTCTCCTCCAGAACCCGCAGGAGTTTCCCCTGGGTCTCCAGTCCGATGTTCCCTATCTCGTCGAGAAAGAGAGTCCCGCCGTCCGCAAGCTCAAAGACCCCCGGCTTGGTGACGATGGCGCCCGTGAAGGAGCCCTTCACGTGGCCAAACAGCTCGCTCTCGAGCAGCGTGGGGGCAAGAGCGCTGCAATCGGCGGGCAGGAACTGCTTCTGCCTGCGGGCAGAATTGTGGTGAACAGCTTTCGCCAAAAGCTCTTTCCCCGTCCCGCTTTCACCGCAGACAAGAACTGTGGTGTTCGTTGGAGCTACCTTCCGGACGAGCTTATAGACTTCCTGCATTGCTTTGCCCTGCCCCACGATGTTCTCAAGGCCGAATTTCTCGTCGAGCTCCTCCTTGAGCTGCCGATTCTCCACCACTAACTTCCTTTTTTCCATGGCCTTGCGGACCACGACGGAAAGCTCGTCGGGAGTGAAAGGCTTGGGCAGATAATCCAGCGCTCCGAGCTTCATGGCTTTGACCGCCGTCGGCACGGTCGAATACCCGGTTATCATGATGACTTCTACGTCGGGCTGCCTTTCCTTTACCGCCTCGAGGACTTGCGTCCCATCCACGTCGAACATTTTCAGGTCAACAATCACTACGTCAAAATCGCCCGACGCGCCTTTCTCGATTCCGTCGCGTCCGCTCTGGGTTGTAATCACTGAATATCCCTCGGGGGCAAGAACTTTCACGCAGCTTTTGCAGACAATCGGTTCGTCGTCCACAACAAGAATTCTGCCGGTATTCTCCTTGATCTCACCCACATTCGGATCGGTCATCTACTCAACCTCCGTGGCAACCTGATGGTGAAAGTCGTTCCTTTGCCAACTTCGCTTGTTACTTCGATAGTTCCGTCGTGCCTCTGGATAATCCCGTAGGTAACGGATAGACCAAGACCGGTGCCCGCCCCCGCCTCCTTGGTCGTGAAAAATGGATCGAATATCTTGCTCAAATTCTCCTCCGGAATTCCCATCCCGGTGTCGGAAACCTCCGCTCGCACAAACTCCCCATCCCCATCAAGGCTCGTCGTGATTGTGATAACGCCTCCGTCGGGCATGGCTTCAGCGGCATTGAGGGCAAGATTGGTGAAGACCTGCTGCACCTCGTTCGCGTCTATCGGAATCTCGGGAAGGTCTCGCCCGAGGCGAGCATGAATCTTCACCCTCTGGAACGAAACCTGGTTTTCGACGAGGGAAATCGTATCCCGGATGACCTTGTTGAGGTCACTGGGTTTCCTCTGGGACTTGGTTTCTCTCGCAAAGTCGAGAAGTTCTTTGACGATCTGACGGCATCGCGTCGTCTCCCTGACGATGACCTCGAGGTCTTCTCGGTCGGGGTTACCGGACGGTGTCTTTTTCAGGAGCAGATGACTGTAGGTCAGTACCCCCGTCAGGGGATTATTGATTTCGTGAGCCACCCCGGCTGCGAGGCGGCCGAGGGACGCGAGCTTCTCGGATTGGCTCAGCCTCTCGTGCATGTACTGCTTGAGCTTGCGGTCACGCTCGTCCAACGACGCGGCCATCATGTTGAAGGTCTCGCACAATTCACCGATCTCGTCAGAAGGGTGCACAGTAATCTTGTGAGACAAATCCCCCTTTGCGAGTGCGTGCGATGCGTCAACCAAACGCCTTATCGGTCGCAGGATGCCTGACGAGAGCAGATACGAGACCACCAGAGCCCCCATCATTCCCGCGAAAGCAATCCCCAGAAATATCCAGAGGGTTTGCTTCTTCAAGTCCACGAACTTTTGTTCCAACAGGCCGACGTAAAGTATGCCAATGACCTTGTTGTCAATGTCCCGGATGGGATCGTAAGCGGTGATATACCAGTCTTTGACCACAAAGGCTCTGGCAATCCAGGGCTTTCCCTCCACCAAAACGCGGTCGTTGACTTCCCTCGAGATGCGGGTGCCGATGGCCCTTTCCCCATGGACGTCTGTGACATTCGTGGAGATGCGTATGTCCCGCTGGAAGATTGTGGCGGTGCCCATATCCTTGCCTTTGTATTTCTCGCCGCGGTAAACGATGCTCTTGACCTTGTCCACGATGGCGTTCCCCGGAGGCTCGACCTCAAAGTCCCGGTTGAGAAGATGGCCGCCGTACAGTATCCCAAGAAGGTCGCCAGCATCGTTGAACACGGGCGCCGCGGCTTTGATCATCATCCCGGAGGTTTGCTCGTCTTCCACGCGCGGTCTCGCATACGGCGTGTACCGAATCTTGATTCGGGCGCGTTCCGCAAGGTCCTCCCCTTCCTTGAGGAGTTCTTCCCGCGGGAAAATCGCGGTGCCGCAAACGATGTCTCGTGTCGTGAGCGCTTTTGCGACAATCTGGTCGCTTGCCTGCGAGTCGCCAACCTCGTTCAGATTCCTTCCCCGCGCGACAACCACTCCCTTTTCGTCGGTTAAGGTCAAGAGGTCGAGACCTTCCGTTCTCCGAACCTGGTCCAGACGAAACGCAATTCTGCCGCGGTCTTTGAGAGTGGCCGGGTCCCGAAGGAAGTCGCGGATCGAGGCGTGCCACACCGCGCTTCGCACGTGCTGCGTCTTCTCTTTATAGACTTCCCAGGCGGAGTTGAGGTCCATCCTGACCTTGCTCTGTGCCTGGCTGACAATTCGGTCACCAATTAGCAGCACTCCCACGACCGCCGCTACAACGCCGGTAATCAACACGACAACAGAAAAGTAAAGAACGAGTTTTGCCCTGAGAAGCACAACCACTCCTCCCTTTTGCAGTTCAACCCGCCATTTTTGCGGGTGTGTGAGCATTTATACACCCTCTCGCAAACAACGTCAACGACGAAACCGACCTGCCATTTTCGGCTGTCCGGGATGGCCGATTCATTTTGCGGGGGTCGCCGCGAACGGGTGGGTTGCAGGCCAGGTCCGGATGTGGTAACCTACGCCCTCGATGCGGTACCGCAGAAGATACAGACAGCGCAGATGCCCTCGCTTCATGTTACCGCG
The DNA here is from genome assembly GCA_964516325.1 of uncultured Verrucomicrobiota bacterium. Lineage (GTDB taxonomy): Bacteria > Auribacterota > JABMQX01 > JABMQX01 > JABMQX01 > CAZFAP01. The sequence goes on from CAZFAP010000116.1 coordinate 12,674, forward strand.
GCCCGAGGTGCGAATTAGGACAGGGCTAACCACGTCCCCAGCAGGAGGAAAAACCATGTCTGCGAACTCAGCCAGAGACAACAAAGAGATTTCCAGAAGGACTTTCCTGAAGACCGGAGCAATCGGCCTTGGCACAACGCTCGTGTCTGGCGGCTTTTCCCGCCGCGCCGCGGCGGAAGAAAGTGGTGAAAAGAAGGAGTCCCCGCCCGTCGAGAAAAGAGCCCTCGGGCGAACAAACCTCAAGATCACCGTTGTCGGTTTTGGAACCTACGGCTTCTCAAACTCCGGCGTCCTACAGAAAGCCATCGAGTCCGGCATCAACTTTATCCATACCGATAGGTCCTACGGGAACGGTCAAGCGGAAAAGGCGATCGGAGAGGTTCTCAAGAAGATTAAACGAGATACGGTGATTGTGGGAACTGGGTGGCAGGTCGCCCAGGGCGTAACAAAGGCCCAGCTTCTGGAGAGTCTTGACGCGAGTCTAAAGCGGCTGCAAACCGATTACCTTGACCTCATCCGCGCTTTCATGGTTCAGGACCCGAAGGTGCTTCAGATTGGAGAGCAGTTTGAGGCTTTTGAGGAGGCAAACAAGGCGGGCAAAGTGCGGTTCTACGGCGTATCGGCTCACGGCGGAAACCAGCTCGATGTGTTTGAGGCGGCAGCCGATTCGGGTAAGTTCGATTATGTCATGGGAAGATACAACTTCATGGAGCACGAGAGGGGCGAGGCCTTCGTTAAGAAACTCGCCGAGAAAAAGATCGGGTTCGTCGGCTTCAAAATCAGCGCCGGCAAACGCCAGAAGGACATAGAAGAACTGCAAAAGAGCGGGCTGAGCCTCCATGCGGCTGCAACAAAATGGGCGCTTCAGAACCCGAACGTCAGCAGCATTCTCGGCTCCATGACCAGCTTCGAGGCGGTCGAGGAGTATCTGGGCGCGGTCGGGAAAAAATTGACCGCCAGGGAAGAACGGCTGCTCCGCCGCTACTCGGAAATCTTCGACTCCGAGTACTGCCGCAACTGCGGGAGCTGCCAGAAACACTGCCCCTATGGCGTCGCCGTCGCGGACATCATGCGATATGCCATGTATTTCAAATACTACGGCACTGAAAAGGAAGCGATGCGGCTGTACGCGGGACTCTCTCCGGAAGCCAGGGCGTCCCGCTGCGGCGATTGCGACGGCAATTGCATACCACATTGCCCCCACGGATTGCGAGTGCAGCGTAACCTCGTCGAGGCGAACGAGCTTCTTGCATGAAAACCTTGAGGGACGGCATGCGACAGACCCGGAAGAGTGGGGCGTGGGTATTGTGCCTTCTTGTCCTGGTCGCGGCAGGAGGGTGCGGCCGCCAGCCCGTCTTCCCTACCCCGCCGATCATCGAAGGCTGGGATTACTCCGAGCCGCCGAGGATTTTCAACCGCGAGACCCTCTTCCATTACATGAATGGGAAAGCCCGCTCGTATCTCGACTATGGCTTTCTGCAACTGGAGCATGCCCAGCTCGCGGCGTCCGGAGGCAAACCCACGGTTGACGTTGATGTCTATGACATGGGAAGCCCGAATGGCGCCTTCGGCATCTACTCCCTCGAGCGCGGCGATGAACTCCCCCTTCACTACAAAAAACGCCTGGGGTACATGATTGACTCGTCGCGCTTGTTCTGGAAAGGCCGCCACTATGTGGCAATCGCCAGTCCCAATCATTCACCCCAGACCGTTGACGCCATCAACGCTCTCTCCCTTCACGTCGAAAAAGCTCTCCCGGGCGAAGCCACCGAAATCCCAATCCTCGCCGCCTTTCCCGTCGAGGGCAAGATTCCCGAGAGCGAGCAGTACTTCGCCATCAACCTGATGGGATACGAGTTCATGGGCGGGGGATTCGTCGCCAAGTACGAGGAGAAAGGAAGGCGATTCAGACTCTTTCTGTCGCCAAAGGAATCGCCCGAGTCCGCCCGAAAAGCCTACTCCAAGCTCAAAGCTGCATTGTCCGAGCACGGAAGAGCTTCCGGAGAACAGGGCGGGATCGGTCAATCGGCATTCGCGGCTCGGGACGATTACCTTGGAAATTGGCTGGTCTCGATGAGCGGCAATTATATCGTGGGAGCTGTTGAGTTTCAGGACGAGGCACTGGCCCGAAAGCTGCTTGCGGAGCTTGCCCTTCTACTGCCGCGGCCAGCCCCTCCCCGTCCGAGTTAGGCCGAAAGAAATGGCCGCGACCGACCGGCTGCTTACAGGAGACGGGTCGTTGCCCTCTCGCAGGGCTTCATCGCCCTGCTTGTCAAGAAGGGAGCAATGCAGGAAGTCATTCTGGACAACATTTCGTTTCGTCTCGATATCGGCGCCCTCCTGATGGCGCTTCACGTGAGGGAGGGAAACCCTTACGCAGAGACAGTCAAACACCTGGCTCGTGAAGCGGAACGTGTCGCCAGACCGAAGGGGCTTTACGGAGTCGCTTTCGTGGAAGCTAAGGGCGACGACTCCGTCATCGTTGACGGCACGACTTTGACCAGTCGCGTCCTGCGCGTGAACCTCGAACGGTCACATCGTGTCTTCCCCTACCTTGCGACATGCGGCAGAGAACTCGATGATTGGTCCAACTCAATCGTGGACAGACTGCACCGCTACTGGGCTGACGCCATCAAAGAAATGGCTTTACATTCCGCGATCGAGGCGCTGAGCGAGGACCTGGCTCGGCGCTTTCGCCCCGGGCGAACTTCAACGATGAGCCCGGGCTCCCTGGAGGATTGGCCCCTCGAGGAGCAACGCGCGCTCTTCACGATTCTCGGCGACACAAAGCGAGCTATCGGGGTCGAGCTGACCGATACATCCGTGATGGTGCCCACCAAATCCGTCTCGGGGATTCGCTTCTCGACAGATGAAGATTTCGAAAGCTGCCAACTCTGCCCGCGAGAGAATTGTCCCGGACGAAGGTCGCCCTACGACGCGGGGCTTTACGAAAGAAAGTATCGCCACAGGAAAGACTGACGTTCAGCCGTCAACAGCGCGGTAACCCGCGCGCCGAAGGGTGACCCATTTGGCCACAGCGCGCCACCTGTGTTCTTCATTTGGCAGCGGCGACTTTCATCCGCTGGATGAAACCCATCTCCTCCGCGTCAAGCTGGTCGAACAACCTCGCGTCTCGCATGTCGAATGAACGGCGGGGCTTTCCCTCCGGCTTGTGTTTCTGGTCTCCGTTGTGGAGGCACCAGCCCGCGGCGCCGCCATCTTTGGCTTGCGCCAAATCGAGCAAAAAATCATCCGTTTTCGGCTCCCAGTGGCCTGGGTCATAATTTCGGCGGAACGGCTCCTGGTAATGCACGGGAACGACCCGCCCCAACTCCTTCATCCACTCAGAGTATTTCGTCGTCTGCTCGGACGTCTGCCCCGGAGAACGAGCGTCGCGCGGTCTGTGCGGAGCTATGAAATCCACACGCACCTCCTGAAGATACCGGCGCAGCTCGTCTTTCGTCATGTCCCCTGCGTGGGATGCCGTAACGAGCCGGCTCCGATCAAGCTCCCTCACGAGCTTCCGCAGTTCGATCAGTTCCTCAAATGAAACAAACCTCTTGTCCTTGATGTTCCGTTCGTTCGCCAGGTCGAGATACCAGTTTCGCTGGGACTTGAGGGCCGTGACGATGGTCTGAACTCCGCGG
>CAZFAP010000117.1:0-15983 GCA_964516325.1 uncultured Verrucomicrobiota bacterium
CCTTCCGAAGTATCTGCAGGTGACAAGCCTGCTGCGCCCGGCCGGCGCCGCTCTGGACATTACCTGGAGATCGCAGAACGGCGTGAAGTATCGCGTCCAATGGAAGGGGGACCTTAGCGAGCCGGAGTGGAAAGACCTCAGCGGAGAAATCGTCGCCGCCGGCGCGACAGCCTCATGGACGGATAGTGGGGCAGGCGCCTCAAGGAGCAGGTTCTACAGGGTGGTTCAGATCGAGTGAGCCCGCCGTCTACGGGGCCTGTCGGTGCACCGGTGTGAACGCTGCACGGCAGAAGGACGTCGCGGGTGAGCGAACCCGTGCTCGGCGAAATATAGGTTGACAAGGCATAAGCTCCGGAATAATCTGCGCGAGTATAGAAAGGGCCACGGTAAAGGTTTGTGCACGATGGTCAACGCCTTCGCAGGCGACAAGCTTGTCCGAAGCAACAGAGCAGCCCTCCCGTCACGATTGTCTTTCTGCCGAGAGCCGGCGACGATATTCCAACAAGTCCTGCCCCCGAGGTTCTGCCTCATACCGAGAGTAAAGCGGTCCGGTTACGGACTGTTCCTTCCAACAAACCCTTCATCAGCGTCACGAAAGGAGGAGCTATGAAGAAAGCACTCTTATTGGGTCTTGCGGCTTTGCTGATCGCGCCCGCCGCGTTTTGCGCCAGCGCGCTCCTGCGGCTGGAAAGAGCCCCTTCGCCGAGCGGTGTATGGGAGGAGGTGCCTGCCAATGAGCTTCCGATTACCGCGGAGGGGGCGTTTGAGGACACGTTCGACTCGAAAACGGCGTACTATCAAATGCGGATTGATGCCGTGGAGGAAGGGCTTCTGCCGCCGCATATTCCTTTCGACGACCTTCCCTCAAAGCAGCAAAACGCCGTCAAGGGATTCCTCGACGACCTGCGGAACCTTGGCGAGGATAACAGTTGGGCGGAAGCGGAAGTGTTCCCGTTAGCTTTTCCCATCTACGATCCTGTGCTCGAGGCAGCCGCGTACATGGAATTCAAGATTTTTGTTCCGCCACCGCTGGTAGTTATGTCCGGCGCAGGCCCGCTCTCCCAATCGTCTTCTCTCCTTCTCCCTCCGCCGATTCACCGCGAGCAAGACGCGGGCTTCATCCTGGTCTCGATGACGGAAGACGATGCGCCTGTTATCGAGCATTCCATGGAAGGAATGACCCGCACGGAGTATCTCCGGTTGCTGGCAAAGTCGTCGGGGGTTCGGATATTCCGGTACGGCGATAGTCTGCTCGCGGCGGAAGATGAGAAAGGGCAATTGGTCGCGTATATCGGCGCCCCGCCGATGTATTATCCGGACGACATCCTTCAGTACTGCGACCAAGAATTTGACGGATACGCGGACCCGCAAGGGGGAAAGCACCCCGACCCGCTACCATTCAAGCCCGAGCCCTACAAGACCTACCAAGATTTCAAACAGGACTGGGTGAGGTCGAAGCGCTTCCAGTTGGCGCGCGAACGCCGAAAGCAAGAGGCCAGCTTACTCTGGCAGATATACACCGGCCAACTCCAGCAGAAAATAATCTACGTGCCCATGGGCGGAGCAATCGTGGCGTACCCAGAGACGCAGGTCAAGGAGTTCACGCTTGGGAATCCTGCCCTGGCGTATGTGACGATTCAAAAACTGGGCGTCCACCTGGCTGGGAGGCAGGAGGGGACAACGACATACCATGTTCTTTTCGTGGACGGGCGGTCCGAGGACGGGTATGTCGTTGTGGGACAAAAAGCGTTGTCTCCCGAGCAGCCGACAATCGGTTGGACTTCCTGGCATGAGTATTACGCCGGGACCTGGAGCCAGCAAAGACGCTACACCCAAGAGCCGGGAGGAAGCTGCTACAGCGGATGTGGGCCGACAGCGTGGGCGATGCTCTACGGATGGTTCGACTACACAGGCGCGGCAACGAATCTGATTGCCGGATCCGCGCCGCTATATAACAACGATGCTGTCAGGGACTGCATCTGGTACGTGGTGGAGCAGGTGGACACGTATTGCGTTGGCGACCAGGGCGCCACAAATCCCTGGGACATGTACAAGGGATACAAGTGGGCGGAGCACGTCGGGCACGGGTACTCCGTCTCCTACTCATGGACGATACCGTGCTTCTCCTCAAGCAGCGCCCGCAACAAGGCAAGGGACTCCATCAAAAACGATGGCAGACCGACCATCATCGGCATCGGCTGCACGTCGGCTCATTACCCCGTGGCATACGGCTACAAGTACCGCGAGTGGAAGGGGTTGTTCGGCGAAGTGTGGTCCACCGAGCGAAAGTTCAAATGCAATATGGGATGGGGCGGCGGCAGCCCCGAGTGGAAAAACGGCGACGTCTGGTACGGACAGCGGAACAATTTCTGGTAAAAAAACGCCACTTTGCGCAATCCCTGTTACGGGGAGGACTCCCCGCACTCGCTCATGAACCCGGTTTGCCCGGAGACGATGAAAACCCTGGCTGCGTGGCACTGATTCTAAAGGCAGAAGTCGCGCACAAGATTTCGAGAAGATGAATCGGATGGTCCATCACGGGAGTTCCGCTCCCGGCGATGAAAGCTGATGCTTCGCTTCAGGACTCCAAAGGCGCCCCGAAATCTGGAGTGCGGGAGCGCACAGCTCCTGCTTTGTCATGCGGAAGCGCAGCTTCCGCACTCCGGGCCCGGCGCCATCTGTGCGATCCCTGCGTCCTCTGCGGTTCCGTCCCCATGCGAAAGACCCCAGCATTCCCGATGACCTTCGCCACCCATAAGTCGGGGATTACTGCGGTCTCCGCCAGCCTCGCCGAAGCGAATCATTATGGGCGACTTGTTCAGGAGGCGCCTTTTTGGTAGTGTGTCGCAAACATCGTTCTCAACCGGGGGGCGAGTCGCGTCACGCAAGGCGCGCCCTTAAGGTCGCTGCGCGCACATTCGCAGGGCAAAGTCACCCTGCGACGAGCCCAAGTGCCGAGTCTGTTGACCTGGCTCTGCGGTGTGGGCGTCTTCTGCGGCCGTCCTGCGACGAAGACCGAAAACAATACTGTCCTGGCTGGCCAACGTTCCCAGGAGATTCCATCATGTCCGAAAACCAGAAGACCGTACCCGTCTCTTTCCCCGACCCACCGCCGGAGCTTCGCAGCCGAAACTGGCTGAAGCTCCTGACGTTTTTCGGTCCGGGGGCCATCATGGCGTCGGTAACCATCACCAGTGGCGAGACCGTTTTCGCGTCTCGCGGCGGCGCCATCTTCGGGTATGCGTTTCTATGGTGCTTGGTGGGTGGGGCGGTTCTGAAAGGCATCCAGGTCTATGGCGGGATGCGTTTCATCGTGCTGACGGGCTTTCACCCCATGGAAGGATGGGGGCAACTCCCCGGGCCGCGAGGCTGGGCGCCTGCCTTGATTGGCATTCTGAGCGTTATATGTTTTCCGTTCTGGCTGGCGGGCCTCCCCAAGATGCTTGGGCAGCTCACCAACTGGATTTTCCATCTTGAAAAACTCCCGCACGCCCACACCATCGAGCGAATGTGGGCGACCTTTTACATAGCCGTGGCTATCACCATAACGATGCTCCAGACCTACAATTTTATGGAGAACGCGCAGAGGACTATCGTCGGAATCCTGCTGATTTCCATCATCCTCGCGGTGGTCGCATCGCACCCGGACTGGCTGGCGGCGCTTACGGGCGCGGTGATCCCACGTGTACCGCATTACGAGCCGTGGGTCGCGGAGAAGTACGCATCCATCGCTGAGCGGCCTCCCTGGGTGGAAATCATCACCTACATGGGCGCGGTCGGCGGGGGGACGTACGATTATCTTGGCTACGTGAGCATGCTGAGAGAAAAAGCCTGGGGAATGCTCCACCGGGCAGGACATTTCCTCTCGCCGAGGGACATCCCCACGTCGCTTTCGCAGGATGCCGCGGAGGTGAAAAAAGGCCGGGCGTGGCTTCGGGCGCCGATGATTGACTGCTCTCTTTCGTTCCTGTGCGTGCTGGTGTTCAGTGCGGCGTTCCTTATTCTCGGAGCGAGAATCTTGAACCCACAGAAGATCGTTCCCGACGGGACGGAGCTCTTCAATCACCAGGCGACGTTTTTGACCCGCATCCACCCCTACCTTCTCTACGTGTATCAAGTGGGCGTTTTCATGGCGTTTTTCGGGACGATCATCGGGGCATACGAGGTCTATGCGAGAACAGCCAGCGAATGTCTCAAGGGCGTTTCCCCCCGCTGGCGAAATCTGCCCTTGCAGCCGGTTCGTCTCGGAACGGTTACGTGCGGCGGCGGTCTGGCGCTCGTCTTGGTCTGGACCTGCAAAGACCCCGTCAAGATTGTTACAATCCCCGCCCTGATCGGAGGGGTTTTCACGTGCGGGCTGTGGTGCTTCGCGGTCGTGTGGTGTGAGCACCGGTTTCTGCCGCGAGGGTATCGCATGCGACGCGGGTTGTTTGTCGCGACGGTCATTGCGGGCGCGGTCATGACGGTCTTCGGATTCATAGCGATGTATCTGCATTTCGCGCCCAAGATCGGCCGATGGTTTCGTTAGGTCTTCACACGCAGGAGGAGAACGTATGCAGGGTCAATTGGTGATGGCTTCGTTTTGTGCGATGGCATTTCTGCTGGCGCAAGTCATGGGAGAAGAAGAGCCCCGGGGGACAAAGCGGGACGAGGAATCGAGCATGACGACAGAGAAAACCATTCCGCAGGCTGGCTCGTCCGTGGCGAAGTGGCAAGTCTCTGCCGAAGAACTGGCGGAATTACTCCGCCCGAGTCCTGAAGTCCCGCACGGCACAATTCATACCGAGACCTTTGTCTGCCAGACGACGGGGATCACGAAGCGATGCTGCGTTTACACACCGCCCAGGTATGAGAAGACCAAAGAGAAATATCCGGTGCTCTATCTTCTGCACGGCATCGGCGACGACGAGACCGGTTGGCGAGTGAAGGGCGCCGCGGACCACCTCCTCGACAATTGTCTGGCGAAAGGGCGAATGAAGCCGATGGTTGTCGTCATGCCAAACGGCTTCGTGAGCGGGGAATCGCCCAACGAGCAAGTGCCAGGAGGGGGGACCATCTGGAAACAAATGCCCGAGACCAACAAGTTCGACGATTATCTCGTCAAAGATGTCATGCGGGTCGTGGAGGAGAAGTACAGGATTCAGGCGAACCGCGCGCATCGCGCCATCGCAGGGCTCTCGATGGGAGGGAGACAGGCGCTCGACATCGGTCTGAGCCACCTCGACCTTTTCTCTTCGATAGGAAACTTCAGTGGCGCGGTTCATCAAACGCCAATGCCCGAGAAATATCCCGTCCTCAAAAACGCGAAACTCCTCAATAGTCGCCTGAAGGTTTTCTATCTCGCCTGCGGGAAAAGCGATTTCCTGTACAAGGCCAACAAGAAGCTTGTGGATGACCTCGCTGAGGCTGGCGTCCGACATACTTGCCGCGAAATGGAAGGGGCGCATATCTGGCCGGTCTGGGAGGCGTGCCTCGCGGAATTCCTCCCCCTCATCTCCACGGCGATGGCAGAAGCCCAATAGCGACGGTCGAGAGCGGCGGGGGGTGACCTCGAAACGGTCTCAAAAAGGTCTCATTGACACGGGAGAAGGCAAATGGAAGGACCGGGAAAAGCCTATCCGACAATTGGGGCGTGCGGGCTGGACTGTGGCTTGTGCACGAGATACTACACGGTGGGGAAGTCAAGGTGCCCGGGGTGCTGCGGCCCCGATTTCTTTAACAAGCACCCGTCCTGCCCATTCACAACGTGCTGCGTTAAGAAAAAAGGGCTTGAGGTATGCGGCGAATGCCCCGAGTACCCGTGCTCAAGGTTCAAAACCCAGGCGGAATATGAAGCTTTCGAGACCTCATCCTATCCTCCCTGTAGGAAACTCCTCCCCAATTTGGACTTCATAAAAAGGCACGGGATCAAGAAGTTCGTGCAGCAACAAAGGCAGCGAATTGAGCTGCTCGAGGAAATGTTGACGAATTTCGACGACGGCAGGTCGAGAAGTTTTTTTTGCAGAGCCGCGGGAATCCTTCATCCGGCGAGGTTGGAGAAATCGCTTGACGAAGCAAACCGCAGGATCAAGAAAGAGAGCATCCAGGCAGGCGACAGTAAAGCGAAGGCAAAGGTGCTCAGGGAGCTTATCACCGAACTGGCCGTTGCCGAAGGCATCGAGTTAGAACTAACGAAAGCTGCGGGAACAAAATGATTCGTCGCCGCGTTGGCACGCAGAAGGAGCAGTGAACGAATCGGTCAAGCCTGCGGGCGTCAGACGGGACGGAACGAACTCTGGACTGGTTGGCGCCTTTCTGCCGACCCGGACGGTAGATAGGAGTAGCGACTCGTCCCCGTCGTGCTTCTGCAAACCTGGCGAGGATACAGGGCGCCCGTCGGAAAGGAGAACACACATGAAGCGATACAGGTTCTTATTGGCGATGCTTGGACTGTTTCTCGTCTTCCACTGCTTTGCAGCGGAGGAAGTCAAGCCCCTGGAACTGGGCAAGCCCGCGCCCGATTTTGAGTTGCCCGGCGTGGACGACAAAAACTACCGCTTGAAAGATTTCGCGGATGCGGAAATCCTCGTCGTGATTTTCACATGCAACCATTGTCCCACCGCGCAAGCCTACGAAGAACGAATCAAGAAGCTCGTCTCCGATTACAGGGACAAGGGCGTGGCTTTTGTGGCAATCTCTCCGAACGACCCCAAAGCTGTCCGTCTCGACGAACTCGGGTATTCCGACTTAAGCGACTCCTTCGAGGAAAACAAGACCCGCGCGAGAGACCACGGGTTCAATTTCCCTTACCTCTACGACGGGGATAAGCAAGAGGCCTCAAGGTCCTACGGTCCCCGCGCGACGCCGCACGTCTTCATCTTCGACAAGAAACGGATGCTTCGCTATCGCGGCGGCATTGACGACTCCGAAAACATCAAGCGTGTCACGAAGCACCATGTCCGTAACACCCTCGACGCGTTGTTGTCCGGCAAGCCCGTTCCCGTGAATGACACGCCCACGTTCGGCTGCTCCATCAAATGGTCCGAAAAACGCGATTCCGTGAAGACGTGGATGGAGCGGGCAGCAGCGGAGGAAGTGCGTCTTGAGAAGGTGGGCGCCGACGGCGTGAAAGCCCTTTTGAAAAACAATTCGAAAAAACTCCGCCTCGTCAATATCTGGGAGACGCGGCGCGGCGCTTGTGTCCGCGAGTTCCCCGAACTTGTAACGATTAACCGGATGTACCGCGGTCGCCCCTTCGAAATGGTTACTCTCAGCGTTGACGACCCGGATAACGAGGAAAAGGTGCTTGACTTCCTGAAAACCCAGCACGCCTCGAACCCAAACTTGCTTTTCGAGAGCAGTGACAAGAACCTCCTCGTCGAGGCAACCAATAAACTCTGGATGGGCGCGACGCCGCTAACGGTCCTCGTCAAGCCCGGCGGGGAGATTGGCTATAAGCGCCTGGGCGAGATTGACGCGCTCGAACTCAAGCGAGCCATCGTCAACATCCTCGGTCGCACGTACTGATACCTTCCGCCAGATACGCCAAGCGAGGAAGAGCCTTCGGCTGTGCTCACCGACACCGGAACGTTGGGAGAGCGGGCTCACAGCATAGTTCAGTGCGCAGAGCCTCGAGAATTTCGTCGGACAAATATTCGTAGGCGAAGAAGCAAAAGCCCCGAATCCCCACGGACCTCACCACGGCGATTTGCTCGATCACGAGCGACGCCTCGCGCGGGCTGACCTTCGCGCCCGAACGGATGTAAAGGGAAATCCCCGTCGCCAATTTCTCATCGCTCCTCATGGCCTCGAGGAATTTTCGCTCGTTCATTCGGAGCTCGAACGCGTCCATCGTGTAGTCCATAGGAAGGATGACGTCGAGGTCACCCGAGTCAGCCCATGCCGCAGGGTCCTGCCCCTGACGCGCCCCGCTCTCCATGTTCGCGAAGACCGCCGCCGACAGGATGATCCCTTTCCGCATGCTCCTGGCTCGCGTTGACGTCTCGCGCACGACTTTGCCCACCGCGTCCCGGTTCCATTTCACCCACTCCTCATCCGTCGCCTCTTCCATGCTGTGCCCGAACGTCTTCTTGAAATCCTGTCGGCATCGCTGGCAAAAGCAATTCGTCATCGTCCGGATGTAATCGAAATGAAGCCCGTCCACCGCGTAATTCCTGACCACATCGGTCATAATCCCGACGACAAATTCCTGATACTCCGGGTTGCACATATCGGCCGGGACCGCCGAGCCGCTCAATGCGAAGGGCTTGCCGTCCTTGCCCACAACCGCGAAGTGTGGATAGCGAGCGAAGCCCGGGCCATGATCGTCTCCCTGTTTCGTCCCCAAGTAAGCCACGCAAAACCAGGGATGCACTTCCAGCCCGGCGGCATGGCATTTCTCGACGAGATGCGCGAGCGGGTCGAAGCCTTTCGCAACTCCTCCCTCCATTGGCAACTTGTCCGTGCGAAACATCACGCAGCCGCGATAATAGACAATTGGAATCACGACGTTGAGGTTGGCTCTCTTAATGCGGGCGACCGTGGCTTGCACGGCTTCTGGCGTCGCAAAGTCCCGGGTGTGAACCCAGACCGCACGGGTTTCGATCGCTCTTCCGTCGGCTGTGCGGGCAAGGCCCGCTTGAGGGGCAACGCCATCGCTGGGCAATTTCTCAACCAGACCCTGCCCTCGGACAAACCTATGTTTCACCGTTCGCAGAACTTCGCCGCTGGCAGTCTGAGCCGTGACCTTTGCCTCGACGACAATGCCCGTTGGCGCCGCTCCTTCCGGCAACCTCCCCTCGAAATGTCCGAGAGGGACGTTCAGAAAATCATGTGCCGCCTGGAGTGGGATCGCGGGCGGGTTGGCTGCCAGCGTCTCGGCGTAAGCTGCCACCTGTGCCCGGGGGACCGGGAACGTATGGTCATCCCCGTCTTTCACGGTCAAGCGGACTCGCAACGTCTCGCCAGCCTTCCAGGTGGATTGAAAATCGTCGAGGATAAGCTCGAAGCGGGTGAGGTTCGCCATGGTGAACGTCATCTCTCGCTGGACTTCCGCCGAGTGCCAGAACGGATTCGGGTCAACAACATCGAGCCATCGGTCCGTCTTCGCGTCAACGATAAGAAAGTACGACCGCCCGCGAATACCGCAAAGCCCTTCCTGCAATTCTGAGCCGCCGACGCCGAGCGTCATCACGGTTGCTCGAGCAATCCGTCGTCCTCTCCCCCGCAGGTCTATTCCCTCTCGGCTGTGCAAGCGAGCCGTGGCGCCTGTGGTGTAGTTATAAAGCGACCAGTACTCCGACCCGAGCCGTGAGTCGAGAAGAATTGGCGCCGAACGAAGGACCTCGTATTCGATCTCAATTGGCGCCCGGATTTCCTTGCCTCCAGAAAAGTGCACGAGTGAGGCCGGCATGGAGACGAAAATGAATTTCACTTTTCCTCCGCCCCGATACGGTTGCCGCCCTTCCGCGCCTTTGCCCACGACCTCGAGCACGCGCGGATTATCACCCGCGCCAAGGGCGAGGCTCGCCCCAACTGCCGCGACCAAGAAAAAGATACCGCATAAAAACGATTTCTCTCGCATTTTCCTGTGCCTTCTAAAAGTTGAAGGTCTCTCCGAGATTCTTCCTGGCTACTATCGCCTTCGCCGGGTCCGATGTCAAGTTTGACCCGGCTACGCCAATGGTCGAGATGCGGCTGTCGCTTGGTGCGTCAGGACTTCGCTCCGCGCAAAAGTCGTTCTTGCCCGGAGGCGCCGTTGCCACTACAGTTATCTCGTGTTTCGCCTTGGACACAAGTCCACGGGCCGCAGACTGTGCCCGGAGCCAATGCGATTGTCACCGAACGCGAAGGAGACCAACCATGGCAGCAACATTCCAAACTCGTCGAGATTTCTTCAAGAACACGGCAATCGGCGCCGCCGGAGTCATGCTTGGAGCACTGACCGACCGCAGTTACGCCGGATCTCCCGGCTCAAACGACCGAATTCAGATTGGTGTCCTCGGCTGCGGCTCGCGCGCACGCGGCGCCCTGATCCGAGAGGCACTTCAGTTCGCGGAAGAATGCAACGTCGAGCTATCCGCCGTCTGCGACCTCTGGACCCAGGCTCGCGAGCAGGCTGCCGAGATGATTGAGAAAACGACCGGTCGAGAGCCAAAGCAGCTCAAAGATTATCGTGACCTTCTGGCGATGGAGGACATAGACGCGGTCATCATCGCCACGCCCGACCACCAGCACGCCCGCATGCTCGCCGATGCCGCCAGAGCCGGAAAAGACGCCTACATCGAAAAGCCGATGGCGATGAATATGAAAGAGCTTATCGAGGCGGTGGATGCCGTCAAGAAACACAACCGCATCGTCCAGGTCGGGACGCAACTGAGGAGCTCACCGTCCTTCGCGGGATGTAAAGCGTTCGTCCAGACCGGCGCCCTCGGAAAAATCTCCAAAATCGCCCAGGTTCGCAATGGCTACCTTCCGTACTGGCACGGCTACGTCCGCCCGATCAAGGAATCGGACACCGACTGGAACGCTTTCCTCATGGGCAAGCCCGACCGCCCCTGGAACCCCGACCAGTACTCCGCTTGGTATGGCTACCGCGACTTCTCCAGCGGCCCCGTCGGCGGGTTCATGAGCCACTTCATTGACCTCGTCCACTACATGACCGGAGCGAAGTTCCCCCGCTGCGCCGTGACCCTCGGCGGCGTTTACGTCTATAAGGACGGGCGAACATGTCCTGACACCGTCCACACGCTCCTCGAATATCCGGAGGATTTCATGGTCAGCTACTCAACCAGCTTCGGCAACGGCAGCGGCAATTACACGAAATTCTTCGGAACGCGAGGCGTCCTCGACGCGACCGATTGGAACAATCCGACCGTCAGCGGAGAAGGAAGCGAGGACCCGGAACGCATCAAAGAAGCGAAGCCCGTTCCCCACGTTCCGATGCCGCACCACATGCAGGACTGGCTACAGTGCCTCCGAACCCGAAAGCAGCCCAACGCCAACATTGACGCCGGCTACCGGCACGCCGTCGCCTGCATTCTCTCCGACATGGCCTACGCGGAAGGCTGCCGCATGATTTACGACCCAGAGAAACGGCAAATCCGCGCTGGGTGAGACACTGGAGAAAAAATGCGGCGCCTCAGTCTCCGGTCACGACGAACGAGCGAGTGGAATGGGAACGGATCACGAGCTGTGTTGTGGCATGCGCATCTTGCCCATGAATGATCACGGGCGGGACGCCCGTGCCACCTCATCCCTGATTCTACGCCGTCTTCAGCTCTCAACTTCCCTCCGGGACTGAGCCCTTACAGGAAAGATGCGAAAGAGGGTTGACTCGGCATCAACCCTGTGGTATCGGGAAGTCTGTGGGCAGAAATGACAGCACGCTGTCTGACGCTCGGATGGCGGTCGCACATTGGCTCTCACCGTTCCGGGCCGTCTTCGCGCTGGTATCCCGATCGAGGATGCACGTTTTCCGCCCGCACCTTGAGCGCGTGTCGCCTCCTGCGCGAGGCAACGCAACATGGTGTCGAAGCACCGCTTAAATACGGGGGATGTGCTATGCGAACGAAGCCTGCATTAGTTTTGGGGGTTCTTGTCGTCGCGGTTTTGATTGCCCTTCTGTTGTACTTTCGGCCACGGTACGCCAACAACGGTGAGGGGCCGTCTCCCCGCACCATTTCGCCCAAAGTCGTACCGCAACATACACCTTCTGCCCGCGTACCGGCTCCTGTTTCCTCACTGTGCTGCTTCAGCGGGAATTGGGCGCCTCCCCTTCGCATTTAAGCAACTCCTGGAGACCCAGGAGCATTGAGTTTTCTGAGGCATGGGGAAGGCTCTGGATATCCGCTCAAGGAAGGGTGGGGGAGTTGAGGGACTCCCCCCGACGGATCTCCGTCGCCACCCAGCCGGCTATCCCTGGCGGGTTGCTCTCCAGCAGAGCCCGCTTCCTCCCGTCCCCAGGGGCTGAGCAAAGTATCGGTGTTTGCTCCGTTCCTGTCAACCATCGCTTGGCACGAGTTTCCCCCAACAGCCTCCCGCCGTACTTTGTCCCGCGCCGCTTCCGTCACATCCTCCACAACCCGTAGAAGCATTTAAGGCGAACCAGGATGAGTCAAGTGACGGTTGACCGGTAACCCAGGCAGAAAAGCGCGAAATGTATCGGAAAACGGCGAGATGGGGTCGCATTTTGTGCTTGAAGCCCAGAGACTCCTGGATGATTCAACATGTCTTCTAACGATAAGAATCTGGATCCTTGGATCCGCAACATCTGGTGCCTTCGTAATCAACTCTTGTGGCTTCACTTACGAATCCGCAGGAGGGATTTCGTCTGCTATGTTCCACAACTCTTTCGAGTCCTCGCTCATCTGGTTCCGCTTTAGGTTCAGGCCGCGTTGTTAGCCTACTCGACAGCAAGATTTTGCGCCGCTACCTCAAGCGCGTGAACGGCCTTCTGAATGCGTCTGAGCCCGGTTCGGAACTCCGGAAGTAAGGCGCGCTTTTGCTTTTTGTGACGCGACAAGCCAGACTTTCAGTGCGGTAACCCGGGACTCTTGGGGGCAGAAGGGGACAATAGCCCGACCCTCGGGATCGCGCCGCACAACCCTTGTCTTCCTCATCCGCGTTCATCTGCGCTAATCTGCGGTTCCATCCTTTTCCCTGGCGCTCTCAGCCCCGCGGCAGTCCGTCACCTAAAGCCAAGACGACACGAATGTCGCATTCCAGCAGCAGAACGAGGAGGGCAGCCGGGCTGTTTGTCGCCCGAAAGACCTACCGCGGCAACAGCGCCGATGCTGGGAAGGTCATGCCGAGTTGCCAGAGCAGAAAGCTCATCTCGTCGGTCAACTCTTCGATTTGTTTGCTGAGCGGTCGTCCCCCGGAGTGCCCCGCCGTGGCGTCGTAACGAAGAAGGACAGGCTTGCGCGACGCTGTGGTGGATTGCAGCCGGCCGGCCATTTTCCTCGCATGAAGGGGATCAACCCGTGTGTCGGACTCGCCGGTGATGAATAGGGTCGCCGGATATTTCGCGCTGTCATTCACGCGATGATAGGGCGAATAGGCATAGATGTATTTGAACTGATTGGCGTCCTCCGCCGAGCCGAATTCCGACACCCAGAAGGCGGCGATACGGAATTTGTGATAGCGCACCATGTCGAGCAGAGGGTAGCTGCACACGACCGCCTGAAAGAGCTCCGGACGCTGCGTGAGGGCGGCTCCGACGAGCAGCCCCCCATTGCTGCCCCCCGAAATCGCGAGTTTTGACGGGTTGGTGCAGCGGTTGGCCACGAGCCACTCCGCGGCTGCGATAAAATCATCAAACACGTTCTGCTTTTTCTCGAACATTCCGGCTCGGTGCCAGTCCTCGCCAAACTCTCCGCCGCCCCGGAGGTTTGCCACCGCAAGTACGCCGCCGCTCTCCGCCCACAGCGCCGCCACCGACGAGAACCACGGTGTAAGGCTTGCGTTGAATCCGCCGTACCCCGTCAGCAACGTGGGGTTCGAGCCGTCGAGCTTGGTGTCCTTAGAATGCACGAGAAACATGGGCACGCGTGTGCCGTCCTTCGACTCGTACCATGCCTGCTTCACCTCCAAAGCATCGCTCTCCACGGGAACGCTCAGCCGCCACCAGACTTCCTGACTTCCTTGTTTCACACTGTACCGGTATGTCGTCGTGGGAATGTGGAAAGAGGAAAATGAGAAGAAAACCTCGTCGTCCTTCCATCTCCCGCCCATTCCGGACACGGAACCGAGGGCTGGGAGCGGAATATCGCGCAGGTGTCGCCCGTCCGGCTCGAATATCTTCACCCGCGAACTGACATTGTGGAGGTAGTTGACCAGGAGCTTTCCACCGGCAGCAGAGAATTCCTCAATCGCCGAATCGCTCTGAGGGATCACCTCCTGCCAGCGCTCCCGAGCCGGATTGTTCAGGTCAACGCGGAATACCCGTCCCTTCGGGGCTTCCCAGTTCGTGTGCAGGAAGAGATGCTTGCCGCCAAACTGCCCGACAAATCTGGCATCAATATCGTTCACGACCGGCACGATCGCTCCCTTCTCCACCACATCCTGATAGTAAATCTCCGTCTTCTGACCCGCGGATCCGTGCCAGACAGTGATCAGGAGATAGCGCCCGTCATCCGATAGGTCTGTGCCGATGCCCTTATCCGGCCCATATCCTTTCCCGAAAATCTCTCTGTCCCCAGCAGGGTCCGTCCCCATGGCGTGATAGAAGACCCGGGAGCCATTCTCGTCGTGGCGGGTGTAGTAGAACCCCCGTTTGTCGTGCGTGACATTCAGAGCAAAGTACATCGCTTTCGGCAGGCGGTCCCGCAAGTCCTTGCGATTGTTGACGTCAAAGAGGCAAATCTCGCTCTCATCCTCGCCGCCCCGACGAATATCGTACGCCATCAGGCTGCCATCCTCCGCAACGTCGGAGATTCCGACGCTCGTCGTCAGATCGGGGCTCATGGAGTGCGGATCAATCAGCGCCTCATCCTCGCCGCCGAGTCCCCTTCGCATGCAAATCACGGCCAGTTCCCTCGTTCGCTCCCTCTTCGAGAAAAAGTAGCGTCCGCTGCGGACGAACGGCACGCTCATCGAGTCCACTCTCATCAGTTCCTCCAGCCGTCGCCTGAGCGCCTCGCGCGCCGGAAACGTCCCGATCAGAGCGTCCGTGTACTCATTCTGTGCCTTGATCCAATCCTTCGTCTCCTGGCTGTTCCCATCCTCGAGCCAGCGGTACGGATCAAGCACCTCAACCCCGTGAACCATTTCCTTCACGTTATCGGTCCGCGTCTTCGGCGGGACGCGATGAGCCGAATCCTCGGCGTGTGCAAAACAAAATCCAAACATCATGACGAGCCAAAACCCTCCCTTTATGGTGCGACTCACGTTTTTCATCCCTCACTTGAGGACCTGGCCGATTGTCGCCGCCGTGCGCGCGAAACGCCAATCAGCGGCGCTTGTCCGGGGGCGCAATGGCTTTGATGACAACGGTAACGGGCGTTCCCACGCGGGGAACTTGTTCCGTGTTGACGACATAGACCGTATCATCCGCACCCTCCGGCAGCGGGTTGTCCATAAGGGTAAAAGGATCGTGGAAGGTGGTAACGATCTGCCCTTCTCGCTGGGCCATGAATCCGTCCTTGGTGACCACCGAGCCAACATAGACCCAGTGCGTGCGAAGCATGGGACGATTTCGTCGCGTGTCGAAGACCCAATCTTCCGCTCTGATGACTTTCTCCGTTTCCCCCTCCTTCACTCTGAACCATATCTCAACCGGGCTGCCGACCGGCTGGGTCGGGTCGCCCTGATACTTCACGGCGTGTCCCCCTTCCAGGCCGAGGAGAAGAAGCGCAACGTTCAGGTGGAGCGGGTCAACTTTCGTGCTCAGGAGGCTCTCGTGCGTCTTGCCGTACTCGGTGCAGATGAGGACCTCAAGCACCCCTTGGGGCAGATTGACCCGAGCGGAGAAAGTAACCGTCCGCTGTTTCGTGTCCACGGCAACGTCCCCCACCCGGTAAAGGTTCTCCGCTATCTTCTGAATCGGGGGTTTCTGCCCGCTGACAGTCGGCACTGACGCTTCGACCTGGAGGGATTGGGAGTTGACAGTCGGCTCGCTCCGGGGTACGGCTTGCCCCAAGCACACGTTCACGTACGCGGGCAAAATGATTGCCCCTGCTGACAACGCGAACTTCACGCGGAGAGGACTATTGCCCATGATGAAAGTGCCTTGCCTCCGAGCAACACCGATGTGCCTCGGGACCCTTCGGGGCGCCAACTGCGGAGCCACCCGAGCAGGGAAACCGACCTGAACATCCTCTTCCCTTGACCGTAAGGTTACCAGAGCGGCGAGTGGCATTCAATGAAATGAAAGGGGTGTGGCTGTATTTGAGTGGGTGACCGCAATGGGTAACGCTTGCCGGCCAAAGCGCCGCTGTGCGGGGGAGGTCCCGTCCCGCAGTAAACCACATGGGCAAGATGCCCCCGATACAGCCGCGGGAGTT
>CAZFAP010000118.1:0-15481 GCA_964516325.1 uncultured Verrucomicrobiota bacterium
AGTATAGCCAATCCAAATAGCATAAGCAACTATAATTGTGCAACAGTACAATAGTACTTAGTGGCGGAAATCCGCGCATGGTATTTCGCGGCGTTCGCGCTGGACCCCGCGGCGGCGGCACGCAATTTGGGGGCAGAACTTGACGCTTTCGTGGCAATTTCGCGGAACCCAGGTTCGTGCATGGCTGCCTCTGATGTTACGCGAACTTTCGCAATCAAGTACTGGGCAATAACAAAGCGCGCCCGGGGGGATTTGAACCCACGACACCAGGATCCGGAGTCCTGTGCTCTATCCGGACTGAGCTACGGGCGCGCCAGGTTGCGCAATTCTGTGCCGCCAATTATGACGAGCACCTCGCGGGGCAGCCTGCACCTACGCCCAAGTCGAGAATTGTGCTGAGGGCGTTATTGGCTAACCAATCAGCCGCTGCCGTCATCCTCGATGAGCGTAGCAAATTTGCCGCGCGCCGCCAAGCTCATTTTTCTCCGCGGCGCCATCCACAAACGGCTTGCCCCTGTGGCCCCCGCTGAAGTCCGACGAAAGCCAAGGCGGGCGATGCAAGCCTTGGCGCCGCGCTGCAAAGTCAGAGGCTCAGCGCTGGTAGCCAAGCGGAGCGGAGTTCGTATATGTCGAGCGAAAGGATTCTCACGGAACCGCCCGCGGCGAAGATTTCCAGCGGCCTGTCCTTCGATCTCGGCAGAAAACAGGACGTCATGGAGACCTTGCCGTCGTTTCCGAAAACCTCGATGGAGGTTCGGTCGAGAAGGATTTGCAGTTTGATTCGGTTGGAAACCGGTTCGAGTTCGGCGGACCTCCCGAGGCACGAAAGCTTTTTCTTGTTCGCGGCATAGACTATCGCCTCGCCCCGGCATCTGAAGCCAAATTCGCTCGTGTCGCCCAGCTTGACCTCGGTTCGGATGTCAAACAACTCCCCGGACAGACCCGCCAGCAGATTCTCCCCGGGCTTCAAGACCCAGTCTCGCCACTGATGCCGCTTCGTGTGGAGCTTTTCGATTTCCTTGACGGGAAGCCGACACATCCGGATGCCCTCCGGGAATGTCCGCAGCTTCAGTTCGCACGGAAAGCTCATCTGCTGATTGAACGGCATCCCCGGATATCTGCCGTCTCGCATCCAGGCGATTTGAATGCGGCGTCCGTCCTGAGGCGGAATGTCGCTGTAAGTTTGAACCGCATAGAAGTTTGCCCCCCAGTCCGCCTGATGCGGCCCGGTTTCCGGAGTGAATTTCGTTCCATCAAAGGTGCCGATCAAGTAGTGTCCATTCGCTGCCGTCCACACCCACTTCGTCTTCTTGGGGTCGCCGTCCACGGGCATCTCAAAGAAATCGGGGCACTCGCCGCAGCCGGGAACAGCGATGTCGTGCA
The DNA here is from genome assembly GCA_964516325.1 of uncultured Verrucomicrobiota bacterium. Lineage (GTDB taxonomy): Bacteria > Auribacterota > JABMQX01 > JABMQX01 > JABMQX01 > CAZFAP01. The sequence goes on from CAZFAP010000118.1 coordinate 1,384, forward strand.
GATGCGTCCAGGTCTTCAGATCCGGCGACGAAAAGAATCCGTAGGTATTTCCGTCCTTGTAGAGCGTCATAATCCACTTCCGCGTCGGGGCGTGCCAGACGACCTTTGGGTCGCGATTCCCGCCGAGGATATGTGGGAGGACCGGATTTTTCTCATACTTCGTCCACGTGCGACCCCGGTCGGTGCTGTAAGCAATGCACTGCGTGAATTTCTGGCCCTTCGATTCCGGCGAGGTGTCTCCCGCGGCAGTGTAGATGGTGACGAGAGCCTTTTCGTCGCCTTTTTGGAAACCGGCGGTGTTCTCCCAGTCCACGACTGCGGAGCCGGAGAAAATTGTGCCCAACTTGTCCGGCTCAATCGCGTTGGGCAGTTGCTCCCAATGGACGAGGTCGAGGCTGACAGCGTGTCCCCACGTCATATTCCCCCAATTGATGCCCGTCGGATTATGCTGAAAGAAGAGATGATATTCGCCTGTGTAATAGAGCAGACCGTTGGGGTCGTTCAGCCAGTTCTTCTGGGCGGTGAAATGCAATTGCGGGCGATAGGTCTCGTTGTAGAGCTGGTCGCTAACGATTTCCTCGGCCCGGGGCTTGGCGCTCTGGACGACCTGGGCAAGGTTGACATGCCCCCCGCCGCCCGCGTTCTCCGCATCGCCGTGCGCGTCGTCCTGGAAATCCGCAATCACAATGTCGCTCGGCTCGACGGAGGTGAGGACTCCGCCCGTCAGCAAGAGCAGTAGTACGCAAAAGGAAACACTAAGCCGGGTTTTCATGAGGATACCTCGCTTTCAAATAGTGATACGTTGTCTTCATGTGCCACGTTCACCGCATCGCCGCCATGCGTGCAAGCCACCTGGTCATCCCTTCACGGCGCCCAGGGTCAGCCCCCTCACGATGTATCGCTGCGCGAGGAGCGCGAGAAGGACAGGCGGCGTCATGGCAATGAGCGTCCGCACCGCCACAAACCAGAACTGGACGCCGCGGGTGTCAACGGCGCCCGCCATATGCACGGGAATCACCTTTGCCTTCAGCATGCCAATCATGAGGGCGAAGAGAAACTCATTCCATGTGAATGCGATTACGATGAGAACCGCTGCTGCGAGACTCGGCGCCGCCAGCCGCAAGGAGACCTTGAGCAGGACGTCGAGATGACTCGCGCCGTCCACGAGCGCAGCCTCCTCGAGTTCAATCGGCAGGTCCATAAACGCCTGGCGCATAATCACGACAACGATTGGCACATTGAAGGTGGTATTGAGGAGGATGAGCGCGATGTGGGTGTCAAGCATCCCAAGAAACCGCATGATCAGGAAGAAGGGGATCACCGTGGCGACGGGAGGCAAGACTCTCTGCGACAGAAACCACAGCGCGATGTTCGCGTTGGATGGACGGCGAAATCGAAACCGGGCGATGGCGTAGGCGGCTGGCGTGCCGATCACGACGGTCAGGAGTGCGGTGCATATCGCAATGACGCTGCTGTTCAAAAGCGCCTTCTGTGTCTCGCCAGTTGCCAGTTCGGTTTTCCAGTTGGCGAGAGTTGGTTTGTACTGGACGAAAGGCACCGCGAGCCCGGTAACGGTGAATGCCTCCGCCGGATTGCGGATGCTCAGGCTGATAGCCCAATAGAACGGAAGGAAGCTCACCGCTGCCACAAAGAGGGCGAGCAGGGAATATCCCCAAAACGTGACGCGCCTGCTGTTGAATGCTTTCATCGGGCGTTCCTTTTCTACTGATATACCTGCCGTATCCTTTTGAACAAGGTCATAATGACTATCGTGACGAGAACGAACAGGGACACGGAAATGGCGGAAGAATATCCGTAGTTGAAGAACCTCATCCCGACGCGATAGGCGTACATAGTCAGGACCTGCGTGGCTGTGCCGGGACCGCCCGTCGTGAGCGTGAACGGGATGTCGAACACCTTGAACGCCTCCGTTACCCGCAGGAGAAGCACCAGGACCGCTGTTGGCTGCACGAGGGGCAGCGTGACCGAGCGAAAGACTTTCCAGCCGCTATTCGTCTCAAGCATTGCCGCCTCGTAGTAGTCCACGGGAACGCTCTGGAGGACAGATAGAAATATCAAGAAGCAGAAGGGAGTCCACTGCCAGATGTCCACGAGGATGACCGAGGCGAGCGCCCAGTACGGATTCGACAGCCACGGGACGTTCACGTGCAGCAGGCCGTTAATCAGGCCGCCCTCCTCGTAAAAGATGGTGAAAAACAGGAAGCCCACCGCGATCGGCGTCGCGAACAAAGGCATGGTCATTACCGTGCGAAGAATGCCCCTCGCTGGCAGGGAACGATTGAAGAGGAGAGCGAGCGCCATGCCGAGCGTCATTTGCACGGCGACGCCGCCGCAAACAAAGATCAGCGTGATGACAGCCGAACTCCGCGCGCGTTCGTCCCGGAAGAGATGAAGGTAATTCCCGAGACCGACGAACTCATCAGGGCTGCCGATTCTAACGTTGAACAGGGACAGCCCAACGCTGTGAACGAGAGGGAACAGGGTGAAACACAGCACCCATAGCACTGCGGGAAGGACAAACAGCAACTTTATTCGATTGTCCCTGTGCACGGGTTTCTCTCTGTTTCTCCGGCGCCAGCCGATGTAGGTACGGGGCCGGCTTCTATGCTCGGTCGCTCGGGCGCGGCGGGTGCTCTATTTGTTGCACCCGATGGACTGCTGGTACTGCTTGAGTTGAGCAGCATGCCCACGCCGGTTTGTGATTTCGTCCCATTCCCTCGCCGTTCGGGTGAGCGCCTCCTTTGGCGTCATGCGCCCGATCATCGTCTCCGAAAGATTCTGGTCCAGAGCACGCCAATACTCCTCCGCACCGTTGATTCTCAGATAGGGCAGCATCGTCTCCGCGAAGAAGTTGTCGCGGTAAGCCTTCAGGTAGAACCGGAGGTCGCTCTCATTCCAGCCCGTCTCCAGGTAGCCCTGGAGGTCCGCCGTCCCCTGAGGCGGGAGGAAGTGAATGCTCACGCCCGGGTCCACTCCGGTCCAGCCGCGATTCACGTTCCAGAGGCTGACCGGTCTCGTCGCCATCAGAGCGTACAGGCTATAGACCGCCTGCGGATTCTTCGATTGGGAAGAAATCACCCCGTGCCACGACCCGCCCGTCGTGTTTCCCACGACGTTGGGCCTGGACAACTTTATCCAACGGTTGTTGCTCATGTCGTACACTTCGTACGAACCCGGCAGAATGGATGCTCCTAACTTCCCCTTAATCCTGGACCGGGACGTATCCTGAACGAGGGCGCCGACATCTCCCCATGAAAACACGAAGATAGACTTCCCTCTCAGAAACCAATCCCATGCGGTGCCCAAGTCCCACGCCGACTGTGCGCGCGGACCGTATCGAGACAGTTCGCAGAGGACCCCCAGCGCGCGGACGTGCCCCGGCTGGTCAATCAGCGGCTCCATCGTCTCCGGGTCAAACCAGTAGTTGTTGGTCCCGCGGTCCACTTTGTCCCCGCCCATCACTACGAACGAAGCCGACAGCGACATGAAATGAAACATCCCCTGCTCGTTGACCTTGAAGTGCATGACGATGCCCGTGTCGGGTTCGGGGTCGTTGGCGTCCCAGTTCTTCCCGTGAAAGAAGCGGGCGATGTCAACCACGTCCTGCCAGGTAGTGATCGGGAAGGGCATGTCCTTCCCCGTCTCGGCCTTGTACTTGCCCTGCCAGTCGGGGTCGGTCAGGAGGTCGTTCCGCCAGTAGAGCACCTGCCCGTCGCTGTCGTTGAGCGTGCCGTACCATTTGCCTCCCCACGTGTGAATCCTCCTCAGCGATGACGGCAGCCAGTTCGGGTCCCACTGGGGAAAACGCTTGTCAACAATGTAGTCGTCAATGGGGCGGATGAACCTCGCCGTCACATATTCCCCCATATACCACGCGCCTTCCATGAACCCATCGAAGAGACCGGCGCCAAGGCGAAGGTCGGTGATGGTCTTATTCAGTTGTTCGGCAATAGGAACCTCCACGATGTCCAGCTTCGCTCCCGTGAGCTCTTCCCATGCTGGACGCAGTCGGTACAGGGGACCGGATATACCCCCTTTCGGGCCGCTGTTATTCACCGTGATGGCGATGCGCTTCCCAGCGAACGGCTTCTTCCCCGGACCGAACATGGTCCCCAGCTCGTCCTTGCTGAGGGCGATCACCTCTCTGTCCTCGAACGTCATCAAATCCGCGCCGCCGTCCTCGCGCCACCTCAGATGCCGATACCCGGTGTTCCCAGAGGCAGTCTCTGCTTCCTCCCCCGGCCGCCTTCTGCTTATCAGGAAGACCGCAAGCACCACTAATCCGGCGACGATCACCACCAACATGACCTTCGTTCTGCTCTGCATAATGCGCTCCTCTCGGATATTGCCTCGTCCCCGCCCACGAGCTGGCGGAGCGTGGCTTCGGCTCATCACATCAGGCCGCTTCTTCGTCCGACCTACGTGCCTCGGCGGAGAGTGCACGGAACCATCGGTGCTCAATCAGAAATGTTCGACACCCTCATTTTTCACCTCTCTAATCGGGTGTCAAGCGACATTCTCAGGTTTCCCGCAGCCCCCCAGTGATGGGTGGTGGGGGCGCCGGCAATCCCGGGGGCTCTCGTAGGGGACGGAACCGCAGAGCACGCCGAGACCGCAGAGGGCGCCGCCCCAAGACGCTGCGTGGCGGTCCGCTGGCTGCCTTGCGTGATGGACTATCGTCATAGTGCCGTACGGCCAAGGTCCAATTGTGGGGTTGTAGCCGGATATGGTTTAGTGGGCGACAAAGCCTGGCGGCAAATCGAGGGGACTGGTCAGGGCTGTCGAAGAAACTAAACAAAACTCAACGCTCCCGGGCCTCCGGGAGTAGCTTAAACGTGAAGGGGAGGTGCCCAATTCCCGATGAACCAACACATAGTCTCTTTCCCAGAGGTTCCGCCACTGAAAAAGAGCCACACCGATGAGAAGCCCAAATCCAATTGAGCCCGCGCAGGAGGCGGTACGAACGCCCCGCCCGAAGGCGGGGCCTGTTGCTTTAGAAACATGGACTGCAATTCGATAGGGGGCGGCAATACCTCGATTGAATGTGCCGCCCCCTGCGGAGGCTTGGGGTTGGTTTTTTTCCCTCGGTATCCACGGGCTGACGCCCGTGGCAAGGGGAATGGCGCCCCTGCGGGGGCTGAAACAAGACAGCAACGCCGGTAGGCGTCGCATCCGCAAAATCCTGTTGATCCTGGTCGAAGGGTCTCCTGCCCCCGCCGCTATACGTCACGGTGTTTGCGAACGCGTGCACTGAGCGCGTGCTCTTCCCGTCGGGTTGTGTTTCCCGCTGCTGCGGAGGCGCCAGCCGAGGAACCCCGCGAGAGGCGCCATAGTCAGCAAGAGCCCGGGCTCTGGCGTTCCCACAAAATCGTCCACCATGACCTGGTTTTCACCATAGGTCATGTCCACATCAAACAATACGCCGACAACGTCCACATCACTGATCGCGGACGACCAGTCCGCCGACCCTCGTACCCGAGACCACTGGCTGGGATTTGCCAGGTCTCCTGTAAGGAGAGTCCAGGGATCGTACTCGATTATCCATGGTCGGGCTTGGGTGGCGTAGACGGTGAGGTTGGCTGCTCCAACCGGGTTTGTGCTTGAGCCGCCGGTGCTCGCAAAGAACAAGTCGGCGAAGGCGTCTATGTAGTTACCGGCTGCCGTGACGTAAGCCTCCAGACGAGGGAAAGTGCTGTAATCCTTGTTCCCTGCAAGGAGTCCGTTGGAACCATCGCTATCCGCAAAGATGAGAGAATAGGTATTCGACACGACATTCTGAAAGACGTAACCACCGCTGTGACCCCCTGTTGCCGAATACTGCGCTCCATCCCCATCGTAGTTGGAGCTGAAAAGGTTGGCCCATTTGGCTCGGCGTGGCCGCGAGGTCGGAACTTCTGAATCCGGTGGTTGCGCAAATCCACGACGAAGACATTTCCGTTCAAATCCACCGCTATGTCGCAGGGCCAGGAGAACTCTCCTTCGCCAGAGCCTTTCGAGCCCCATTTCGTAAGGAACCTTCCGGAGGAATCAAACTTCTGAATGCGGTGGTTGTTCCTATCTGCGACGAACACGCTGCCCGAGGGATCGACCGCGATTCCTTCTGGGCGCGAGAACTGTCCGTCGCCAGAGCCGCTGGAGCCCCATGTGGTCAGGAACCTGCCCGAGGAATCGAACTCCTGAATCCTGCTGTTCCCCAGGTCCCCGACGAAGACGTTTCCGGGTGAATCCACCGCCATGCCCACGGGGTTCGAGAACTCTCCATCGCCAGAGCCTTGCGAGCCCCATTTTGTCAGGAACTTACCCGAGGAGTCAAACTTCTGAATTCTGTTGTTGCCGGCGTCTGCTACGAATACGTTTCCCGATGCGTCCACTGCTACGCCCCAGGGGGTGGAGAACTGTCCATCGCCGGAACCTTCGGAACCCCATTTTGTCAGGAACCTGCCCGAGGAATCGAATTTTTGAATTCTGTGGTTGCCGCTATCGGCGACGAAGATGTTTCCGGGTGCCTGGCCGCCCAGGGAATCCACCGCCACGTCGTAAGGGAGGTTGAACTCTCCGTCGCCGGTCCCTTGCGAACCCCATTTCGTCAGCAGCTTCCCCGAGGAATCGAACTTTTGAATGCGACGGTTGCGAGTGTCTGCGACGAGGATGTTTCCTGACGAATCCGCGGCTATGCCCATAGGGTCCCAAAACTGACCATCCCCGCAGCCCCTCAATCCCCACTGGGCCAGGAACTTGCCCGACGAATCGAACTTCACGACGGTGTCGTTTTGGATGTCCGGAACGAAGACATTTCCCGAGGAGTCCACGGCTACGCCGCTGGCACTGCGCAATCGGAACAGGTAGGGGTTAGAGCCGGGGGAGTCCCACTTGCCCAGGAATTTCCCCGAGGAATCGAACTTCTGAATAATCCTGCTCTGGCCGCTATCCGCGACGTAGAGGTTTCCCGAGGAATCCACCGCTATGCCCCAGGGGTTGTCAAGCTGTCCATCCCTGGAGCCTTGTGAACCCCACTTGTCGAGGAAGTGCCCCGAGGAATCGAACTTCTGGATCCTGTGGTTGTTGATGTCGGCCACAAGGACGTTTCCCGAGGAGTCCACTGCTACGCCAGAAGGCCCATTAAATTCTCCGTCGCCCTGGCCAACGGAGCCCCACTTGGCGAGGAACCTCCCGGAGGAGTCGAACTTCTGGATCCTGTTGTTCCACGTGTCAGCGACATAGAGGTTCCCGTGTGAATCCACGGCCATGCCCCAAGGGCCCTCAAATTGTCCGCTTCCGGAGCCCTTCGAGCCCCATTTCGTAAGGAACTTGCCCGAGGAATCGAATTTCTGGATTCTGTGACTCTCGGCGTCGGCGACATAGACGATCCCCGAGGAATCTACTGCTATCCCGGAAGTTCCCAGGAACTCTCCATCCGCAGTACCTTTCGAGCCCCACTTCGTCAGGAACTTCCCCGAGGAATCGAACCTCACAATCCTATGGTTGCCTGTATCGGCGACGAAGACATTCCCTGAAGAGTCCACCGCCACTGCCCCGGGCTCCTTGAAATCCCACCCTTTCGGCGCCTCTCCCCACGCTTTCACAAAGGAGTACAAGTCGGCGGCGCGTGCCTCGAAGGCACAAACCCAGGTCACAAACACGGGGAGTAAGGCTCGAAATATCCAACCCTTTTGCTTTCCCATGATGTCTCTCCTTCCTTCTCCAGTAGAGCTACTTTCCGTCCGGGAGATTAGATGTACCGCGAAGGTTGGAGGTTCATTATTTCCTTCAGAATGCTTTGCTGAGCACCCCTTGCCGGTCTGTGGTTTGCTTGCGACTCGCCCCGGTCTCGGCGGCTCCCAGTAGATCTCGCAGTTCGGCAGCGCTCGTTTGATCTCCTCATAACCGTCTTGGGTTATTTCAGTCCGGTTTAGGTACAGGGTCTTGAGCCGCCTCAGCGCCTTCAGATATGGCAATCCCGCGTTGGATATGGCGCAGTCTTCAAGGTCAAGCTCCTCGAGTTTGGTCAACTTCCTGATATGCACGAGGCCAGCATCCGTGACTCGCGTGCCCGAAAGCCCCACGCGGGAAAGGTCAACCAGGCTGCTCAGATGCTCAAGTCCTGCGTCGGTGACTCCTGTGCTGCGAAGGTACAGAAGTTGAAGATTCGGTAGCCGCTTCAAATGCACTATCCCCGCGTCAGTGACGCCCGTGTTATTCAGGATCAGCATCTCCAGCTTGGGGAGTCCTTTTAGATGAGCTAACCCGGCGTCGGTGACATCCGTGTCGCGGATGTACAGCCACTTGAGCTCGACCATACCCTTAAGGTGGGCGAGACCCGTGTCAGTGATTCTTGTATTGCTAAAGGTGAGAAACTCGAGCCGAGTCAGCAATCCGCTTTCTTTCAGTATCTTAGCTCCGTTTGCTCTTCACAGGACAACTGCATCTTCGCAACACTGAATCCTCCGCACGCTCCTCTCCGCCATCCCCTCGTCCCTCGAGCGACGGGCATCGCAACTTGCTATTCGGAGCTGACGCGGAAGAAGCCGAGGCGAGAGACCCAATTCTCCGTACGCCAGGTGGTGAAAGGCGTCGTGGCGATTGGCGTCCACGAGACCAGGTCGTCGGAGCGCTCAACTGTGTACTGCCCCTGGGAGAACGGCTGCCAGGTCAGGGTGAGCCTTGCCCCGTCAGCGGAAATCTGGGAGACCTGCGGCGCCTCCGCGAAGCCCACAACCTGTAACTCTACGTCAGGCGCCGAGCTCGACAGGGACAACTGGAGTGGCTCCGTCCAGGCGCACTCCGCCTCCCCGGTCTCCCCGGCATAGGCCATCTGGCTGAGACGAGCGCACAGCGTAACCGGCTGACCAAGCTTTGCGGGGAAAGTAATGACACTGCTCCACGGATGGAGAACCGCTTCTCTTCGGAGACTCGTGCTCTGGAGAGTGAACGCTTCCTCTAAGAAGTCTCCCTTGATCTCCGCTCCTCCGACGGAGAGCGAAACCGTGCCCTCAAAGACACGGAGGCTTTCGGTAGTCCTTGCCCACACCTCGACGCAGCAGTTGGCGTACAATCCTCCGAGCTTCCCCTCGATCGCCCACTCGCCGCTCCCTTGCAGTTTCAGCTCCACAACAACCTCTTCTCCGTCCGGGAGAGTGGTTGAGCGAGGAATGAACGTCTGGAAAGAGCTGGAATGACAGACTGCCTCGTGCCGCCCGGCAGCCCATGCCCGGGCACTTCCGCTGAGGACAAGGTTCTCCGCGCGGCATTCAGACACGGCGCCGCCTGGGGCCCTTTCTCCGGTCGCGGACGCGGCAGCCCGCTGGTCGCCAGTGTAAGAGCGAGCGATTCCGTCCGCTTCGGCGTATGTTGTTACTCCGAAGGGGAGCGACCAGGATGGCTCCCAATCGGCCAGAGTCATGGCTGCCGCCGCCACGCCGCGCGCTATGGAAAGCCCGAAGGGGAGGTCAACATATTCCTGGGAGATGAGATCGTCCGTCGTGTGATAGACGGTTGTGGCGCCGCCCTGCGCTTCGCCGGGGGTGTTGCCCGAAACGGCTACGGCATGGGCGCCAATGTCCCAGAACGGCGCATGGTCGCTTGCCGGGGTCGTGTCAAGGTGTACTTCGGCAACAACCGGTGTGTATCTCACGATGGATGACCGAAGCAGCCCCGCCAATTTCTGGGACGGGCTATCGGTCAATATGTCGGCATCGAGGGGAAGAGACGGCTGCCTATCGTCCGTCGGATGAATAATCATATCCATATTGATGGCCGCCACAATTTCTTTCCCGGCGTCCTGGCATTCCGCCGCATATTGCCGACTGCCGAGCAGCCCAAGCTCCTCGGCTGTGAACAGGCAGAACTCCACCGAACGCTCGAACCGGAAGTTTCTCAGGATGCTTGCCGCAGTCAGAACCGCCGCCGTCCCGCTGGCGTTGTCGTCGGCGCCGGGCGCTCGATTGTAGGGGTCTCCGCTTGCCGAGTCGTAATGAGCGCAGATGATGACCACTTCGTTGGGACTGAGAATGCCCGGGAGGCGGGCGATGAGGTTCTCGCTCCAGCCGGTGGACGCCTCCGGCCCAACGACCAGACCCATCGCATAGAACTGCTCCCGGAGGTATTGCTCGGCGGTTTGGCACCCTGCCGCATAGGCATAGCGGGTCAAAATGGAGATGGGTTTGCCGTGGACGGAAGGTTCCGTCGCGCCGCTCAGGTCGGAAATCCAGGTCGTGAACTGGTCCAGCGAGGAGCACGCCTCCAACGCATTCGCTATCTCAGGTTCGACCGTTGTCGCATGCGACACGACCTGATAGGACACGCAGACCAGGGCGACAAGAAACGACAGTGCAATTCTTCTCGAAGTCTTCATGAACCGCATCCTCCCGCTTGAGTTATTGGTGCTTGCGTATTTCTGCCGTCTGCGGCAGAGCCTGGTTATGGGAGAACAGCTTCGAGACGTTGATAGTTATTTGTCGGTGTCTGTGCGGTCCATGAATCTTCGCGGTTGATCACATTAGCCCACCCCGCGTCTGCTCCTTCTCACCCAGCATTCGGCATACGCGTGGGCGGCCATTCCGATGTTGGGGAAGTTCTTCATTTCTGCCTTTCTTCCTTGGTACAGTCGCAGGGGATTGTCAGTTCGCCCGCCGACTGGGAATCTACTTCTGGGTCTCCTCCTCTATTGTGTACGTTCCTATTTCCGCCGTGAAGGGTGAGCCGGGCAGGTCCGCCGTGACGCTGAAAGGGCCCTTGCGGTTTTTTGGCACTCGCCACGCGAGTGTGCACGCAGTGCCCCGTCACCCGGTCTCGAAGGTAAAGGTTCGATCGTACGAGTTATCTGCGTTCCAGATGTGAACCTGTGCCGGCGGCGGGTCAACACCATTTCGTGTGATCCGGATTTGCTCACCGGACCTTCCTCGCCAGGAGTGTCTCACTGTGCATTGGGCGCCGCTCCGGTACGTCTCTATGGTGGACACGATTGGTTCTCCGGGGTCCAAACGTGTTTCCTCGCCCTCACGAATCTCGAAGACCTCCGGACTGCCGAAGCTCGTCGCCTTTGCCTTCCAGCGATTTCCGGCGACATCGTCTCGCTCGACCTCCCACCCATAGACGCGGTATTTCCCAACCGGCAGTTTCCCGAGTCCCTTCTCCAGCTTGACCGTGAGCATGCCGTTTTCGCCCCCGGCGATGAGCTCGATCATCTCTGTTTGCTGCTTAATCGTTCCGAACCTGACACTGTTCGCCGCCGCGAGTCTTATGTAGCTCCCGTCTGCGGCAACCTCCAGCCGATACAACTCCTCGTCCACCTGGATGTAATTACCCACGAGACAAATATCCTGTGCGCCCTCTTCACTAATTTGAATCAGGTCGCAATCCTTGAAATGGATTGATTTGTCATTGAATGTCCCGTTGGCGTCCTGGTCGAGGACCACGCAGTGCTTCTTCTTTTGGCCAACGGTGACGGTCCCTTCGTACCAGCCGCCCGAGCTGACCGAGAAACGGGGTTGACCATCGCGGTTCATCAACATGAAATTCAAGTGGCAGGTCACAGGCGTCTCTTTGCCCCCTAAGACGAGTTTCACAGGCCCGAAGCGAGCCCACGCGGTAGCCGAAGAGTCAGCCCCCAGCGCGGTCTCGTCCTCCAAGCGCCCATTTCCATTCGAGTCAATGAAGAGCCTGTCGTATAACCCGTCTTCCTGTGTGCGGTCCAGTCCTATCCAGAGAAACCCGCTCGGCGCTAAGGGGCTACTCCATTTGGAAAAAAGCGGATTCCTACTCTTGAAGACGGGCAATGCCGGGTCCCGGGGCGGGTCTGTGGCTAATTCGATGTCCTTCGGACTCAAACCCCCGACAAGTGGGTGGGGCGCGCCTGACGTGTGGTACCGGAGGGGTTGCTGTTCCTGGCCCCACGCTAAAGTTACCGCAATTGTAACTGCTCCACAAACAGCGAATCCGAGCATCCACTTTCCATTCATCTTTTTCTCCCTTTTCCTGCCGCTCAAGATTTCAAAGGCACGTCCGGTCTGAACTGTTTCGCGTTCTCGTCGTAAACGACCTGTTGCTCGAGTTCGATCCGCACTTCTTCAAGTTTGGACGGCGTCTCGCGCATCCCACAGACTTCACCGCTCGATGCGGCCTCGCAAATCACGGGACGACCGTGAAAGTTTGGATGCTGGGCAGACTCCTCCGCAGGCGCTCCAGGGCTGCGTTGCTGAAAGCCTTCTCGGAGGTGATGCTCACGATTGCCAGCCTCTCGAGCCGTTCAAGGGAACGCAGCCCCTTGTCGGTAAAGTCTCCTGTGACCCTCAAGTGCGAGAGATTTCGCAGGTTGCCGACGTATCCCAGCCCTGTGTCGGTCACGTGCCGCCCACCGACGTTGAGAAAATCGAGAGAGGTCAAGCCCGCGAGGTGCTTGATACCTACATCTCCGATCTCCGACTCGTGCGGACCAAGCTGAAGACTCTTCACGCGGGTCAGCTTTGCCAGGCAAGCCAAATCCTCGTCGCGGAGGCCTTCCTTTCTCCGAACGAAAAGGCTGAGGTCCTCAAGGCTCGTCAGCCCTGCGATATTCAGCCCGGAATTGTCCTGATGAACGTTGCTGGCACGCAGGGAAACCAGGTCCCGAAGCTCATTGAGGTGGGCAAGTCCTCCGATGGAAATTCCCGTATCGTGCCCCAGGTTCAACCTCCTCAGAGACTTAAGGGCCTTCAACTCAGCCAGGCCCTTGTTTGTCACCTGTGGCGCGTTGAAAAGAAAAACCACTTTCAGGCTGCTCAGCTTCGCAATATGGGACATCCCCACGTCCGTAATGCCCGCGCCGGCGATTCCAAGAGTCTCCAGGGCTTGCAGCTTGACCAGGTGCATGGTCCCCGCGTCCGTGATGGGGTTACGTGTCCCCCCCTCCCCTACGACGGTGAGGTACTTGAGTCCGCTCAGCTCCGCCACATGAGCCAGACCTTCATCCGTTATCCCCGCGCCGGATAGCTCCAGACGTTCAAGGGACTTGACTTCCTTCAGATGAGCGAGCCCCTTATCGCTGATTTCGCCCGTTGTATTCGTCGTCTTCCAGAGATTCAGGCTCTTCAGGGAGCTGAGTGGTTTGAGATGAGCAAGCCCTTCATCGCCGACCGAGGTGTTGTACAGGTTCAGGCTCTCCAGGTTCGTCAGCCTGGACAGGTGCGCAAGCCCCGCGCCCGTAATCTGAGTATTGGAAAGGTTCAGGTCCCTCAGTTGCAGGCAATTGGACAGATTTGCCAACCCCGCATCGCTAAGATTCTGCATCCATTCGAGCTTCAGCTTCTTCACCGAACCGCCGGTTTGCAGGTACTTCAAGTTGGCTTCGCCGAAATGGTTTCCCGTGAGATTGAGGTTCATGAGCGAGGGGAGTCTTGCGAGATGGACTAAGCCCGGGCCGCGAATCTTTGGACTCCAGACGTATAGTTCCCTCAGCAATCTCAGTTTTGCTACGTGAGCGAGGCCCGCGTCGGTCATCCCCGGACTTATCACCTCCAGAATCTCCAGGGAGGACAGTTCCGCGAGATGAGCCATGCCCGCGTCGGTGAGCTTTTCCGATTGGACATATAGCTTTCTCAGGGATTTCAGCGCTCTGATGGGGCGCAGGCCGTTGTTGGTAACATCAGTCTCGACGAGCATCAGGACTTTCAGTCCTGTGAGACCGCCGAGGTGCATCGTGCAGCCGTCATCGGGCCTGACGCCCTCAGGCACCCTGGAGACCCATAGGATATGGAGGTCATTCGGCCCAAGCCTTCGAAGCCCCGACAGGTCTTTTGAGGTAGCGGGATGAACCCACAGCCCCAGCCGTTTGCCAGCAGGAACGATGACATCCCCCTTTGCCTGGCCGAGATATTCCCAGCTCTCATATTCTGCCCGCCTAAAGTCGAGGACATCGGCTTTTTCGTCAGCGCCTGCGTCTTTCACCTTGAGGCTCCCCAACGACCGGTCCCTGGGGAAGTGAACAACCCGTCGCTCGTATTGGACACCGGGCGCTCTGGGCGCCGGCATCGGGGAGGCGCCGGCCCAGGAGAGAGGATGATGCAGGAACGCGCAACCAAGAACCGCAATGAGGGCAGTCGCT
>CAZFAP010000119.1:0-15105 GCA_964516325.1 uncultured Verrucomicrobiota bacterium
GGAACTTCCGCCCCTGACTCCACGGGTTGACACCCGTGGCTACTTTCTGTTTCATCCCCTGCGGGGATTCACTAAATCGGGCATAGCTCGGTTCTTGTACCGCCCCCTGCGCGGGCTCAATTGGATTTGGGCTCCTCATTCCACGGGTTGACACCCGTGGCAAGTCCCTTTCATCCCCTGCGGGGATTGGCTGAATCCTGGACGGCTTGTCGTTCCTGTACTCCGCCCTCGTTCCCCCTTCTGACACGATGAACGGGATGGACAGGACCCTCGTTGGTTGGGGCCATCCTGTCCATCCCGTTATCCTGTCGAACCTCTTCTGACGCTCAGGCTTCGTTGACGAGTTGGACGCTTTTGAAGCGGCAGAAGCGCTTGAGGTCCCGGGCGAGGTCGCCGTAGGTGGTCACGCGATGGAGTCCGTGCGACCAGTTCTGCCAGAGCTTTTCGGCGTCGCCATCCACTTTGACTTTAATCTTTGTGCGGCAACCTCTGGGTATATCGGGGGTTTCGATAATGTCGCCGGTGAAGTGAAGCAAAAGGTCTGTTCCAGACAATATCCCGGTCGTGGTTTTCTGTCCGAGGCGCATTCGGACCTGGCAGACGGCGCCTTCCTGGCGCTCCATGACGCAGCGGAGTTTGTACGGGGCGGTTTCGCCGTCGGGTCCGTCCACTTTTGGCGTGCCCATGCAGTGGGCGAGGATGATGGCGTTCTTGGAGACGTCCATGGTCGGGTCGTTGCAGAAGCCGGGCTTCCCCGAAAGCGCCTGGAAGAGGATTTGTGTCATGGCGGACTGGAGGTCGGATTCGCACATTCCGCCGAGTCCCATGTTGTTGAGTCTGGCGTGCCCGATACAGGGATAGGCGGGCAGCAATATCGTCTTGTCCCACATGGTCCCGTAGCAGTCCACGGTCATCATCGTGGCGTCTTCCTGGTCGAGGAGTTTCTCGAACGCGAGCGCCAGTTTGCAGGAGCGGAATATCTCATCTTCGGAGGGCTCAACGACTTTCTCGGCGCCTTGAATCCAGCGTTTTGCCTCGGCTTTTGCGTCGGCGTCGGGGATGGAGTCGTAGGCAGCGAGGACTTGGTCGCGGGAGATTTTCTTGATCTCCGTGCCGAACTTCTCTTTGATGGCGTTGGCGTACTTGGAGAAATCGGCGGTTGTGACGTCGAGGATTTTTGCCTCCCGCAGATGATGAATCGCGCGGAAGGGGCGAATGGCGACCGCCAATTGGTTGTAATCCTCGGTCAGCATACATTCGAGGAGCGCTCCTTCCGGTCTGTTCCGGAGAGAGCCGTACGCCGTCCACTCGTGCCCGGAGTACGGAGCGGCGAAGAGGACCATGGGCTTGCCGGCGCTCAGGATCTCCGGCAGCATCCCCATGATCCCCATGGCGAGGTGGATTCCGAGGACTCCGTCAACGTCCTTGAGTCTGTCCTTTACGGCTCTCGCCTGGTCAGGCGTGGTGACCAGTTCGTTGACGACGAAGTCCACGTCGGACAACTCCTTTTTCATTCGCGCGAACTCGCCCTCGTACATCTGGACCTCGGCGTTCAGGTCGAGCTTGGGAGTGGGCCAGTGCGCTTTCGTGGGGCCCATGTAAACCTTCGCCACGCGAACCTTTGATCGCCTGCAGCCGGGACTTATGATTTTCGTCGCCCCGCCTTCGGGCGGGGCCGCGAGAAGACCGGCGCCGCCGAGACATAGGGCGCCGCCCGCGGCAGTCGCTTGCAGAAACTCTCTTCGGGTCAGCCTGTGTGTCATGGGAATGTCCTCCTAAAAGCAAGGTGATTTGTGTTCCTGATAAGCGCGGGGAAAGCTTAGACCCGCGGGGGGGTCGCCGTCAAGCGTGGGATGGCGGATTCCACCGCGGAGAGCGCGGAGATGTCGCCGGCCCAGACGTGCGGAAGCGGCGCTCCCGCACTCCAGATTTCGGGGCGCCTCTGGACTTGTTCTCTCTTGTCGTGTGTCAGCCAGCCCCGCACGCCCACCGGTGGCTGAGGCATTACGGTCGAGAAATCGGCAATTTCCGGTATCCGGCGACAAGGGTACTCTGGGTCTGCACGCGGCCGATAGGTGAGCATCGGGGATACTTAGCAGGCCCACCTGACCGCATCTTGGAGAGTAGTCTCGTCCGAATTTCGTTTCCGGTCTCTCGGCTTGCTGCCAGCGCCTTTGAGAAGTAGCCGCACAGAGCCTCCGCCGGGAAGAAATGAATTGTTGAGTCGGATGGCCGAGTCCGCGATGGGGGGCGGAAGATTCTATTCCGGGGGCAGCACGTAGCAGGAGCGTAACCCGCCATTTATCTTTTTCCAATTGGGGTCTGCCCAGGGTTGAGAATCGGTCGTAGTGTAACAGCGGACATAGACATCGCCCGTGAGGTACGAGCCGCCGCGTGCCATGCAGCGGCCGTTTTTTCGGGTGCTTGTCCACTGCCAGACATTTCCTGCCATGTCGAAGCAGCCGTAGGGAGATGCCCCATTCGGAAAGCGGTCCACGGGGGTGATAGTCTCTATACCTGTCAGCCAGCAATTGCATTTTTTCTCGTCAAATTCCTCGCCCCAGGGATAGGCTCGTCCGTCGGTTCCTCTGGCGGCCTTTTCCCATTGCTCGTCAGTGGGGAGGGTTTTTCCCGCCCATTTGCAGAAGGCTGCAGCGTCGTGCCAATCCACGAGAACCACGGGGTATCTTGCTTTTCCCTTGGGGTAGTTATCCCCTTTCCAGTTGAAAGGTCTTGTCGTCTCGGCATCCGTGTAAGGCGGCGGATGGCCCGTGGCCTTGACGAACCTGCGGTAACGCTCGTTGGTGACCGGGTACTTGTCTATGCAGAATGAAGGCAGACTTCTGGTTTCTTTGTGCTCGCCGTAAAGGAATTCGCCGGCCGGGACGAGGACCATCTCTGCACCGTCCTTGAGCCAGATGATTTCCTGGGGGAACTCGCCAACATAGGACGTGCCTTCTTTAGGTTTCCAGAGATGTGCTGGAGATGGGGAGTCATCGGGAAGCCGCCCACAGTTGGATGCGATTACAATTGGCAGGAAAGCCGCAAAGGCCAGGATAAGATTCCGTTTCACGTTCCACCTCCGCTCCGGTCCGTTACCGGTTCCTCGACAATGAGGAATTGGCTGGCCGGTATGTTTTCGAGGGTCTGCCTCGTCCCCGAAGGCCAGACAATCTCAATTCTGTCCGCAGTGGTCGCGGTTCCCAGACCGAGGTGGACCCTGCGGTCATTCACGGACAGATAGCTTCCCCCTCCTCTCAGATAATGGTGTTGCGTCTTGTCTCCTGCGCGAGCGGTCACCCGAGCGCCGATGGCGTCTCGGTTGCTCTTTGTGCCAATGAGCCGCAGCGTGAGCCAATGCCCGCGTTTGCCATCGTTGCGAAGTAGAACAGGGTGCCCCTCCGGAATGCTGACGACAATATCAGTGTCTCCGTCGTTGTCGAGGTCTCCGGCTGCCGAGCCGCGGGACACCGTAGGTCTCCGGAAATGCGGCCCCGCCATTTCCGGCGAGAGCGCGCGGAAACAACCCGTGCCGTCGTTTTCGAGAAGAAGGTCTGGCTCTGCGTAGCGCTCATGAAAATGCTCGGGTCTCGTTCGACCTCTGATAACAGCCGAACTCAAAGTCAAGACGCTTCCGGTGCTTATGAAGAGGTCCATATCCCCATCGTTGTCGTAGTCGAGGAAGTTCGGGCTGAAGCCGGTGTGACGGAGGGTCGCCTTGTCCAGGCCACTTCGAGCAGGCTCCTCGTGGAAGATTGGCCACTTGTTGTAGTATAACGTGTGGGTCTCGGCATTTCGGCAGGGGACCATGATGTCGAACAGTCCATCGTTATCCACGTCCGCCACCTCCACCCCCATCGAGGATTCCAGATTGCCATCATCGCTGGCGGCGACTCCTGCTTCCATTGCGCGCTCGACAAACTTACCGCGTTCGTTGACAAAGAGATAGTTAGCCATGAAATCGTTCGCCACGAAGATGTCTGGATCCCCATCGTTGTCGAAATCCGCGACGCCAAGACCCATTCCTTTCCCCGCGGGGCAATGCAGCCCGGTTTCCTTCGTGACCTCCGTGAAAGTTCCGTCGCCGTTGTTGCGATAGAGAACGTCGGCGCTTCCGTCGTAATTCTGGGGTCCCACGTAGTCGTGAATCAGCTTCCCCGCTACCGACACGCGCCCCAGGTCCTGCCTGTCGGGATTGTAGGTCAGATAATTGACGAGGTACAGGTCGAGGTCGCCGTCATTATCGTAGTCCAGGGCGGAGCAACACTGTCCCCAACCCGTGTGGGCAAGGAGCGAAGTCCGGGTGAACGTTCCGTCGCCCTCGTTGCGGAAATAGACGTTTGTGCCGAGGTTGGTCGCGTACAGGTCCTGGTCGTCATCGTTATCGAAGTCCGCGGCCTCTCCGCCCTGGCCGTAGCCGCTGTCGCCGACGCCCGCTTCTTCAGTAACATCCGTGAAATGCCACCTTCCGTGATCCGTATCGTTTCGGTACAGGACGTTGGTCAGCTTGGGGTCGTGCTCTTTCCCTCTCAGGTAATTGCCGTTCAAGAAGTAGATGTCTAAGTCGCCGTCGGCGTCGTAATCGAAGAGGATCACCCCCGCGCCCATGATTTCGGGGTAGAGCATTCGACGAGTCTCCTGGCCGGTCGTGTGCCGGAAGTCAACGCCCGCTTCTTCGGTAACATCTGTGAAAATGTGTCCGGGGACATCAACGGGCAATGCCCCGGCTACGGGTGGCTCTGTGGCTCGTTTGGCGGAGAGAGCAGCCTTTTGGACTGGAGCGCTCGAAGTGCCAAACTTCGTGTACAAACGCCACACGGAAAGGATGATCGCCACGACGGAACATATCCCCACCGCCAGCCGTACTCCCCGTTTGGAGGAACTGGGGGTTTTTGCTGGCTGAGCAGGAGAGACACGAATCCGACGGTCTGGTCCTTTCCCTCTCTTCGCCGCCTTCGTTTTCGGAGACCAGTTGCGGCTCATTTCAGGCACCCCAACGGAGGGATTGGAAGAATTGCTTTTGAAGCAAATGATATTCCATTGTGACGGGGAGTGCAACCGCCCGGAGGGAATTTTTGACAAGGAGCCTCCTCTTCTGCGGTGCCGCGGCCTGAGACAGTGCGGGGAACAGAGGCGGCCAAACAGGGTGAAGTTGTTGCTGCGGAGTCGGCATTGACCCGGTCCCAGCCACCTGATATTATCAATCCAGCGAAAGGCGCCGGAGGCTGGGGCGCCAAATTGGCCGCCCTTTGACAAAGCTGTGGCGAGCACGCAGGCATGGAGACGATAACAGTTACGCTTGGCGGGGGCTGGCGACAATCACCACCCGGGGCTTGGGACAACACGCACCCGCAATCCCTTCGGACCGACCAGATAGATGGGCGATGGGGTGAGCGGCACGGGGAGGGCGCCAGTTCGTTCGTTCAAAGGCACTATCCGTTTGACCCCGAGAATATCGCAGCACTCCAACTGCTTCTGGAAGGAAACGCGGATATAGGCATAGGGCTTTGTCGTCCACGCGACGAGCGTGTCGTTCTGTCCATCGTCGAACTTGAAAACGTAAAGGCCGTCCGCCGCTGCGACCCGCTCGATGAATTTCGCGCCCTCGAGCATCCGTGTCATGACGGCGTAAGCGTAATACGAATATTTCGGCGTGTAGTCGCGCCGAACAAGGCCGACCATGTCGCCTTGATCATATTCCCGTCTGCCGCCGTCCCGCAATGTCCACCAGAAGACCTTTTCGACCTTCCCCGACGCGATGGAGAGGACGTAAAACCGCACCAGCATATCCGCCTGGCGAAACTCGCTGCTGCCATACGGATGAATGTGCGAGTTCCAGCAGATTTCGGTCACCCACAATGGCTTCGGCTTGCCCAAACGGGACATGAGCTCCCAAAGTTTCTCGACCTGAGTGAGGTAATCATATCCCGCCATCGCATCGGTCTTGCTGTAATGGTCGCGAAACCACAAATCCTCCTTTTCCTCCGGGCTGTTCGGCGGGCGGTAGGGATGAAAGCAGAGGATGTCGAAGCAGTCGTACGGCACGAGGGACAGAATTTTCTCTGTCCATTTCAAATCCGCGAACGCCGTGTTGAAGCCCGCGACCTTCGCCTCCGGGTCAAGCTCGTGAATCGCCTTGCCCGCGGCTTTCAGGAAGTTCGCGTACTGCTCCGGCGTCCCCCGCCAGAACGAGCCGCCGAAATTCGGTTCATTCCATATCTGCCAGTGTTTGATTTTCTCTTTGTAGCGCGAGACGGCGGCGCGAACGAAGTTCACGTACGCCTCCACCGCCTCCGGGGAATTGATTTTCTCGCGAACCCAGCGCGGTTCGTAGGCGAGATTCGCGAGGATCATGATCCCGTGAGCCAAAAGCTCGTCCACGACACGGTCATAGGAGTCCCACCTGTACACACCGGGTTCTACCTCGATTCGCTGCCAGGTGAGGTCCTGCCGTCCCCATTTGATTCCAGCGTTCTGCATGATTTTGAGACGATTGTCCCGGTTCGGCTCGCCATCGGAGATCGCAGTATTGATTCCGAAAGGGGACTCAGGCAAAAGTGTCTCGGGGTACGGTGGGGGAGAAAGATTGACCGTCAAGTACTCCCCGCAGTTCAGCATGCCTGGCATCACGGAAAGCACGACGAGAAGCGCAAGAATTGTCGCTCTCACGGCCGTTTCACAGACCCACTTGAAAGGTTCACTTAAATCTTTCTCCCTTTTCATAGACTCGCCTCGCTTGCACTTTCCGGTCGGCAGACCAAACATATCGAGGATGCCCGACCGTGACAGACAACGGGAATTCCTGGCACCGTGTTGCGATGACCGCTTGCTCTTCCGCAGTCAAGCCGAGTCCTTCGGCGACGATGGCGTCAATCTCCTGACAAATCTCATCCATCTGGTTCTTGCGGGACTCGAGGTCTCTCTCGAAATTCCTGATTTCTGCGGCAAGGCTCGCGCGCACATTGGGGTCGGACGGCAGGGGCATATTCTGGATCTCCGACACGGGAATCTCCTCGGCATCGCTTGCGAGAACCGCCGCCCGGATCAGGTGAGGCAGGTCCCCGTCCGAACAGCTTATTCTACATTCGCCAACCGAAAGAGTCTTGCCTCGAACGCTGGCGTCGGCAAAATCGTCTCGGTCGAGGATCGCATCTTTCGCGCTCCACTCCACTCCGAGAAATCCCGCTTTGATGGTTTCCTTCACCGCATCCATTCTGCGGGAGAAAAGCTCTGCCACCGACAGGGCAACGTCCTGGGATAAGCGCGTCGCCTCACGCGAAAGCCCGCTGAGCTTCCCAGCCATGCGGTCGTCCAGGTTGGGCAAGGGCAGGTTGTCTATGACGCGCGGCACCCATGTGGAACGTCGCCTCAGGAGAATTCCCGAGCGAAGCAGAAGAAACCCGTAGTAGCGGCTGATTGTGCTGTTCACTAAAGCAGAGAGCGTATGAGCATCGTACTTGAGCGGCACCGCAACAAGCACGCTGTCGTTGGCAGCCAGCCGCAGGGGGTTGAACACGGCGGCATTGAAAGTGACGGTTACTCTGGGCAGGAGGCAATGATCCGCGTCACTCGGAAGACGCTTGTTCATCTCGCGCACCGCGGTGGCACCCGCGTCCTCTCCCGTATCATGGCCGTCTACGCCCCGGCATCGCTCGTAGAACGATAGGTCTCGCCAGATGCTTGCGTCGCTCGCTTCGTCAATCCTGTTGAGATCAATCACCTCGGAGGGCTCAGAAAGCCCGAATGCGCAAATGTGCTGCCCTTTGAGGAAGGGAACCTCTCTTGGGCCACGTCGAGCTTTGCCCGCGCCGGAAACAATCTTTGCGCTGGCCCCCAACTTCACACCAAAAGATGTCCGGGCAACCTCGGACAACGTCGGTGCCCCCCTCAGCTTCAGGAGAATCGGCATGTCTTCCTGCCTCACCTCCAGCGGCCAGTCGCCAACCGGGCTCATATTGAACCACGTTGCGTAATCAAGCTTGGAGGTATGCTCTTTCAGGAAGTTCGCATCCTTCGTCGCCCTTCGGAGTTCCTCCTTCGAGCGAAGCCCGCTGACAACGTTCACGCGATGGTTCGTTGGCGGTTTGCCCTTTTTCGCGAAGAATATCATGGGGATGATGTCTGCCTGGGGAAACACCTCCTTTGCCATCCACTCCAATGAGACAACCTCTGTCACGCAGTGGGTTTCCCGGTACCTCCCCTGGAGGAGCTCCCGGATGCGCGCGGCCATCTTAGTGTTGGCGAGCGCGATCGGAGCAAGCATACCCATGACGCCACCGTCCCTTAGCCACACACTCAGCGCACAATACATGAAATACACCGACAGGTCTGTGTTCCCAGATTTGACTACCGAGAAACTTGCCTCAATGACGCCGCGGTCGCCCTCCGGGATGCGCTCGTTTCGGACGAAGGGCGGGTTGCCCACAACGTAGTCGAACGCGCCTTTGTCCGAACGGGAGGAAGAATGCTCGTCCTCGGCGTTCCCTCGCCCGAGCAGCGCGGCCGCGGAGGTGAGAGAGTTTATGGTCTCAACACTGAACGGCGGCATGGAAAAGTCCGGGTCGCCCCTTTTGGCCTCGAGATAAAGGTCAATGCATGCGAACAACATGCTGAGGTGGGCCAGGAAAGTTGAGAATGGATTGATGTCGTAGCCGGAAATGCACCTCCTTGCCAATTCCATCTTGTTCTGCGGTGAAAGGTGGCTGGCACGAGCGAGTATGGCAGAGAATGCCCTTACGCCGAAGGTGAAGGATCCACATGCCGGGTCAAGTATCCTTTTCGTCAGTATATCGGGGTCCGAGGTGATCCCGCATCGCGAGAGCACGAAATCAACAACTACATCGTCCGTGTAATACTCCCCCAATCTTTTTCTTTCTGCGCGCGGCCGGAAGTACTCATACATGGTCCCGAGCGTGTCCCGGTCCACCTTCGCAAGCGAGAAGGCATTGAGCCGAAACAGAATCCTTTCAAGGATGTCGTTAAGCCCATGGTTGATTGTGCCGAACCAGTCGAAGACCGAGCTCTCAAACAGGCGCGCATAAACAGGCATGACGTCCTTGAATGCGAGCTCGACAATCCCTTTGTACATCCGGGGCAGGCTGAGCATGAATCTGTGCCAAACCTTCATACCTGCGTTGGAGATTTTCTTGCTCACCAGCCCTGTATCCTCGCAGACTCTCACGAAGAACAGGCGGCTGAGGGCAATATGGGCGGTGTTGGTGATGAAAACATCCTCGAAGTCCCTCTCCTCAGAGGTGCCGGAGTAGGTTTGGCTCTCTTTGAACAGCGGGTAATCAACCTCAAACAGAGCAGTCTCAACCTGGTGTTGTTTTTTCAAACGAAGGATCTCACGCCGGACCTTTGTTGCCCAGACGTCGTCCGGGCCTGCACGCTCAAGCTCGATTTCGTGCTTCTGGAGCTTCTCCAGGTACTCCTTATATTGCTGTTGGTAGTACTCGAATGCCCCCTTGCAGTATCTGCGCAGGTCGCGGACGGCCAGCTCGAACACGTCGTGGAGCTTGCTTAGCGTGTTGGCGTCGAGAGGTAAGAAGCCCGATCTCAGCTCGCCCCGCCGGAACTTCTCGTACTGGGGTCTGGCCAGCGATTGTTGCGCCGTGATTGGCCCGAGAAGCTTTCGGAAATTGAGGTCCGTGGCAGGAAGCTCTTCGCCTGACCTCGCGTCAATTACCACTTCCCTGTTGGGGTCGAGGTGAACCGCCTCCAGCGATTCCCCCGTTACGTCACAGACGTAAAAAGTACGCGGAGCGCATAGCAGGACGTAAACCGCCTCCGGAGAGAGGTAGCCTTTTCCGATAATCTGCTCCTGCCAGAGCCTCGCCCGCTTTGCGTCGTCCCGAATCTCCTCGTCTTCGAGCTTCGCTTCACAGATGACCCACTCCGAGCCGTCTTCCAGAGACAAGAGCCTTATGTCGGGAATCCCCGCTTCTCCCGCTTTGTTAATCTGGCAGGTCTTTGCCGAATAGCCGAGCACCCCCCGCAGGATGTGGACCGAAAGCGGAGTATAGAAGGCCACCTCGCTCACGGGGGCACTTTGGCGTATTTCCTCCAAATACTTTGGCAGCGACATCGTCACCCTGACTGGAACCGAGCCTGTGTCACAGGGCTAACCGACCTGCGGCGCGAGATTCAACCACTCTCTCAAAAACCACCTGAATGCTCGCTCTTCCTGTTGGCTGAGCATGGAAAGAAAAAGGGGCAGGGGCGTTCGCCCCCGCCCCCGATTCGCACTTCTTTCTTCTCGGTTGGGCCGAAGGACTCCTCTTCAGAGCAATCCCTGGCTACGGCATCGAAACCCACGCGCCGCCCTTGTTGCTGCTCTCTACGGCGGCGGTTACAAACGCGATGCCCATCCGGCCGTCCTCCACGTTGGCATACTTCGCCCCGTCAGCTTTCCATGGCTTTCCCTCTTCGTACGCGCGAACGTCCGCCTCGAAGCACCGGTGAAGGCGGGCGAACGCATCGTGGAACGCCTCCGGATGTCCCGAAGGAGCTGTCGGCTCTGCCATCAAATCTTTCGGGACGTCTTTCAGGAAGCCGTCGTTTACCTTGACTTCTCCTCGCCAATAGACCCTGTCCGGCTGCCCGGGCAGATGAACGACCAGCCTGTCCGGGTCCTCCTGCACCCAGTAGAGCGTCCCCTTTGTTCCGTTCACTTCGATGCGAAGGTCGTTCTTGTGGCCAATAGCGATCTGAGACGCCCGGACAAGAGCTCTCCCACCATTCGACAGCTCGCAATAAACCGTGAAATGGTCGTCAAGCTGTCGCTTCTCCACGAAGGTCTCCAGATGCGCCTGAAGCCGCGCAACCTCCAGACCCGTCACGTAGCGAAGCTGCATCAACGCGTGCGTCCCTATATCTCCTCCGGCGCAGCTTGCTCCCGCTCGCTTCGGGTCCACTCGCCATTCCGCCTGCATCACGCCCATATCCTCCGTCCGGCCCGCCAGCCATCCCTGGAGGTACGACGAATCAACCCAACGCACTTCGCCGATCAACCCGGTCCGCACGATGTGCCGCGAAAGTCGGCTCGTCCAGTGCCCGAGATACGTGTGCGCCACGCCGAAGGGAATCTTGTGCTTCTTGACCGCCTTGACCAGCTTGTCCGATTCTTCAAGCGTCACCGTCAAGGGTTTCTCGCAGAAGACGGGTATCCCCGCCTCAAGGCACCTCATCGCCGGGTCAAAATGAACATTATTCGGCGTGACAATAAGAACGTAGTCCAGCCTTTCGCCCAGCGGCTTCTTGCTCTCCTTCTCAATCATTTCGCCGTAATTGCGATACCCGCGGATCGGGTACGGCCACTTCTCCGCCTCTTCCAGGGCGACTTTCGGGTCCTGGTGCAGCGCCCCCGCCACCACGCGGCGCGTCCCATCGAAATGGATGGCCCGCTCGTGGGGATGCACGATAAAGGCGCCTCGCCCTCCACCTATCAACCCGACATTCAAAGGTCTCTCGGACATTTTTGCCCTCCTTTCCAGATGGACTTATTGAACGAAGTTCAGTTGCGAAATAAACGACCCCCTTCGCACAGGCCCATTGACGATTTCCCTCTCTCTACCCCAGAACCCACTCCGTGTCAAGCGAACTTTTGGGAGGGTTGTAATGCCTCAGTCTCGGGTGGGGAATAAGATTTTTTGCGATTTCTTGATTTTTTTTCCTGACTTTTTTCCGAAGCATGATATACTGCTTCGTATGAAGAGCAAACTGTCCTATGCTGAGTTGGTGAAGGAACGCGAAGAGCTGCTGAAAAGGCTCGGGGGTTGGCCGCCTGTTCTGCGGGGGAGTCTGCGAAGGCACGGCAACCGGTGTGGTCGTCCGAAGTGGTGGTGCGGGGTCCTGGCGCTCCCAGGACACGGCAGACCTTTCCCTGGTCTCCGCGTGAACGAAGCTCATGAACGAGTGCGGTGAGTCCCCGGTCCCGCGAGGAATTCACCTCGCCCCGGGACGCTCGGACGGGATTGACAGGATGAACCCGATAGAGCAATCGGGATCATCGTGCCTATGCTGTTATTCCCTCTGGACGTCCCCCACGGGCCTCTCGGGGAAGGCGCCCCAAGCCCCCGCCCCGCCCAAGGCGGGGGAAGCCCACATACGTCCCCTCTGCGTACTCTGCGCTCTCTGCGGTGAGTCCCTCCCGGGAGTGAGGGATTACGCCGTCGTTCTTCTCTTTTTGGTTGCAGTGTCGGCGGTTAGCGTGAGTTTTTCTTGACCCGCCAAATCGGAAAATGTACAACGGCGGCCAGCACTGACGATCGAGTTAGCAATTGCGTGGAGGCATCAATGCGCATATTGGTTACCGGCGGAGCCGGATACATCGGCAGCGTGGTCGTCAAGGAGCTTGTTGATGACGCCCATCAGGTCGTCGTGATTGACAACCTCCAGACCGGCCACCGGGACGCTGTCTCCCTGGGGGCGAGATTCGTCCGTGGTGACCTGTCGGACCTTGCGCTTCTTCGGCAAGTCATGACCGAGGAAAGGACAGAGGCAGTGGTTCATTTCGCGGCGGAAGCCCTTGTCGGCGATTCGATGAAGAACCCGACGAAGTTCTTCCGGAACAACCTCTGCTGCGGAGTGAACCTCCTCGATGCGATGGTCCAGACCGGCGTGCGGAGAATCGTGTTTTCGTCGTCGGCTGCGGTTTATGGCGAGCCAAAGAGAGTTCCCATACGCGAAGAGGACGCAACCGCCCCGACGAACCCTTACGGAGAATCGAAGCTCGCTTTCGAGAAAATCCTGAGATGGTACAGGGAGATTCATGGAATCGAATTCGTCGCTTTGCGTTATTTCAATGCGGCGGGGGCCGCCGGCCCCCTGGGCGAGGACCATCACCCCGAGACGCACCTGGTGCCCATCGTCCTGATGACCGCGGCCGCTTTGCTTCCCGTCCTGACCGTCAACGGCGATGATTACGACACCGAAGACGGAACGTGCGTGAGGGATTTTGTCCATGTTCTCGATCTCGCTTCCGCCCACATTCTGGCCCTTCAGGAGAGCCATAGCAAAATCTACAATATTGGCACCGGTAAAGGTTACTCGGTCAAGGAAGTCATCGCCGCCGCAGAGGAAGTTACGGGCAAGAGAATCCCCATCGAAATAGGGAGAAGGAGGCCGGGCGATCCCGCCAGGCTTGTCGCCGACGGCAGCAAGATTCAGCGGGAACTCCACTGGCAGCCGAAACATTCGGACATGACGACGATTCTGGAGAGCAGTTGGAAGTGGGTTCTGGACCACCCAAACGGATACGGTTCCCGTCCTGCGGTTTGAACAGACCAAGGAGGATCGAGGATTCGAGATGAGAAAGCCCTTTCTTGAAAGAGTCAAAGACGGTGTGATTATCTGCGACGGCGCCATGGGGACGCAGCTTGATGCCCGTGGCCTTCAGCCGGGCGAATGCAATATGCAATGGAATGTCCTTCGCCCGGACCAGGTGGAGGAGGTTCATGCTGCATACATCGAGGCAGGGGCTGACGCCATTTTGACGAACAGCCTTCTCGGCAACCGGTTGTGCCTCGAGAAGTACGGGCTTGGGGAGAAAGTGCAGGAACTCAATTCGGCGGCTGTCGAAAGGGCTCGCTCCGTGGCTGGGGATGAGCGATACGTTCTGGGCGACGTTGGACCGACGGCGGAGCTTGTGTACCCGCTCGGCGCAAAGAAACAAGAGGAATTTGTCGAGGTCTTCAGAGAGCAGGTCTTCATCCTCGCGCAGGGAGCCGATGCCATAGCGATTCAGACGATGACCGCAATCGAAGAGTTGGTAGCAGCGGTCCGTGCGGCAAGGGAAACGGCGCTTCCCGTTATCGCCTCTATGTCTTTCACGCCGGACCGTGGGAAAGGCTATCGCACAATCTTCGGAGTGAGCGTTGAGCAGATGGTTCGCCAGCTTGAGGACGAAGGCGCGGACGGCATCGGGACGAACTGCGGCACGGTGGACATCCCAGATGTCGTCAAAATCGTCCGGCAGATGAGGGAATTGACCTCTCTTCCGATTCTCGCCGAACCGAACGCTGGCAAGCCGAGAATCGAGGGCGAAACGACCGTTTTCGACCAGACGCCGGAGGCGATGGCGCAGCATGTCCTCGCCCTTGCTGACGCCGGCGCCAACATCATCGGCGGATGTTGCGGGACAACCCCGGAGCACATCCGCGCATTCGCGGAGAGACTAAAGCGAACAAAGTGAAAGCGGAGCTTTGCCAAAGGCTGATTTTCCTGGGGCTTTTGTTCGCGGCGTGCCCGGCTCGCGGCCGGACAGAACTCCCTTACAGTCTATCCGTCATGCCGCCAGCCCCGTTCTCTTCCGCCAACAATCAGTGGCAGCTTCGCCCAATCAAGAGGAGGGTCGGGCGGGCAGTTACTTCAACTATGGACAAAATTGACAACCCGTGGTTCGTGGTGTCTCAGATCGCAATTCCGCTGTGCGCCTTCGTTTTCTCTCTCATGTACGTCCGCCGGTACAGGAGGAGGCCAGCCGCGGAGGGCGTGATGGCATCCGAGAAGGAATCTGGCGGGAACGACGACCCGGGCTCTCGAACGGGAGACGGCGGATAGCGAAGCCCGCGAGATGGAAAGGTGAAAAAGTGAACGAACAAGAACTGCGACAATTGCTCGACGGTGTCCGAGCGGGCAAAATCTCGATAGCCGAGGCGGTTGATAAACTGAAGGCGCCCCATTTCGACGACCTCGGTTTCGCGAAGGTGGATACCCACCGCTCGCTCAGAAAGGGCTTTCCGGAAGTCGTCTATTGCGAGGGGAAAACGAAGGAAGAGGTCGTCGCCATCGTGGACCGAATCCTTGCCAGGGAAGACAATCTTTTGGCGACGAGGGCATCCGAGGAAGTCTATGAGGCGGTGAAACAGGGGCATCCCGACGCTGTATATAACAAGCGTGCCCGAACCATCACCGTCGAGAGAAAAGCTTTACCTAAAAAAGGCGGGAAGATTCTGGTTGTCTCCGCCGGCACTTCGGATATGGATGTGGCGGAGGAAGCCGTCGTAACCGCCCGGATGCTCGGAAACGAAGTCGAGAGCCTCTACGATGTCGGCGTCGCCGGAATCCACCGCCTTTTGAGCCATTCCGAAAAGTTGCGACAAG
>CAZFAP010000120.1:0-15101 GCA_964516325.1 uncultured Verrucomicrobiota bacterium
CTTCCAGAAATGCTCGTGCTCCCACGGGGAGATGGCGGACACTCCCCAGGTGCGAAAGGCCCGCCAGTTGTCCGTCAGGTACATGGCAAACACGGGGTATCGTTCGTCGAAACGGCTCGAACCCACCGCGAAGGGATAATCCCAACGGTGCCACAGATTGCCGGCTCGGAACTGCCTGGCCTCCCAGCGCAGATTTGCCTTCTCCGGCTCGCTGATCTGAAACGCCTGGTCCCCGAAGAACTGCGCATTCCACTCAGCCAGACAGAATTCCCACGGCACCATGGCGCTGCCGAATTCGCGCTGCCCTTTGTACCACCCGCGGTACATCGTCCAGTCCCACGTAAACGGCGCGCCGTATTCACAGGTGAACACCGGCTTGACGCCCTGCGTAGCCCAGTGCTCGAACCAGTCCGACATCTCCTGAATCGGGACGAAGTTCGGGTAGAAATTGATCGCGTGCATCGAGCCGAGGTTTCCCGAGGCGTGATGATAAACGATGCGGCTTGGGTCCAGGTGTTTCACGATTGCCTCGGCCCGCAACGCCTGCTTCGCGTTTCTCAAGGCCCATGTGTCGCGGGCATCCTGGATGCCGTCTATCATGTCGGGGTTCATGTCCTCGTTGTAGCCCGTGGCGTTGTGGCTCATGGAATACATCACGACTGAAGGGTGGTTCTGCGCGGCGCGCACGTAGAACTCCGCGTGGCGGGCATAGCCGTTGTTCTCATCCGCGTCGGGGGCCTGCCAATCGTAGTGGCTGAAATGCGGCTGGGAAAACGATACGAGCATCCCCACGTCATCCGCTGCCCTCAGGACCTCCTCAAAACCCAGATGCGAGCCAGGCTCGCAGCCGTAGTTGTGAGTATAGACGAAGTTGATTCCAAAACTCTTGAGGCGCTCCAGGCTCTCGCGGGCGGCCTCGTAGTTGGCCTGCGCCGCGCCGACCTCGGCGTTGTCAAGCGGCACCGCGGAGAGAAAGATGCGAGTGCCGTTGAGGAAGAAGTCCCGGCCTTCGATCCAGAGCTCGCGGAACCCGAAGCGCACGGTCCAGCCGGTGTCCAGCACGTTTCCCGCGGCGTCCAGAAGCGAGACCTCAAGGTCGTATGTGTTTTGAGGCGTGTGGATGTCCCAGAGCTTATCGGGCATCCATTCTTGTGTGGACGCGATGCGGCCCTCTTTGAGATCGCTCCCCTGGAATCCCCGGCTCGCAAGTTCCTTGATGCTGCGGCCGTCCTTCGTGATCCGCGCACGAAAGGCGTACTGTGCATTCGCTGCCAGGCCCTCGAGCGCCACGTCGAACGTGAACTCCTGCGTGCGCACCGACGTGTCCACCCTCACGTCGGCGATCCGCGGCCCAGGCGGCGTGCTTACTAAGTAAACGTCGCCACACAAACCCCGCCGAGCTACCGAACCCTTGACTTCTCTGGCGGAGGCGGTGTCTGTGTAGGAGAGCATGACGCCCTTCAGCGGCATGGCTACCACGAGCAGACTGAGCCTGTGGGCGCCGCCCGGATGGCACATCGAGGTGAGGTCCACCTCGCCTCCCGGAAACCGGGTTTCGCCCGCCCTCCTGCCATTCACGTACACAGCCGCGTAGGAATTCAGAACCTCGATGCAGACCGCAATGCGGCGGCCGGCCCAATGGCTGGGGATTGTAATCTCTCGCTCGTACCAGGCAGCCGTGATGTCGCCGAGCTTCTGATTCCTCCAACTCGGATGAGCGTAGGCCGTCTGGCAGTCTTTCTGCATGTAGTCAGTTATTCCCGGCCAGGCGCCCGGGACCTTGAAATAGCCCCAGTTCCCCGCGGGCACCTGTTCCGATTGCGCTTCTGCTGGCTGCCAGCACCAAAGCCCGTTGATGCAGACCTGCTCGCGGGTAGGCGTCGTCTCATGGTGGGCCTTGCTGAAGTCCCATACCACTTTCACACCCGGCGGCAAGGGCACGGCGGACTGTTCCTCGCTGACTCCCGGGTGCAGAGTCGCCTGGACGAACAAAAGAATTGTCAGGACCATCAACTTTTTCATGCGTTGCTCCTTCTTAACAGGGTTGGAGCGCTCCGACACGCCCTTGCCGAATGAGTCGCCTCATTTGCCCCATTCGCCTGTTGTCTCTGCGGAATTCGCGAAGGCACTCCTGCGCGAGAGGGAATGTCCGGCTCTGGGGCGGCTTGTCCAGGCAGTAGGTGACTACGCCATCGCACTTGCCGTCCTTCCAGGCTTGCAGGGACATGCGCAGCCGCTCGGCGATGCGCTCGGGATCGCTGCGTCGCCGTGGCGCAGACGAAACTCGTCTTCGTCGCCCGCCGCGCGCCTCCTACTGGTTTTCCTTAATCCTGTAGAATCTGCAGCGCACTCCGGGAGAGAGGAGCGGTTGCGTGGGGTCAAGCCATTGCGTTGTCATTTCGCCCATTGAGGGAGCGAGTTCCTCCGCAGTCTGCCAGTTAACCATATCGCTCGAACGGTAGATGGAGTACGTCTTTCCTGCTACGCTGCTCCAGGTGAGAACGGCGTTGCCGCCGAGTTCGCGGGAAAGGATGTTGACGTAGTATTCCCACGCTCCCATGTCCACGGTGAGGCTCTTTCCGCCGTACATGACTCTGTGCATCCCGGCAATGTCCGTAGCGGGGAGCGCCGGATCGTTGTAACCGGCATCAATGCAGGGGGAGCCCTCTTGCAGGCGGTAGTCACCTGCCTTGAGGTCAAGGAAGCGCGGTTCCGACGCGGTGTTCCCTTCGCCTCCTCCGCTCCAACTCTCGATACATGAGAAGTTCGGGATACTCGAGTCATGAAGTTGGGGGCGGCTGGGAGCTGTGTTCGCCCATACAATGCAGTTGCGGATTGTGCCATTGCAGTAGTACAGCCCGCCCCCGTGCCATTGCGCCGAGTTGCCCGTTACGGTGTTGTTCAGGATCGTGCCATGGCAGTCGGACAGCCCCCCGCCGGCCCACTCCGCCGAGTTGCGCGTTATGGTGTTGTTCTGGATCGTGCCGCCGCAGTAGCGCAGCCCGCCGCCGTCCACTTCCGCCGAGTTGCCCGTTATCGTGTTGTTCTGGATCGTCCCGTGGCACTTGGCCAGCCCGCCGCCCGATCCTGCGGTGTTGCCCGTTATGGTGTTGTTCTGAGTCGTGCCGTCGCAGAAAACCAGCCCGCCGCCGTCCACTTCCGCCGAGTTGCCCGTTATCGTGTTGTTGTGGATCGTGCCCATGCAGCGAGCCAGCCCGCCGCCGTCATATGTCGCCGAGTTGCCCGTTATCCCGTTGTTCTGGATTGTGCCGTAGCAGGTGCACAGCCCGCCGCCGTATAGCGCTGAGTTGCCCGTTATCGTGTTGCTCTGGATCGCCCCGTCGCAGCCATACAGCCCGCCGCCGGCGGAGTACTCGCCCGTGGCAGAGTTGCCCGTTATCGTGTTGTTCTGGATCGCCGCGTCGCAGCCAAATAGCCCGCCGCCGTCAAGTCCCGCCGAGTTGCCCGTTATCGTGTTGTTCCGGATCGTGCCGTTACAGCTGTGCAGCCCGCCGCCGTCAAGCCCCGCCGAGTTGTCCGTTATCCTGTTGTTCTGGATCGTGCCGTTGCAGTAAGCCAGCCCTCCGCCGTCATATGTCGCCGAGTTGCCCGTTATCGTGTTGTTCTGGATCGTGCCGGCGCAGTAGCGCAGCCCTCCGCCGTACGCTTGGGCCGAGTTGCTGGTTATCGTGTTGTTCCGGATCGTGCCGCTGCACTCGCCCAGCCCCCCGCCGTATTGCGCCGAGTTGCCGGTTATCGTGTTGTTCTGGATCGCCCCGTCGCAGCCAAACAGCCCTCCGCCGTGTAGCGCTGAGTTGCCCGTTATCGTGTTGTTCTGGATCGTGCCGCCGCAGTAGCGCAGCCCGCCGCCGTCCATCGCCGAGTTGCCCGTTATCCTGTTGTTCTCGATCGTGGCGTGAGTACGGACATCCCACGTCCCCCCGCAGATTCCGCCGCCAAAGACGCTCTGGCCGTTCCGGATTGTGAAGCCGGAGAGGATGCAGGCTTCGGTTTCGGTCCCGGAGAAGGTAACGACGGAGCCGGCCTTGTTCCCGTCAATGATGGTACTCTGCACGACGACGGGGTTGAGGGGATCGGTGCTTGTCAGGAGGATGTTCTTGTCGTCGAACTGGATGTTCTCGACGTACGTGCCCTCGGCGACGATGACCGTGTCCCCGGGTGACGCCGCGTCAATACCGCGCTGAATGGTGGCAAAGGGAAGCTCGTTCGTGCCGGGATTGCTGTCGTCCCCCAAAGGCGGAGGCGCGACGTGCCATTCGGACGCAATTAACCCTGAGCTGAGGGATACCAGAAGAAAGACTGACGCGGCGGAGCGAAATGTTGTGAGGTTCATTGTGCGGCCCCCCTTTCGGGAGTGAATTCTATTGCATCAACGTTGGGTTGATGGTTTGCGAACTCCTTGCGACACAAGGGCCTCCAGTGATGATTGTATTTCTAACACGTAACGCCCCTGCCGAAAAGAGATTTGTGTGTCCAACGACAGTCATGATGTTCGGTGTCCAAGGCGCGAGAGCGACTTCCATGCAAGCTTACTTGATTTTGATTCGGTAGAACTTGCACTTAGAGGCCGTGTTGAGGTGGGTCCAGGTGGTTGATTGACCCCGGGATAAGATGCTTGTCTCCTCGTTCCACTGCCCGCCGTGGAGGTTCGTGCACGACCAGATAGTGTAGGTATCTCCGGGGCGGCTGCTCCACTAATCTGGGTCTCCCCGCCAGCCAGCCTTTCAATTCTTAGAATCCCGAAAGGAAAGGAGCCGTACTCGTGTGCCCCCATATGCAGTGTGAAGGAATCCCGTCCTTTTGCGTTCCGCTGATTGCCATCCATGTCCAGCTCGAACAGCTCAACGAACGAATTGTTTGCTCTGTCAATGCAGGGGGAATCGGGCTTGAGGTGATAGTGCCCGTCCACCCAGACATCGTCCGACAAATCATCGGGCGTGCCTTTGTCCTCCCAGTGCCCGGGGTTGACAAATCGGGGGTCGTCAGAAATGTTTGTGTCAAGGGGTCCACCCGCCTCGATTCGGGAGTAGGTCGCCCAGGCGCGTCCGTGGAACTGCGGGTACTCCGGGGCAAGGTTCGCCCAGAAGATACAGTTGGCGATAGTGCCAAACTCGTACCAGGCGGCTGGTCCGCCATGCCGTGCAGAGTTTCCACAGATGACGTTGTTGGAGACAACGGCGCCGCCAAGACTGAACGCCCCGGCGTAGTCGGCGTAGTCTCCGGTGATGACGCTGTCGCGGACTCTACGACCGCAGCAGTGCGTCGCGCCGCCGGATTGTACCGAGTTTCCTGTGACGGTGTTGTTGCCGACGACGCTGTTGCAGAAGTCCAGTCCTCCGCCCCTTGTCCCGCCGAAATTTGCTGAGATTGTGTTGTTCTGGATGGTGCCCTGACAGTCGCAGCAGCCTCCTGCCCCCCGCGGACCGCGAGGGTGTTGTCCCGAATGTCGAACTCGCCGGCAGGCTCGGAGTATCCTCCGCTGAATGTGCGGGTCAAGTTAAACCGGTGTCACTCCAGTGTGCGAAGGTACTTCTTGTAGTTGAAGTCTCGATTCAGCACTGCCCCGTGATGCTCGCCGGATGTGATCAGCACCGTCGGCTCGCCCCGCGACAGAAAATAGTGCGGGTTGTCCGGATGCAACTTGATCGGCTCAGACGCTGCCACTCATGACATGGTCACGACGACCACAAGCGATAGCATACCCATTGTCAGGCCGCCGCTGGCGTGGTGCTCGCCCTGCTTCGACACTTTCATGTCGCGTTACCCCTTCACTGAACTGCCTGAGATGAGAGGCTTTCTTTTCTTGCGGCCTGCTTCTCCATTGGGCCGATGTATTTGTGCGCGATTACCACTTCGTCTATGTACAGGTGGTGGTCGCTCTCGGCAGTCCAGCTTCCTCCCAGGTAAACGTTCAGCCAGACCGTCTCGATCTTCAGCGTCTCCACGTCGCGCATCCGGACATCGATCTTCTCAAAAGCAAGCCGCCCGTCAACCCAGCCGCGTAGAATCCCATCGTTTTGTCCCGGCGTGTTCATCTTTGCATATTGCTCTATGCAATACCACCGGTTGTTCTCCAGATAACCCAGGCCATTCCTATCCCACACCCAATTCGACCCATACTGGCCTCTCATGTCGGCATGGTAGCAGTAGAATCCGATGGGCGTCCTGCCGTTCTTCTGTCCGAGGAATAGACCGCGCGCCGACCAGCCGTCGCGGCCATTGACTCGCCGCCCGCCCCAGCCCGCGCGCCCATACGTGCCCGCGATGCCAGGCAACTTGCCGCCTCCGGCTGGATTCCAGTCGTCCGCAAGACGCAGGTAATAGCGGAAATATATCTCTTCGGGCTCCTGGCCAAGCCGCTCTTTGAAGCGGTACTGAATGCTCACGCCGTAGTGCCCGCCCTGATCCACTTTGATTCGCAGCGCCCTACCCCGCAGCGGCTTAAACTTCCGGAGTGGGTCGGTGGCAATGACGTCTGTATGTTCATCCCTGCGGCGCATCCCCCATTCTTCGTACCAGGTTTCCGACTCAAAATCGCAGAAAAAGAGAATGTCATGGCTTCCAGGCTTGGCCTCCATGCCGGACAGGTCAACCGCCCCCAGGCACCGAGCATCAATAGCGGCAGCCAGGCAGAAAACCACTATCCAATTCGTCACCGTCCGCTTTCTGGGCAGGTTGCTTACCGCCGGTTTATCCATGGCCCTCCTCCGTCGGAAACACAATAATAAGCGCTTCGTGTTCTGTGCCGCTTTCGGCTGGCGATGTTTTTATGCCATTCGAAGCTGTCTGCTCAAGATTTTTCTTGCCTCCATCTGCTCGGCGCATCATTTTTCTTCGCCAAGTGCTCCGGTTCATAAATTCGGTTACCTATTTTCTCGGACGGGATGACATCCATGACAAGTCACCTTCAAGGGTAAAAGGAGTTACCCTTGCCCTGACGGCTTTTCCATACAATGCTGGCGAGAGCCGGATTCCATTGCGGGGCGATCTTCGCCGCCTCGATGAGAATGTGCTGGAGGTGCTTGTTGCGCTTCTTGGAGATCGGTCCTCGCCTCTCTTTCCCGGTGGAAGAGTCCTGGGCGCTGCGCAGCCCCGGCTTCGGGCGGGGTCTCCGGGTGAACGAAGTTCATGAGCGACTGTGGTCAGGGCTTTTGTCGCAGCGCGCGAAGCTGGCTCAGAGCGTGGTCGAAATCCTCCGGAATCGGGGCGGTGAATCTCATTCTCTCGCCGGAGTGCGGATGATAGACATGCAATTTGAAGGCGTGGAGCATCTGCCTGGGAAAATCAATGCCGAGGTGGGGAAGAGTTTTGCCGCGGGCGTATTGCTGGTCCCCTGCCACCGGGTAGCCAATATGCGACAAATGGACCCTGATCTGGTGGGTTCGCCCCGTGAGCGGCTCGATGGTGAGGTAGGATGCGTGAAAGAATGATTCCAGAACCCGATATCGCGTCAGCGCAACCCTTCCTTCCGCGGCGGTTGCCGCCATTTTCTTGCGGTCTCTTCTGCTTCGGGTGATGTAGGTCTCAATCTCCCCTCTATCCTTGGGGGGAGTCCCAACGACGAGAGCACGATACTCCTTGTGAACCTGGCGCGTCAGAAATTGGTTCGCAAGCCTTTGATGAGTCAGGTCATCCTTTGCCGCGATGATGCAGCCGGAAGTGTCCCTGTCGAGTCTGTGGACAATGCCCGGTCGAAGCGGATGTCCGCCCGCGGAGAGCTTACCGCAGTGGGCAAGCAACGCGTTCACAAGTGTGCGCGATGGATTGCCCGCGCCGGGGTGCACGACGAGCCCAGCAGGCTTATTGACCACGATGAGGTGCTCATCCTCGTACAGGATGTCCAGCGGAATATCCTGAGGTTCAAGAGTGGGTTCCTCCGGAGGCGCGAGCGCAGCTTCTACGGTGTCCCCGGGGTGGACCGGATGATGGGACTTCACGGGCTGTCCGTTAAGACTGACCAAGCCCTTTTGGATGAGCTTTTGGATGTACGTCCTTGATTTTTCGGGAAGGCGCTCCGACAGAAATCTGTCCAGGCGAAAGCCTGAACTCGCCTCGGGCACAATGAAGGTGAGAGGTTGAGGCTCAGGTGGTAACGGCATGTCTAATCAGCTAATGTGCATGTGTGACAATTCGATCCTGGTTCCTGGAGCCGTGCAGCGCCCGAAAACTACGAATTTCGTGGGCGAAGAACCTGCCTTGCAGGCCCTCGCGCGTCGGGTTCTGCAATGCTTTTGCGCGCAACTCCGAAGCTCATGGGTTACAGACGGAGCAAGGGGTGTAGCCAGATTTCAAAGCGTCGTCCCTCGATAGACTTCGTTTGTCAGTCCGTACGAACCGGCAGCTATCGCGGTGGAACTTCCGGCCGGTTTTGGTGACGCAAACTGTCGTGGCGGAGTAGGGGAGGGTGCTGGCTTCTCGCGAATTCGAAGATGAGGCAGTGCTCTGCGCGTGCTGCAAGTTTCGGAGTTCTCTGGCGTATTCGGCGTACATGGTTTCGCTGCTCATGTCCCAACAGACCGGTCCCTTCGAATCACTGTAAATCACCACGTAGCCCGCGTATTTCTCGCCTGACCGTGACAACCGGTTTCCCCTCACGAGGCTATTCCACAAGAGACGGTACTGGCACTCGGCTGCGTCTGTGACGATGTTCTTGGTCTCATTCCGTCGAATTTCGGGTATGACGACTTCGCCCGCCGCGGCGACGGTATGGATGTCCTGGCTCAGGTTTCGCTTGTAGATGCGGTACAGAGCCTTGATGTTCTTGAGATCGCTCCCGGAGACGTTCGTGACGGCGATGTCGAGTCGGACCTTTTGAGAATAGCGGCGGTCCGAAGAGTACAAATTGCCCCAGGGCGAGTAGCGGTACTTCGCGTCTTTCTCCCGGGAACTCTGGACATTGACCCTGGTCCTGAACGTGATCTGGCGGTAGGGATGCTGCTCGTGAACCTGTGCCCTGACAAGGCAAGGCGCCGAGAACAGCGAGAGGATGATCAGGAGGAGTCTGATAGTCCGCTGCGGTTGGCGACTGCAAAATGTTCCCATCCGTCCTGCTCCGCGACTGAATAGTCCCACTTGCGAGCGATCAGTTTTTGCATACTGCCGAGCAGCCCTATAACCTATCGCGCAAAGCGTCAAGAGGGCTGCCGACATTGTCATTGCTCCGAAAGAATCTTGTGGAGAATCCACATGGGTGAACCACGTCTGGCGCGGTCAAGATAGATTTCAAAAACTCTGCGGTCATCCACTTGAACATGGAAGTAGCTGCGGTGGCGGCGAGTCCGCCAGTCTTTCTTGGGCGCCGAGCGCGCAAATCCCCAATCGTGCCAGGAATGCTTGACCGCAAGAATGCGATACTCTTTTTTCCGCCAGATGAAAGATACTGGCTTGGCGGGGACGCCTTCACATTGCACCTCTATTTTCTCGCAGATGAGAGTTGGCATTCTGGCGAAGGAGAAAACAAATGGCAGCCCTTCCGCGGTTTTTCCGAGCGGCTCGCGTCGAACATCGCACCCGGCGACGAACTATTGCTTGATCTCGAGAACCTCTTCGAGGCTTCGCTTGGGCACGTGGAGGCGGCCGGTCTCGTCCTTCCAGTACTCTACGGACTCTTTCATCGGCTCGACCGCAGGCTCTTCGTTGGGATAGCCAAGCGCGATGACGGACTCAATCTCAAAACCGTCGCTGACACGGAGGATTTCGCGGATTGTGTCTCTATCAATGGCGCCGAGCCAGCAGGAGCCAATGGCTTCCTCGACGGCGGCCAAGAGGAGATTTTGTATCGCGGCGCCTGCATCGAGCTGGTAGTCGCTCCGCGCGATATACTTATTCACGAGGACAACAACGTACGCCGTCGGTTCCTCACCGGCAGGAGGATTTCCTCGGGGCGCGATGTAGGCAGCCCATTTTAGCGCCGGAAACAGCTTCCGACAGAGGTCACGATTTGTGACCAAGACATATCGAAGAGGTTGGATGTTCGCTGCTGACGGCGCAACGCGCGCCGCGGAGACCAGTCTCTTGAGGGTCTCGAGCGGAACGGCATCTTGTTTGAACCTTCTGATTGATCTTCTTTTTGTTATGGCTTCATAGAGCTGCATTTCTCGGACTCCTTGCGTGGGTTGGCTCGTGTCGGTTCCTCAGGGGATAGTACACTATTGGCGCCTTGTTGAGAAGGCGCAAAAATCGTCTCTGGGTAATCCCTCAGCTACAGGGGGGCGGGACCCGTGAAGCGTTGCCATGGGCAAGGTGCCGATGCGATGCTTTTCCTACGGGCGTCGCCGGTTTGCCCGGAGGGTGGAATCATCGGGTGGAGTGGTCGTTCCAAGGGGGCGATTCACGCCTTACTCTTTTTGGTGGCAACATCTATCGAGACCGCCGCCACCAGAGCGAAGCCTTTTATGATGTACTGATACGCAATGTCCACCGACTTGAGGCTCAGGCCGTTATCGAGGCTGGCCATGATGAGCGCTCCGAGAATGGCGCCTGATATTTTTCCCCGCCCGCCCATCAGGCTGCACCCGCCAATCACGCATGCGGCAATGGCATTCAGTTCCATGAGCTGGCCGGTCACGGAGGAAGAACACGCGAGACGAGAAGTCATGACAACGCCCGCGACAGCGGAGAGAAATCCCATGATGATAAAGACCGCCAGAATATTTCTCCGAACGTTGACTCCCGAAAGACGTGCGGCTTCCATGTTTCCCCCGATGGCGTAAACGTGGCGCCCGAACCGTGTCCGCCTCGACACGACATGCAGGGCAAAGGCAAGGGCAATCATGATAAGGACGGGATATGAGACCCCCTCGTAACTGCTCATAATCCTGACGAAAGCAACGACGGAGGCGGAGGTGAGAATCGCTTTGGGCATCGTCGTGTAGTCAGGAGCGGTTTCGACGCCAAGCGAGCGGACAAGCCGCCCCTGCATTAGCGCTGCAAGCCAGAGGTAGGCGACGATTGCACCTGCAAGAATCCAACCCCAACTTTCCGGAAGATAGTCCTTCCCGATGTTCTTGAAGAACCCAGCGTTCAAGGGAATATCCTTCGCTCTGGTCGCCGCCCAGAGCGCTCCTCGAAACGCCATTAGCCCGCCAAGAGTCACGATGAAGGCAGGTATCCGCCGGTAGGCGACAATGGCGCCCTGCACGGCGCCCGCGAGGAGACCTATGGCTAAGGCGCCGGCAACGGATATGAGGGAGGGCTGCTTCCCCCAGACATTGATCATGGCAGCGATGCCCCCGGTAAGCCCCGCAAGGGAACCGACGGACAGATCAACGTTCCCGGAGACGATGACGAAAACCATGCCGACGGCGAGGATTCCAGTTTCCGACATCTGGCGGATCAGATTGGAGAGATTTCTCGGTTTGAGAAATGTGGGTTCGAGGAGGTAGAAGATGGCCCAAATCGCCAATAGGGCCGCGACCATGGTGTAGGTGCGAACGTCTATCTTTACCTTCATTGACGCAAGAATTCGGCACAAGGTTCTGAAAGGTTTGAAAATGCAGGCGCAGAAGCCCACGCACCGGAAGACGCCCGGGACGCCTCCGAAATCCTACTTGGCTGACTTGTCCGATGCAAGGGAATGTTGAGGAGTCAACGGATCGGGGAAGGACGGTGGACAGGGCGATTGGCCGTCACACGGGGACGAATGACGAGGGAGCGAAGCGCAACCTGGCTGGGAAGCGTTTGAGAGAGCGGTCGTCGTGTGGCGGAGGGAAGAATCACCTGGAAGCCGCCGAGCGATCGGGCCACTGGTCTCGAGGGACGTTCTTATACGCCTCTTCGAGCTTGTGGTAGCCGTCTTTGATGACGGCTTCGTAGATATTGTCCTTGTCAACGGGGACGGGCGTCAGGAGGACCGACGGAACCTCTTTCTTGCCGTTGAAGAGCGTCCGCGTGGGGCGGTCGTATTCCTTCCCCTTCGCCATAGCCACCGCAATTTCAGCCGCTTTGTAGGCGAGCGTCTTGATTGGTTTATAGACCGTCATGGTCTGTGTGCCCTCGACTATGCGCTGGCACGCGGCGAGGTCTGCATCCTGCCCCGAGACGGCGACTTTTCCAGTGAGCCTCTGGGCGGCAAGCGCCTGGACGGCGCCTCCCGCGGTTCCATCGTTCGACGCAACTACGGCGTGAATCTCGTTATTCCAGCGGGTCAAGATGTTCTCCGTATGGCGGAGAGCCTCGATGGGCTGCCAATCGGTGCACCACTGGTTACCGGCCTGTTTTATGTCGCCGCGGTCGAAGTGCGGCTGCAAGACCTTCAACTGGCCCTTGCGGAGTTGTTTTGAGTTCTCGTCGGTCGGGGCGCCGCCCAACAAGAAATAATTTCCCTTCGGCACCCTGCGGACGAGGTATTCCGCCTGAAGTTCGCCGACTTTCTCATTGTCAAATGAGATATAGAGGTCGAGATCACAGTTGCGGATGATTCTGTCGTAGCCGATGACTTTGACCGGGGGCTTCTGCCTGTGGGCGGACTCGACGATGACCGCGAAGGTCTCGGCGTTCTGCGGCACCACGACCAAGACGCGAACGCCTCTGGTGATGAGATTTTCGGCCTGCTCATTCTGGACCCGCGAATCGCCATTGGCAGACTGAATGAGGACTTTCGCCCCGAGTTCCTCGGCTCTCTTCCTAAACATGTCGGCATCCCTTTGCCATCGCTCCACGGCGAGGGTGTCCAGGGAGAGCCCGATGAGTATCTTTTTCTCGCCCTTTTTGCCGCAGCCAAATGCCAAAACGAAAACCAGCAGCAACACGATCCGGGACCGATGACGGGAGATTCTTGACGGACTCATAATTTCTTGCCCTTTCCTTTTTTCGTCGGCATTATACAATAGCGATTCCGGAGTCGGAAATGCAAGGCGAGTTTTTGCCGAGTGGTAATGCGTGAGTCGTGGGTGGGGAAGCTGGTGGGCGACCCCGGGATACTCGGCATGAGGATGGGACCGCAGAGGCGTCATCGCCCATGGGAGAAACGTGGCATGGGCATCTTGCCCATGGCAACCATTCACGGGTCCCGCTAAAGGCGGGATGCGACCCCGCCTTCGGGCGGGGCATCGTCTGCGACCTCTGCGCTGAGCCGCCCGAGAGTGAGGGATTACGCCGAGTGAAAGCGCTTTGCGAGAGGATTTGGCGGCTGCCCGTTATGGCGCGGGCGCTGGAACTCAGCACCATATTGGTCGTTCGGTTCTGGGAAGGGAATCATGCACCCAATTGACCAGATCATCATTGTCGCTTACGTGGCCCTGATGCTGGCGGTGGGATGGCTTGTCCGACGCCGAGCCGCTGAAAGCGAGGAGAGTTATTTCCTTGCAGACCGTCGCCTGCCGTGGTGGGTTTTATCGGTCTCCGGGTCCGTGTCCATGTACGACGTCACGGGGACGATGTGGGTCATTTCGCTTTTCTATCTGTACGGTGTGCGGAGCCTGTGGGTTCACTGGCTCTGGGGATTCATGATGGGCGCCTTCCTCATGAGCTACACGGGCAAGTGGGTGAGGCGGTCGAAGGTCATCACAGGGGCACAGTGGATGAGGACGAGGTTCGGGACCGGGCGAGAGGGGGAAGCAGCACGAGGGATGATGACCTTCATGGCGATCCTCTTTGCCGTGTCCATGATCGCCTATGACTTTACGGGAATTGGAGAGTTCGCGTCCGTGTTCCTGCGCCCGTGGTCGCGGCAGACCTGCGGAGTGGTCATCATTGGCGCCACGACGATCTATGTCGTTCTGGGTGGGCAATACAGCGTCGCGATTGCCCAGCTAATTCAAACGGTGATTCTTTCCGGCGTCGCTATAGGACTCGCAATATTCGCCTCGCTGAAATTTGACCCAGCCGCCGTGATGGAAAAGGTCGCCGAAGGATGGCGCGCGGCTTGGCCAGCGAGCGTCGCTGAGAAAGCCGCCCAGGGTTGGGATTCACTTTGGCCGTCGTGGGACATGCCATTTCTCGTGGAAAACAGCGCGTACATTTTCGGCCCATTTCTTCTCGTTTGGATACTGAAGGGCCTGCTGTTGAACGCCGGGGGACCGGCGCAGCTCTTCGACTTCCAGACATTTCTCTCGACGAGAACTGCCCGCGACGCCTCGAAAGCCGGGGCTCTTTGGAGCATTCTGATTCTGTCGCGGTGGGCGATGTGCATGGGAATTGTCATCCTGGGACTGATGATGCTGAAACCGGTTTTCAGCGTCGAGCATGCGGAACGCGTTCTCCCCGAAGTCCTCCAGAAGATTCGTTTCGCAATCGGACTGAAAGGGCTTGTGCTGGCGGGCTTCTTCGCGGCATTCATGTCAACATTTGATTCGACTGTAAACGTGGCGGCGTCGTACGTGGTCGAGGATTTCTACAAGCGATTCCTCCGGCCTGGGGCAGGGAAACGGGAGTTGGTTTACGCCAGCTATGCGGCTTCTGTTCTCGTCGTGGCAATTGCGATCCTCATCGGGCTGGGGCAGAAGACCATCGCCGGCATTTGGCGCTGGATCATGATGGCTTACGGGGCGGTCGCTCTCATCCCCAATGTACTTCGCTGGTACTGGTGGCGATTCAATGGATGGGGTTATACATGGGGAACCTTGGGAGGCGTGGCGGTCCTCTTCATCCTGACGCTGTGCTTTCCTGACTGGAAGGAGACGAGAATGTTTCCCATTATTGCGTCTTCGTCGCTGCTTTGCTCGCTGTTGGGGACGTTTCTGACAAAGCCGACAGACCGAGCAGTCCTCGAGCAATTCTACAAGGACGTGCAGCCGGGGGGCGCCTGGCGAGGGGTCGCGCGGTCTGTCGCTGAAAAGTCCCCGGACTTCAAAAAGGACTGCTGGTTTGGAGTGGAAATCTTCAACACGCTTCTCGGAATCGTGGGGATTACTTGCCTGTACATGGCATCTGTAACCGTGGTGTTGCACAAATTCTCGACGGTCTTCCCGCTCGTCGGCGTGAGCCTCGTGTGTGGGGTAGCGCTCTACTTCACCTGGTACAAGAACCTGCCAAGAGATTGACAGGGCCCTCGCGGCAATGCCTTATCCTGGCACTAACGCAACTCGCGCATATTAAGGGAGTTAGGTGACGAAACGAAAGCACGACTTGAATCGTCATTT
>CAZFAP010000121.1:0-14958 GCA_964516325.1 uncultured Verrucomicrobiota bacterium
GGGGGCTCAAGGAGGAGACTGGGCGGACGACCTACTGAGTGCGGAGCGAGCCACTATGACAGACTTCCCCTTATTACTCACAAGCCTTGACGGCGAGCTTTTCAGGCTGATTCACGAGCGCCTGAGAAATCCCTTCTTCGACGCCGTGATGCCGATTCTCTCTCATCCCTTCCCGTATTGGAAGGTCTGCGCGTGCGCGGTCTGGCTCGGGCTGATTCTCTTCGGGCGAAAGCGCTGGAGGCTGACCTTGCTGTTCATGGGCATTGCCATTGGGCTGAGCGATTTCCTGAGCAGCCGGGTCCTCAAGGAAATCATCTGCCGGCCTCGGCCCCTCGGGGGGCGAACCTATTCATTCCCGTCCTCCCATGCGGCGAACTTTTTCAGCGCAGCGATCTTCCTTTTTCTCCGGAACAAGAAGCTCTGGCCCCTGTTCACCGTCGGGCTTCT
Organism: uncultured Verrucomicrobiota bacterium; assembly: GCA_964516325.1. Classification (GTDB taxonomy): domain Bacteria; phylum Auribacterota; class JABMQX01; order JABMQX01; family JABMQX01; genus CAZFAP01. The sequence goes on from CAZFAP010000121.1 coordinate 448, forward strand.
CGTCGGGTACTCGCGCATCTACCTGGGGTCGCACTATCCGCTCGACGTGGTGGGCGGCATCGGGCTGGGCGCGGTCGTGGGCTTGGCCGTTTTCATCTTGCGGAGGGCGCTGGCGCACAGAATCCCCGCCTCGTTACATCGCGCATTTCCGCCAGAGGAGCAATCGAGGGAGCGAAGGGCTTCGACCAGCCAGCAGACCTAAAACGCTGCTCGCTGCTACTGCGAGAACCGGTTGCATACCCCCACCTGGCTGAAGAGGGGATTCGTTTTCGAGGTCGGCGTTTGGCGGTGCACTTCGCAAGACTGCCGGGAGCCTCGACGCTGTCAATCCTTCTGTGCGGGCTTTTCGGTTTTTTCACCTCCTGCCTGCCCCTCCGAATCATCCCGTCGAGTCTCGGTAAATCTGCGCTGAAAATCGGCGCCCCGGAGCCGTGACCATGACCCGGGGAGGTTCCTCGCAAAGCCGCCGAGCACGCAAAGTTGAGAGTGCTCCGGACAAATTACAGCAGCGGCAAGACCTTGCGGTCGGCGGTAGGGATCGCGTAGCGGTTGAATTGCCGACGGGAAACCCATCGGATTTCCGTGTGATAGAGCGGTCTGGGGCGGCCACGGGTGATCTGGCAGCGATAAATGTGCAGAGTGATTTTGAAATGGGAATAGGCATGACGGATGGAGACCACGAGGGGGCCAACTCTGATCCCGATTCCCAGCTCTTCCTTAATCTCACGAACGAGGGCGTCTTGGTGGGACTCCTTCCGCCTTGCCTTGCCGCCGGGGAACTCCCAGAGTCCTCCGAGCAGGTCGGTGCTGGGGCGCTTTCCCAAAAGAAATCGGCCGTTTTTCTCGATGGCGGCGGCCACGATGTCGTAATGCGGCAAGGTCTTCTTCGCGCGACGCACGGGCAGCATTTCCTGTCGCCCGAGCGCGCGGGCTTCGCAGCTCCTTTCTATGGGGCATTCCGGGCATTGGGGTCGCCGCGGCGTGCAAATACGAGAACCCAATTCCATCAATGCTTGATTGAAAGCGCCCGACGACTTCTGCGGCACGAGAACCTCTGCGATAGACCAAAGCAGATTCTGCGTCCTTGCGTCATCTATGCATTCTTCGATGGCAAACAGACGCGAGAGAACCCGTTTCGCATTCCCGTCGAGAATGGGGACACGCTCGCCGAAAGCGATGCTGGCGATGGCGCCGGCGGTGTAACGCCCGACGCCGGGGAGACGCTGCCAGTCCTCCGCTCTCGTGGGAAAGCGCCCGCCAAAGTCATTCACAATAATCCTCGCCGCCCGGTGGAGATTTCTCGCCCGGGTGTAGTAGCCGAGGCCCTCCCACAGCTTCATCACGGAATCTTCGTCAGCGGACGCCAGGTCCTTTACCGTCGGAAATGCCCGCACAAACCGCTCGTAATATGGCAGCGCCGTTCTTATTCGCGTCTGCTGCAGGAGAATCTCCGAAACCCAGACGCGGTAAGGGTCGCGGGCACCGCGCCACGGGAGAGGGCGACCGTTCCTGCGAAACCAGAGCAGTAGCCGACGACGAAGAGAGGACTTGCTGCGGTTCACCTTTTCGAGCGGCACGTCCATCTTTCTCCTCTTCTTCAACGAACAGTCACGCTCTTGTCATCCGCTCCCTATATCTTCCGTCCTCCGACTCAACTGAAATATGCTATCACGTTTCAGACTTTGCGTAAGCGTCAGAAAGGCGGGGGGCGCGGCTGTATTTTGGTGGGCGCATGGACGAATCCATTGGTTGAGAAGCTCCCCGAAGGCGAGGCTCTGGGGGTGCGCCGCCTTTCGTTTGCCACCGGCTCAAGCTCGCACTTAAGGGGGCGCCGGCTGAAGCCGGCAAGGCCACTCCTGTGCTCTGCCTGGTCGTCCTGCCCGGTCTCGTTAGAAGAGCAGCGACCAAGAGACCGGGCGTTTCTGCGCAGCGAAAGCACTTCTTGTTTCGCCTCTTGCCGTAGCCCCTTATTCGAATTGGTCCTTCCAGCCGGCTCCAACCCATCACGCACAGATTCGTAATCCCGCAGCAGTTCTCCCTCCCCTGGCGCGTAGTTACCGAAGCGTCTCTCACCCATTTCTCCGGTTCGCGCCTCTTTCTTGCCCAATTTCGCGAACTGCCCGACACGAACAAGCCTCTCTGCCTTTCCGGCTGCGTGTGGCGACATCCTTCCAGCTCACGCATGGGTCCTTTGGTCCGACCTCCTTATCCGATTTCACGTCTCCCAGGCATGCATTAGCCAAGACCACCTCTCCGTCCTCGTTGACACCAGTCTTCAAGAAGCGAAAGCTCCCAAACGCGGCCGCAGGCCTGGCCCCGGGTGGATAGAGCATCCTTAAGGCCCGAAAGGGCGAAATAGGCGAACCCAAGGCTGAAGCGAAGGCACTCCCTTCTCCCACCAGAATACACCCACACCCTGCCGCACTCATCCCTACCAATAAGCTCTCGCTCTTGATATAATTCCCGCCAGCAAAGGACTCCATGCCTATCCGAGGAATAATGCGCGAGGGCCCATGTTAAAAGGCAGGACGGCTTGGTCGGAGCCTCGTGGGCCGCGAACCAGAGCCAAAGTATGCGAGGGTGGAAAACGTGAGAGACGCTCGTGGATTCGTTTTCATCTTTCTGCTGTTCATCGTAAGTCAGCTTCTCGTTTCGCCAACGGGCTTTGCTGAGGGACTTGTCAATTCCATTGAGCCGCCGCTTGTGCCGGTGGGAGAGGACGCTTATCTGATGTGGGAGCGATGGCCGTACATCCGGATCGGCGTTCGAACCTATATGACGAGCACCTACGACCGGCGGGGCGGAAACGAAAGCGCTGATGCGAGCCATTTCCTTTACCAGTTGGCCGACGACTACAGCGTTACGCTCGACGTGACGGGTCCGGGCGTTTTGTATTTCGCCCGTTACAACCACTGGCACGGCAGCCCCTGGCATTACGTGGTGGATGGCCGCGAAACAATCGTTCAGGAGACCAGTACATCCCACCCCAACCGCCCGACGCCAAATTCGGTTTTCCTGCCGGGAGACGTTTTCCCCAATCCGCTGACGTGGACGTGGTCCACGACCAAGGGGGCGGACTTGATGTGGGCGCCGATTCCCTTCGAGAAATCCTTCCAGATGGCTTATTCGAGGACGCATTACGGGACCGGTTATTATATCTACCACAAGTATATGCCGGGGATGACGAACCTATCTCGTCCGATCGTGTCGTGGGACGCGAAGACGCCGCCTTCACCGGAAGTCCTCGCGCTGATTCGCAGGGCGGGGGAGGATATTGCGCCCGTCGGCGGCGACGTGAAAGAGCTTTCGGGCAGAATCGGGATTCCGCCGGAGGGAAAGGTCGTCGTGGCGGAAATCGTCGAGGCGCCCTCGACGGTCCGGGCTTTGAAATTCGCCGTTTCGCGGGATCAAGCGATGAGTTTTTCGAAAGCCCGGCTGCGAGTTTGGTGGGATGGACGGCAGCACCCCTCGGTTGACTCGCCCGTGAATCTCTTTTTCGGGACGGGCTCGGTCTATAACCGCACGAATCGGGAGTTCCTGGTGAAAGCGTTTCCGGTCAACATCCGCCTCGACGAATGGGACGTCCATTTTGCCGTCTATTTTCCGATGCCGTTCATGAGGAGCGCCCGCATCGAGTTGAGGGAGACGCAAGGCGCAGAGCTGAAGGACGTGCGATGGAGCCTTGGCTATCAACCCTACAAAGACCCCGCGAATTGGGTCGGGCATTTTCACGCAACGTATAAGGATCACCCAAATCCGATTCCTGGCAAGGACAATGTGCTGCTCGACACGAGAGAGGTGGAAGGCAACGGCGATTGGTGCGGACACCTGGTCGGCACGTCGTTCATCTTCTCGGACCGGGCGGTGCTGAACACGCTCGAGGGCGACCCGCGATTTTTCTTCGACGACAGCAACACTCCCCAGGCGCAGGGCACTGGCACGGAAGAATGGGGCGGCGGGGGAGATTACTGGGGCGGGGAGAACATGACGCTGCCCTTTGCGGGGCATCCCGTCGGAGCGCGGAAAAAGGAGGAAGCCAAGAACAGCGAGGACTTGATCCAGTCCGCCTATCGCTTTCTCCTCGCGGACCTGATGCCGTTTGGCAAGAACGCGCGAATTCAGCTCGAGCACGGCGGCTTGAACGACAGCCAGGAGCACTACCAGAGCGTGACGTACTGGTACGGGATCAACAAGCCCTGCCTCGTTTTGACAGACGTCCTCCGCGTGGGCGATGAAGCGGACGAGAAGTGCCACGACTATCGTTCGCCCGACGCTTCTCCCGTCCAGACCCTCACGTCGCGGTACGAATGGGGCGTTGACACGTTGAACGGAAAAGAAATCTATCCTGCGACGGCGGACACTGGGCGATATACCAAGGGGACGTCAGCCTTTGTCCTGATGCTCGATCCCAAAAACATCGGCGTCTTGCTCCGGCGGAAGTTCGACTACGGCTTTCCGAACCAGCGGGCGATGGTTTCGGTGGCGGATTCTTCGCCCGACTCGCCGTGGCATCCCGTCGGAATATGGTACACCGCTGGCTCCAACACCGTCGTGTACAGCAACCCGCGGGAGGAGCTCGGCGCACCGCAGCATATCAAGCAGACCTCCAATCGGCGCTGGCGCGAGGATGAATTTCTCCTCCCTCGGAAACTCACCGAAGGCAAGTCGTCCCTCCGCGTGAAAATCGAGTTCCTGCCGACGAACATTCCGCTCTTTCCTGGCGAGCCGCTGCCCGAGCAAGCGTGGAGCGAATACACCTATTTCGCCTACTGCTACATCATGCCGAAGGTTGAGTAAGCGCTGCCGCTCATAGGCTCAATCGCGCATTTTTGGACCGGATTACAGGATGAACCGGAGTAGTCTGGTGTTGCCCTGCCCCGCCTTTGGCGGGGTGATCCGGTCAACAAGAACCTACCCTGCCGAGCGGGGGGCCGTACATTGGCAGAACCCTCGGAGACTCTCCATCCGACAAGGAATCGTCTTCAGGATGCCGCGAGCGCTGTCAACGGCTCGACGAGGCAGGATCAAGGCAGTGCTTCGGTCCGAACTCGATAGAACCGCACGCTGTGCTCAGAGGCTGAAGCGTCAATCCAGGTTGTTTCAGGCACGGGCCACTGGTCAAGCGGAGGGACGGGAGACCAGTCATTTCCACTCAAGGAGTCACGGTATTCGACGGTATGCACGAAGTTCACACCCGGATTGCTCCATTCAAGAAGCACTGTGCCCTCGATGGTGAAATGGATGTTGAGGACGGAAGTCTTGCCGATGACATAGACAGTTCTCGTCCTCTCCTCCGCCGGGTTGCCGCCGGAATCGGCGACGTTGTAGTGCAGGGCATAGGCCCCTGGGACGCTATGGTTCACCGAACCGATAACGAGGACGTCCGCCGTTAGGTCGCCATCGTAATTGTCCGCGGCAGTGTAGCCGGGCTCCACGAATGGCGTCCCCACTTCCAGAGTAACAGGATTCTCGCCGAGGAGAGTGATCGTCGGAGGAGTGGTGTCCACAACATGGACCACCCTGGTCTTTTCGATAGCGGGATTGCCGCCGGAATCGCTCACATTGTAACGCAGGGTGTAGCTCCCCAAAACGTTGTGATTCACGGCGCCGGTAACCACGACGTTCGCGGTGATATTACCGTCCTCCGCGTCGATCGCGCTGTACCCCGGCTCCACATAGGGAGTGCCCACTTCGAGAGTTACCGGATTGTCCCCAAGCAACGTAATCACAGGCGGGGACGAAAGGGACGTGTAGTTGATCGTCAAAACCGGGCGGGCAGAGGGCATCGGATTTTCCCGGGAGCCGAACCGCTTGGCGGTCTGGGACGCGGCTTCGCTTCCGATCAGGACCCATCCGAAATTGCTCGACGGGTTGTTCAGCCAACCCTGCACATCCGTAACCAACTGGGGGCTCGTTCCCCAGGTGTAAGAGCCGACGCTCGCCACACTTCTCACCGCGCTGACCGTCGGAGAGAAGTCTCCGCCCTCCGTCGTCCAGAAGGTCGTATTGAAGAACCTGTGTCTCCAGGTGGCGTCGCCGGTGGTCGCGGGAGCGCCAGCCCCTTCATTGCCCGAAGCATTGGACGTTCCTTCTCCCCAATCGGCGACGACTCTGTGAAGCTCGACAGGTTGAGCGCCGGAGATGGTTCTTGACATATACAGCGTTAGACTGACGCTGCTGACCGTCGAGCCCGCCGGAATATTCCCCGCAACGTCAAAGGCGAGAAGCCCTCGTCGGATGCCCCCGGTGCCGGTCGCGCCGACGAAAAGGCTGTCGCCGGCGCCGTTGCTCGAGAAACCTGTCGCGCTTTCGTACAGCGTGTTGTCCTTGCTGGGGTTCAGCGTTTTCACGGCGCCAGACGCCAACGGGCATGAGACCAACGCGGACAAAAGCCAAGGGAGAAGAAAGGAGAGCCCTTTCATGGCGGAGACTCCTTGGTCGCTCGCAAAGCATGCAGAGCCGAATCGGACTTTCCCGAGCCAAGCGAACGCTCAGCCCCCTTTTTCGGAAGACCTCATTGTCAGGTTCAAAATGAAAACAAAGCTCCCCCGAATTTTGTTCCTTCCGCCACGACGCGGGTCCCTCCCGATTGCGCGAAAGGTTGCAGGCAGGCCAACTCGGCTCGCGGCACACAATTGATGACGTGTGTCAGACTGGTCAACAGAAAGCGGGACGCGGGGGAAAAGCACCGCCCGCGGAGGCTCTTGGGTGGGGCGCTCGCGGTTGCAAGACATGCGCCGGAGGACCGCTGCGTCTATCCTCTGCCGGGCGGTCTCGAGACCCTGCGTCAAAGCCCCAACTGGGAGGCGATGCCCTGCATGGCGGTGAGGCTCAACTCGATGAACTCGTCGAGGGGAACGCCTATTCGCTCGCACTCGCGGACGATGTCGCGGTTGACATTTCGGGCAAACGCGCTCTCCCCCATGCGCTTGCGGATGGACCTCGGCTTGACGCTGGCGAGCTTTTTGTCCGGATACACGAGGGCGGTGGCGACGACCAAGCCGGTTATCGTTTCCGAGCAGGCGAGGGCTATGCCGAACTTCGACTGGCGGGGAATGCCGAGACCCTCCGCGTTGTGTTCTCGCACGGCAAGGAGAGCGTCCTCGCGGAAGCCTTTTTCTGTCAAAAGCTCGATGGTTTTGTTTGTGTGCTGGGCGGGTGAATCTTTGGTGCTCTCGAAATCGAGGTCGTGGAGCAGCCCGGTGATGCCCCATTCTTCGGCGTCCTCGCCAAGCCGCTGAGCCATTTTCGTCAGGATCGCTTCCGTGGCGAGGCAATGCTTAATCAGGTTCTCGTTGCCAACGTTCTCTTTCAAGAGCTGAACTGCTTCTTCACGGCTTATGGAAATGCTCATGGTCCCGACCTCCCATATGCCCTCTCCCAGAGACCGGTTTCGATTCGTCCCGTGGGCACTCTGTATATAAAGCACAGGGCAGAACAAACGCCGCCGCACGGATAAAAGTCCCCCGCCAGCACGCCCGAAAGGGAACTGCTGCCCACGAGGTTGAGTCCGTGCGAGCGAGCCGCGACGACGCGAACGAACGCGGCACTTCACCCCAATTTCTCGAAGAGGTCCTTCGGGGCGCCGCACTCCGGGCAAACCCAATCTTCGGGCAATTCCTCGAAAAGGGTTCCCGGCTCGACGCCGTGATCAGGGTCTCCCTCCTTCGGATCGTAAACGTATCCGCACACCGTGCATTTCCACGTATCCATTTTGCGACCTCCCACCCGATTTGTGAGCCTCTTCTTCCGAGTTTGGAGATTACTCGAAAATCCTGCGCTGAGCCTCCGGCATCGCCTTTATCCACTGAGTCGCGGGCAAACAAGACCAACGGCTGCCCGCACCTGCCCCTGTGCGGAGGGCAACAAAGCCGACGGCGGAAACACACTACTTAGCGGCGCTCAAGCCGTCAACCCGATTCTGAAGGCTTCCGGGTAGCAGCTCAACAAGTTTTTGGGAACGTTTTCGCAAGGATAGCGGATTGACTGAGGCGGGCAAATTGGTATCATTAAGGCGACCCGCTTTGCGACCGAAGGGGGGCGGATGGCAAAGTTGAGGAGAAAATGAGGAGTTATGGGCAGTAAGCCAATACTGATGGTCTCGAGCTATCCCCCGAGACGGTGCGGGATTGCGACCTTCTGTGAGGAAGCGAGGGAGTTCATCCAGAAACGCCACCCCGACCGGAAGGTCTGCGTCATCAGCCACCTCGACGGAGCGGGAGCGGACGTTTTCCCCATCATTGACATGTCCCGCCACGACTGGTGGAAGCCCGTCGCAGAGAAAATCAGGAAGTTGGAGACTTATGCGGTCCATATCGAGCATGAATACGGGCTGTACGAATATCGGGACGCCCGCGGGCACGGAGACGGAAACGAAGGCTTTCTGGCGTTGCTCGAGGCGATAGAAGACTGGCCGATTGTCGTGGAGCCGCACACCGTCCACGGGCGATTGACCGACTTCGAGGCGGATTTTCTTTACAAGCTCTGCCATCGCGCGGATGTCGTTCTTTTCAAATGCCATTACCAGAAATGGCGGCTGAACTGGAACTTCTTCGGTCGCGGCTGGGAGACGCCCCGCAACATCATGGTTGTCCCGCACGGGGCGAGGTCGGATAAGAGCTTCCCGCCGGAGGAGATTCCGCAGCTGCGTAAGGAATTGGGGCTGGACCTGCCATATCTCGGCGACCATTTTGTGGGGCTGGTGGGGTGGATTCAATCGAACAAGCGATGGGATATCCTGACCTCCATGTGGGAGGCAATTGCAAAGGAGATCGAGGAGCGAACCGGCGAATCGTGGGACCTCCTGGCCGCGGGGGCAATGCGCGACCCAGCGCACAAAGCCGATTACGACCTGTATAAGGGACAGGTGGACCTGTTGGAGCAGAAAGGACTCGCGCACTACTACGAGTTCGTTCCCCGCGGGGACACCTATTATAAGGTGATGGCCGTTTGCGATTTCATCGTCCTCCCCTCGACGGATGAGACGCAATCCGGAACCTTCGCAAGGGTGATTGCGGCCAACAAACCCTTCATCACGACGGCGCCGATGGAAGGGTTAACGGCGCAGACTCTCGAAAGCGAAGGAGGGCTTCTCTTCACCACCAAGGAGATGCTCCGGCAGAAAGTCATCCGGTTGGCATGCAAACCGGACGTGAGGAGCGAGCTTGCAAACAATGTCAAGCGTTACCTCGAAACCGAAGTCTCGTGGGAAATAGTCGCAGGGCAATACGATGAGGCGTATCGCCTTGCTCGAAAAGCGAAACAATCTCGGGAGAAAGTCGAGCTCCCTCTCGAGTTTTAGGAGGGCCGGATGTGGCCGGAATAGGAGAAAGAAAACCGTTACGGGCAGCGTTCCTGGGAACTTATGTTCCGAGGCAATGCGGGATTGCGACGTTCACGAACGATCTGGCGACAGCCACCGCCAAGGTCGAAGGTTGCCAACTCGGCCAGGGGGATGAGATTCAGGTCCTGGCCGTGAGCGACACACGGGGAACCTATGCCTACGGGCCAGAGGTGCGATTCGAACTTCAGCAGCAGAATAAGACCGACTATCGGGATGCGGCGGATTTCTTGAACATGACCCCCGTGCATGTCGTTTCCGTGCAACACGAATTCGGCATCTACGGGGGACAAGACGGAGCGTTCGTCCTCACCCTGCTGGGGAATTTGAAGAAGCCGGTGGTCAGCACGCTGCATACCGTGCTGTATGAGCCAACCGAAACGCAAAAGGAGGCCCTGCGCGCCATCTGCTCCCTGTCCACTCTCGTCGTCGTGATGACCCATCGAGCCCACGACATGCTCCGCGACATTTACGGAATCTCCGAAAAGAAAATTCGGTTCATACACCACGGAGTCCCGGACGTGCCTTTTGTGGACCCCGGTTTCTACAAGGACCAATTCGGGGTCGAGGGGCGGCGAGTCCTTCTGACCTTCGGACTGCTGAACCCCAACAAAGGGATCGAGGTCGGAATTGACGCCATCGCAGAGATCGCCGGAGATTTTCCCGACGTGGCCTATTTCGTTCTGGGCGCAACCCACCCCGAGGTCAAGAGGCGAACGGGGGAGAGCTATCTCGTCTCGCTCGAGCAACGCGCGAAGGAGAAAGGGGTCGCCAAAAACGTCATATTCCACAACCGATACGTCACGTTCGAGGAACTGTGCCAGTTCCTGCTGGTGTCGGATGTCTATCTGGCCCCGTATTGGGCGAAGGAACAAATTGTCTCCGGGACGCTCGCGTACAGCATGGGTTGTGGAAAGGCGGTAATCTCGACGCCGTCGTGGTATGCCGAAGAGATGCTGGCGGAAGACCGCGGAATGCTGTTTCCGTTCGGCGACCCGCATGCTCTTGCGGAGCAGCTGCGGGTGCTGCTCTCCGACGAGGTGCGGCGAAATCAGCTCCGGAAAAAGGCCTATCTCTTCGGACGACACATGATCTGGAAGGAAGTGGCAAGGTCGTACCTGGAGACGTTTGAGGAGGCGGTCTCACAGTACGGCGAGCTGGTGCCGCGGCTGGCAATGCGCCGGGAGGTTCCGCTGCGAGAGACGCTGCCGGAAGTGCGCCTCGACCACGTGCGTCTGATGACGGACAACACGGGGATGCTCCAACATTGCTCCTTCGCCACGCCCAATCGGCGACACGGATACTCGACCGAGACGAACGCGACGGCCCTAATCGCGATGATTCAAAACTGGCGATTGTTTAAGGACGATGCAGTCGTCCCCTTGTGCCAGACGTATCTCTCGTTTTTGCAGGATGCTCTCGACGAGAAGACCGGTTGGTTTCGCACGCACATGACCTATGATCGCCAGTGGTCGAAGGGACCAGTTTCCGAGGAATGCCAGGGGCGAGCGCTCTGGGCGTTAGGTCTGGCGATTGCCTATCCTCCGAACGCTTCCATCCTCTGGCTGGCTTCCCGGCTCTTCGATGTCGCGCTCGAGCCGATAAAGAAGATGGCGGCGCCGCTGGGCTGGGCTCCTTCCATCCTGGGACTGAACGCCTACCTACAGCGTTTTGGAGGGGCCACCGAAGCAAGGGAACTGAGGCAGCGGCTCGCCGGGAAGTTGCTCAAGCGGTTCGCCGACAACCGCAGTGATGCCTGGGAATGGTATCAGGACACCGTGTCGGCGTTGAGCGCGAAGCTCCCCCACGCCCTGATTCACGCCGGCCGCCACATGAAAGATGAGGAAATCACCCAGCAAGGGCTGCGGACATTAGAGTGGTTGTTCACAGTGCAGACCGACGAGAAGGATGGGCATCTGTCGCTCATCGGAAATAACGGCTGGTATGCCCGAAAAGGGGAGAAGGCTCGCTTTGACCAGGTGCCGATGGAGGCTTCCGCTCTGATCGGAGCCGCGAGAGAAGCCTATCTCGTAACGTGGGACCGCAAATGGATTGACCGAATTCACATGTGCCTGAGCTGGTTTCTCGGAAATAATGACCTCCAGCAACCGCTCTACGACTTCACCACCTGCGGCTGCCAGGACGGGCTTCACTCCAGCGGCACGAACATGAATCAGGGCGCCGAGTCAACCATTGCCTGGCTGATGGCGCTTCAGACCATTGAACTGATGGAAAGCGAGGGGAGATTGTGGGCGCCGGGGACCGAGGAGGAAACCGCCGAAGTGGAGATGCGCGTGGCGGACGAGAATCCCGGGTCGCACCCATAACGAAACCAATGACGGGGAAGGCTCGCAATCCGTCAATCACGATTCGTCCCCAAGGAAGCGGAGAGCCAGCGCCGAGATCTCTGAAGACCATTCCCGCTCAGGGGCCTGCCAAGCGAGGAGACTCTCCGAGGCGACACGACCATCCATTTGAGAGCGGCTGGGAGGAGTTGGCGACTGCGGTGAAAAGCACGGTGAGACAACTGCTACCTCCGACGAAGGGATTGCTCTGCATACTGTGCATTACCTTGTCGCCGGCGCTTGCCTTCGGCCGGTTCCTCGAGCCCCCCATAACAGCCTCCATTTCAGTTCCAGAAAGCAACGTTCCCGCTGGCTCGAAATTCGACGTCATCGCGGATTTCGAGATGGATTCGGGAGTCCATCTTTACAGGGACAAGATTTCGTTCCGGTGGGAGAGGCTCGTTGGTGCGGAACACGTCGAGAATCTTCTCCCGCAGGGGCGGAAAATCCGAGACGAGTTTGGCCTGAATCCGAACGCGATGATCGAGGTCTATGAGGATTCCGTCCGCGTCGTGGCAAGGTTGAGGTCCACCGGGAAGGAAGGCGCCCCCATCGTTATACGGGGCAAACTCGGCTATCAGGGCTGCACGGACAAGTTGTGCTATCCACTCGCTTCAGCTGCCATTGACCTCGAGCTGAAGACGGCTGCCGCGCGGGAAGGAGAAAAGGCCGAGGCGGTTGCCGAGGAAAAGAAGGAGGAACCTTCGGCAGGGGGCGCGGAGAAGAAAGTCGAGGAGGCGCCCGTCGAGAAGAGGCAAAACGCGATCTGGCTTATTCTGATGGCGTTCGGTGCAGGGGTCGGAGTCAGCCTGACGCCGTGCGTGTATCCGATGATTCCCGTCACGGCGGCAATCATCGGCGGCACGAAGCGAAAGGGCAAGCTCGGCGCGCTTCTCTCGTCCATGATTTACGTTCTCGGCTTATCAATCACATACTCCCTCATCGGTCTTCTCGTCGCCAGCGGCGGCGCCAGAGTCAGAACTTGGCTTGCCTCGCCCTGGGTGCTCGCGCCGATTGCGGGCGTGTTCGTGCTTCTGGCACTGAGCATGTTTGAAGTTATCTCGATTCAGATTCAGCCGAAGTCCCTCGCCAGGTTACAGACCGCGCTTTCCGGTAAGGGGCGCACGCTTGCGATATTCGGGATGGGCATTCTGAGCGGGTTCATCGCGGGTCCCTGCGTCACCGCGCCTTTGGCGGGAATCCTCGTCATTGTGGCGAAGCAGGCGAATAAGCTGTTGGGGTTCTTCATGCTCTTTGCTCTCGCCTGGGGAATGGGAATCATTCTGATTGTCGCGGGCACGCTCACCAGCGCTTTGCCAAAGGCCGGCGAATGGACGGTCTGGGTCAAAAAGCTCCTCGGCTTCGTCATGCTCTGGGCAGCCGCCTATTTCGTCTCGCCCATCATCGGCACGACTGCCTATCGAATCGCCACCGCCGCAATTCTCGTCGCTGGCGCCGTCTTTCTCGGCGGATTTGACATGCTCACAAGGCAGAGCGGGTTCGCAGACCGCGCGAAGCGGTTCGCTGGATTGTTGGCAGTCTTCCTTGCCGCTTATTTGCTCTTGGGGCAGTTCTTCAAAGGCTACCACGCCGCACGGGTCGAAGCTTTCCGCGAAGCGAGCGGCGATGATGTTCAGAAGGCAATCGCCTCCGGACAAGCGGCGGTTCTGTACTTCTCCGCGGAGTGGTGCAGCATCTGCAACCACCTCGACGAGACGACGTTCACCGACCCAAGCGTTGCGAACGCCTTCCAGGGAATCCGCGCTCTCAAGCTTGACTTCGACAAGGAGCCTAACCTCGTCGAGAAATTCAAAATCCCCGGTCCGCCAACAGTCGTCTTCATCGGCTCAGATGGGAAAGAAATCGAGAGCCTCCGATTTTCCGGCTACAAGACCGCCGAACGGTTCCTCGAGATTCTGAAAAGGCTGAAATGAAGGAGGAATCCCTGATGCCCCAGGTGACTGAAGTCAATGACCAGACATTTGATTCTGAAGTTGCGCAATCCGATAAGCTCGTCGCCGCCGAATTCTACACCCAGTTCTGCCCCGTCTGCAAAAGGCTGTCGCCCATTTTTGAGGAACTCTCCGACGAGTACGCCGGCAAGGTCAAGTTCGTCAAAGTCGAGGCAACCCAAGCCCGTGAAACCGCCCGCAGATTCGCCGTCATGTCCGCCCCGACCATCCTCCTCCTCAAGTCCGGTAAAGAAGTCGCCCGCCACATCGGCTTCGCCGACAGGAAAAAGCTATCGGGGATTATTGACGCTCAGTTGTAGAACGAAGCTGGGGGGGACCCGGTCAACCCTTGTTCTGCGCGAAAGGTCCTCGGAGACGCGTTTGCGCGTTGTGTTGCATGCTCATGGCGCATGGGCCACCTCCTTTGCGCAGTATGGAGGGCAACCCCATCCTGCTCACTGATCCGGCTTCGAGGCCAACGTTGCGCTGGCGCCGAGGCCGGCCTCTTTCGATGCGCGTGCGCAAGCCTTCTTGCGGTTCACTCGCTCGTCGCCGGCAGCGGTGCAGAGAGTCGAAAATCTTTCTGAAGGGGCACGGTGCCAATCTCGACGGAGAACTCCTCCACTGGTTTCTGATCCGGGAAGTCGTTGTTGTGAATAGAAACTGAATAGCGGCCGGGCGGAAGAATGAGAACTCGGTAGGAGCCGTCGAGACCCGTGACCGCAGTGCGCGTAATCCCAGCTCCTTCCCCTTTGCCTTTTACCTGAGAGACGACGAGCTTCATGTTGGGAAGTGCTTCCCCCTCGTGCGAGAGAACCTTCCCGAAGAGAGCCAGAGGCGCCTCCCAGGTTGGGGCCTTCTCTTCGCCGGGTGG
>CAZFAP010000122.1:0-14737 GCA_964516325.1 uncultured Verrucomicrobiota bacterium
TCTCCTCTGTGTCTTTGTGTCTTGGTGGCGCCCGGCCTGAAACTTGCCATCAGGGGGCCGAGATTTTCATCGTCTCCGGGTGAACGAAGTTCACGAGCGACTCCGGTTACTTCCCGGGGTCCCAATCGCGGCTGTCGGTCTTACCGACCGGCTACGCCTTCACGACGGTCGCCTTCCCCTTCAGCCCGGCGCAGGCGTTCCGCGTGTCAACCACCAACGACGCCTCTTTCACAATCATCCCATAATCAACGCTGGAATGATTCGTCGCCACGAGCACGCAATCCGCCGCCCCAAGATTCTTCCGGTTCAGGGGGACGGATTCGTAGCGCAGGTCGTATTTCCGGAATCCTCGCATCCGCGGATAGAACGGGTCGTGGTAGCTGATTTCCGCCCCACGGTCTCTGAGCAGCTCGATGATTTCGAGCGCCGGCGACTCCCGCATATCGTCAATGTTCGGTTTGTATGTCACCCCCACGATGAGAATCTTCGACCCTTTCAACGATTTCTGCCGTTCGTTCAGCGCCTCCATGACGCGACCAACCACGTACCTCGGCATCGAGCTGTTGATCTCCCCCGCCAGTTCGATGAACCGCGTCGTCATCCCGTACTCACGAGCTTTCCACGTCAGATAGAACGGGTCAATCGGGATGCAGTGCCCCCCCAGCCCCGGTCCCGGATAAAACGGCATGTACCCGAACGGCTTGCTCCTCGCCGCTTCGATAACCTCCCACACGTCCATCCCCATCCGATCGAACAACATCTTCAGTTCATTGACGAGTGCGATGTTCACTGCGCGGAAAATGTTCTCCAAAAGCTTCACCGCCTCCGCCGCGCGCGTGGATGACACCTCGACCACCTTCGGAACAATCCGCGAGTACATCGCCTCCGCCGCCGCCTGACTTTTCGCATCGTCCGCCCCGACGACCTTTGGAGTCGTCCCCGTCGAGAACTTCGGATTGCCGGGGTCCTCCCGCTCCGGCGAAAATGCAAGATAAAAGTCCGTCCCGCATTTCAAGCCCGAAATCGCCTCCAGCCTCGGGCGCAGCACCTCCAGCGTTGTCCCCGGATACGTCGTGCTTTCCAGAACCACGAGCTGCCCCTTCCTCAGCGCCCGCCCGATGTCCTCTCCAGTCTGCTCGACATAGCAGAGATCCGGCTCCCTCGCCGGAGTCAGCGGTGTCGGCACGCAGATCAAAAGAGAGTCCGGCTCGCCCATCCGCTTCATATCCGCCGTCGCCTCAAACCGCTTCTTCTTTCTCCACTGCGAAACCGTCTCCGACGAGACAGACAGGATGTACGACTCGCCCGCGTTCAATTTCTCAACCTTCACAGGGTCAACGTCAAACCCAAGAACCCTGTACCCCGCCTTGATGAACTCCCGCACCAACGGCAGCCCCACATATCCCAATCCTACAACTCCAATCACCGCGCTCTTCTCCTCAATCCGCTCCATAAACGTCATAGTGGCATCTCCCGATGTTGGTGAACCTTCACAACAAGACCACGTAGCGTCCTTCACGATTTCGCAACCCATCTCGGGTCTTTGCTCCCTTTTGCCCGCTGATTATCTCTCAACACGCCCCATCTGAAAAGCCCCTTTCTCGCCTTGCCGCCTGCCGCGTCCAGGAGTCCGCCAGGGACCCTGCCTTTTGGCCTTCGATCGTTAGGGACCTCTGGGCGACAGGATGGCCGAAAACGAGATAAGGAAGTTCCTTGGCGTCTTAGCGTCTCGGCGAGAAACAAAAGCGGTAAGGAAACCTCTCGCAAAGCCGTAAAGAGCGCGATGCCCCATGGCCCAGCCCTGAAAGGGCGCCCTATCATGGCCCCGGGCAACGCCTACGGGTTGCCCCCTCCTCGGATTGACAGGGCATCCGGCGACCGGTAAAGTCAAACCATGAGAGAAGTCGCCCAATTGTTGAATGCCCTGCGGGACTCGGGCGTGATCGCCGATTACGCGCGCTTTGGCGCCATCGCGCAGATGAGATACACAGAAGCGATGGCGACCCTTGCTGCGGACGTGCTCGTTAAGGTTCCGTCCGCTGAGCGGTTGGACCCTCTCGCGGCGATCTATCGGTTCTGTTCAGACAGAGGATACCAGCCCGAGGGGGAGGCGGTGCGCGTGGGGGCCTGGCCAGTCCAGTTCATCCCCGTCTTCAACCCACTGACCCAGGAAGCCCTCGAACAGGCGGAGACCGCCGATTTCGAGCGCGTTCCATTCCGCGTCGTCCGCGCTGACTTCCTGGCAGTGATCGCATTGAGCGTCGGCCGGGACGAAATCGCTCGTCTGGCAGCCCGGCATGGTCTCTCCGATGCGTGGCAACGTTTTGAAGCGAGGTTCCTGAATGAGCTTTGATGTCCAACAACTCCTGCGCCGACAAGCGCACTGGCAGAAAAGCCGCCAGGCTCTCTCGTGGCCAGAAAAGATTCGCATGGCCGAGAGGATCCGAGAGTCCATCCAAACGCTGCGATCCGTGTCAGCGCAAGATGCTCCCGAGAAAGGTCGGCCCCATCCGCCCACCATCGTAGCGAGCGTGAGACGGGGAGGCGATGACAGCGACGATGCCCGGGCAGGGGAACATGATTGCCGATGAAATAGGGCAAGTTCCCGCCAGGCTGGGATGAGAATCGGGTGAGGGAAGTCCTGGCGCACTACCAAATCCAGACCGAGGACGAGGCGGTTGCAGAGGATGAGGCCGCCGCCGAGGACTCATCTCAGACACTCATGGAAGCCCCAAGCGACCTTATCCCGAAAGCGTGCGACCTCATCGCCAGACTCGCAAGCCGAACCCAAAAATACGGATGGTGTCCGCAATAACCGAGAGTCACAGGGCGGCGACAGAAGGGCCCCGTGTCTCGCATCACTTGAAGGCATATGTTGACGAACCCCTGCCGAATGCGCCAGAATTCGGCCCCGGAAGGCAGGAGGTCCCAGTGACCGGCTTCAGAGTCCAACCTGAATACCGCGACTTTCTCGACTGGTGCAGGCGGTGCCCAAACCCGCTGTCACGCAAAGCGGTGGTAATCGCCGAAAACCTCGATCAGAGCAACAGGACGGGCCACCTGTACCGGGGGTACCTGGCGGCCGTTCATTTTCTGCGAGAGAACCGGGGCGTTCAGGACTGGCTCCGGGGTCTGCCACTATCGGAACAGGATCCCTTCGATCACCGTAGCGACCAGTTTGACCCGGCCTGGTCCGGCTTCATGGCCAGGCACGAAGCGAAGCATGTGATCCTGAAGCATATCCTCCCGAAGCGCTACGGTGGCCTGACCACGACCGGAGGTGGAGGCGCCTACCCATTCAAGGTGGCGCTACGACTGGTCGCCGACTTTCTGGCTGAGAAGGCGCCAATGTCCCCAGAGAGGCCCCCGGTCAGTGTGCCGGCGAAGTATAGGATGGTCCGGAGGAAGGATTTCGACCGCGACTATCCGGCGCTCGAGGAACTCAAGATGCTCTATGAGCACAGGTGCCAGGTGTGCCAACAACGGCTCGAACTGGGTGGCGGAAGGTACTATTGCGAGGCGCATCATCTTCGGCCGCTGGGTAGGAAGCACCGTGGTGCTTTCTACCCGAGCAACGTGATTCTATTGTGCCCCAATCACCACGCTCAGTTCGACTTCTTCCTGTTCGCCATCTTGGACTACGAAGGAAGGAAGCGAAAGCTCGAGCATATGATGAGAGAACTCGGCAGAGAGGAACGCGTCCTTCTCGTCCGACATACGATTGCTGCAGAGCATATAGACTACGTGACGGAGCAGTTTCTTACTCGACTGGACCTCTTAAAGCAAGCGTGACGGAGGCCACAAGGTGTACGAGGTTCAGAAGACATCTTTTCCCGACCTCCTGCGCACCGCGGACGGGGTGCGCGCGCTGGTCAGCGCCGACTGCCGGGAGGTTCTGCGCATGTGCCCAGCGGACTGGGCTGCCCTGGTTCACACCAGCCCCCCATACAACATCCGACGACCGTATAACGGATTCATGGATATCAGGGAGATTGACGAGTACCAATCCTTTCTCGGTGAGGTGATTTCGGACCTTTCCAGGATCGTCAAGCCTGGCGGCTCCGTGTTCTGGCAGTCGGGCTACACAGGGACGCACGCCCGCAGATTGGGCCGGGCGAACGGCGGCATAGTCCTTTTGGACTCCCTGAGTCTTCCCGTATTCGTGGAGAGAGGATTCGTGTTGTGGGATAGGATAGTCTGGAACTACTTCGGCAGCATGGCGTTCAAAAGCAAATTCACAAATCGGCATGAAACGATTTTATGGCTCGTGAAGCCCGGCCGAAATGGGATGGCCCCAGCCTTCAACCTCGACGAGGTGAGGGAGCGCGCTGTATCGTACGACGCCCGGAATCACATCCTTGGGAGGAACCCTGGGAACGTCTGGCAAGCCGACAGGGTCGCGTACGGCTCCACCGGTCAAACAAGCCATCCGGCCGTGTTTCCCGAAGAGATTTCGGAGAGGATTGTGAGGTGTTGCAGCCAACCCGGTGACGTTGTAATTGACCCATTTGCGGGGAGCGGCACCGCTTGCAAGGTTTCCCTCACCCTCGACAGACAGTTCCTTGGATGCGACATCTCGCGCGCCTACGTCCAAGAGGCCGACGAGAGGTTGGGCCTATGGACGGGGGGGGAGACCTGGAACCTGGCCCTCGGCATTCTGGTGCTGTGCGCGTTCGACAGAAGGGTAGGTGCCAGGTCCCTCACCGAACTGGACGCCGCTCTCTCCCTGGCATGCCGTGGCGGCCGCTCGCGGGAGATCGGCGAGCTGCAGGAACAGGTCCAGGAGCTTTCTGCTCCTACGACGGTAACGGCGGGTGTCAAGCGCCGTAAACAGGCCCTTTGGAAAAAATACGACGACCTGGTTCGCGACGGTGACCCGTCGCACCCCATGGTCCTTGCTGACCAGGCCCTATGTTTCTGCTACGCCCATCGGAGGCGCTGGAACGGCACCAAGAGGTGCCTGTCCTCTGGACTTCTGCTGAAGCAACTCAGTGAGGAAACGCTCGGACGGGCGGAGAGCGACCGCGCGGACCTGATCCGGCGCTTGTGCCTCGGCGCCCCAACGAGGTTCGCCGTCTTGGGGAACCGAATAGCCTTGAAAAGGCCGGACCCGGGGCTGGGCTGCAACGCCGTTTGGGCAGACGGCACCAGCGAGAGACACGTTCAACAGCTCTTGCTTTGAGCTGCGGTGTCAAATCAAATAAATCAAGTCTGGGGACACCATACTCATTTCTGGGTTGTCTTTGGCTTTTGGCCGGGCTTCCTTCCCCGCAGGGCGCATCCCAGCGTCTTTTCAAGCTGTTCGACGAACTGCGCTCCGCCCACGGGCCGCCCGCTCCGTTCGTGACGCCGATCGCCCGGCTGCGCAATATGTTACGGAACACCCGGAACCGCCAGCCTCGTCAACCGTCCCATAGCGTTGCTCTAAGCATCCCCGACGACGACGTTAGCGAGAAACATACGCACAGTGTCCCCACATTCATTCTCCGTCGTAGGGACAAAGCCCTCGCCGTCACGTTTCAAGCCTGCAACCGCGCACGGATGACGTTCAAGGCATCGTCGGAAGTGGGCTCTGAGCCGATGGAGCGCCACTTTCATCCCCGGAACTCCTCCTTCAAGTCCTCCGCCGTCATTTCCATGTCCCGCAATATGCTTTGAAGCACTTTCGGATGAAGTGTCTTGCCGGCATGAACGGATGCGGCTGTGTGTCAGTGGCAGACTCTGATGCCGCCTTTGGCGCGGTCAACTCCCGCGCCGGCTCCTGGGCGCAAGACCACGTGCGGGAGGATGTTCCGCAAGGTGCGACTCATTTTGTGTCGCCCCCTGCGGGGGCTTGATTGAATATTGGGGCCCCGCCTCCACAGGTTGACACCTGTGGCTACTTGAGTGTCATCCCCCGCCCGAAGGCGGGGCGGGATTCGGGAAGCGTTGCCCGACTTCCCGCGTTAATTTGCTACACAGGGCGCGACCTTGTCCCTGCGGGGCGCAAGACGTGGGCTTGTTCTTTTAGCCCCCGGAGGGGGCGACACTCCCATTGCCTCGGGCGTAAGCCCGTGGATGCGCAGGACACTAACCAACTACGAGCCCCCGCAGGGGGCGCCACATCCCAGTGCCACTGAATGGCTGCCACACGGGCATGAACAGGAACCGACGCGCCTGCCCCCTGCGTTCTTGTAGATGTGATGGCTGCCGCTGGATCGCGCAAGGATGAACCCGCGCCGTTCCAGAACGCGGATGATCTCCCTCGCCGTGACGCGCGGCGCTCGCTCGCTCATACGGCCACCTCGGCGGTCGTGAGATTCACACTTTCCGGGGCCTTGATTTCTTCACGGTCCGCGAGACGGTCCACGACATGCAACCGGATCGCGTCAGCCAGATTCGCGCGGGCTTCCTCGAAAGTCTCCCCGCTCGTATAGCAGCCCTGGAGTTCCGGGCAGAAGGCATAATAACCGTCTTCGTCTTTTTCGATCACGGCGGCAAAACGATATGTTCTCATGGCCCGACTTCCTTTCGTTTACTTCAGCCCGTGTTTCTCCCGAAGGGCTTTCATCATCTTCACAGCAAGGCCCCCTGGTTCGGCGCGCCCGTTCTCCCACCGGTTCACGGTGGCGAGCGTCGCGCCGAGCTTTGCGCCGAACCGCTCCCGGGGCAATCCCATGGCCTCACGAAGTTGCTTCACCACTTCTGCTCAGTATTTTTCCTCCACTTCCTTGGTTGCTTACCCTTCGACGAGTTGTAGTCGTTGACCAAACGACTAAATTAGAGTATAGGCGCCCACGGTTACAGCGTCAACCCCTCGTCAAATGAAACGGAATCTGGGTGGACTATGCTCGTTTCTGGTTTGTCTTTGGCTCTGGCCCGCGCTTGTTCCTCCGCAAAACGCGTTCCGCCGTCTTGTCACGCTCTTCGACGAAGTGCCCTCCGCCCAAAAGCCGTCCGGTCCGTTCATGCCGCCGATTGGCGCGCTGCGTGGCAGGGTGCGCAACACCCGGAACCGCCCCTCTCGGCAACCGTGCCATAAAACCACACTCAGGGTCCCGGAGGACATCGTCAACAAGAGACATAGATATGGTGTAATCCTTCAGTTCAGCGATATCCGCGCCCTCCACAGTTCGATATCCCTGTGATTGCCGTCTTCCGAAGGTCGAGCGAGGGACGCCCTTCCACCCGTCACTGAGGCATTGCAAACTACCCGTTGCGGCGCTTGACTTCATCGCGACGAGCGGAATAAGCTGCCGACATCAAAACAGTAGGAAACCCAAGCACCATTTACCGCGAAGCGTTACAGAAGCAATTCCCTATCATCGCCTTTGCGAGGAGAGGATCATGAATCCCCGTTCGTTCAGTCGCCGCGATTTCCTGAAGACCACCGGCCTCGCCGCAGCCGCTGCCCTGCCGGGACAACGGATTCTGGCGATGGGCGGCGTGGCCGAGGAGCAGGACCTGCTGTCTGTGGACCCAAAGCCGCTCTTCGACCTATCCCCTTACCTGTACATGCAGTTCATGGAGCCGCTTGGTGTGACGGACGCATCAGTGGACGCCGCGTGGGACTTCATCCGGGACGACTGGAGAGAAGACGTGGTCGAGATCAGCAAAGTGCTTGCCCCCACGCTTATCCGTTGGGGCGGGTGTTTCATCTCCTACTACCGGTGGAAGGAAGGGGTTGGTCCCAGAGACCGACGCAAGCCCATGTACAACCTCCTCTGGGGCGGTATCTACAACAACCAGGTGGGCACCCACGAGTTCGTGGATTTCTGCCGCCGAGTGGGCGCCGATCCGCTCATCGTCGTGAACTTCGAATCGGACGGACGGCCCCACTGGGCGGTCTCGCCCAAAGGAGGCGACATCCGCTCCGGCAACGCGCAGGAGGCGCGGGAGTGGGTGGCCTACTGCAACGAGCCCGGCAACGCGGAGCGAATTGCGCACGGCCGGCACGAGCCCTACAACGTCAAGCTGTGGCAGATCGGCAACGAGACTTCCTACGGGGACGATTGGGACAGCGAGACGGCAGCCGTCAAGACCGTCCAGTTTGCGAAGGCAATGCGGAAGGCGGACCCCGACATCAAGCTCATCGCCTGGGGCGAGGGGGACTGGGCTGGAAGGATGTGCGAGGTCGCCGGGGAGGAGGTCCAGTACATCGCCTTCCACAACGGCTTTGGTCCGGGCGACGAAGGCTCGCCGCTGCGGGGCATCGAGTACCGAAAGGACCCGGACCGCACCTGGGAGTACCTCATGCGCGCCAAGAAGTTGCAGGAAGAGAAGATTCGGGACATGCGGGAGCGGGTCAGGAAATACGGCATCCCTCTGGCGATGACGGAATGCCACTTTGGGCTCCCGGGGCGCAACCGGAACGAGGTTCTTTCCACGTGGGCGGCCGGTGTGGCCTACGCGACGGTGCTGAACGTCCATGAGCGGAACGGTGACGTGCTCAAGGTCGCCACGTTGGCCGATTTTTGCGGCACCCGCTGGCAGAACAACGCGATCATGATCCCGGTCCCGAGCGGCCAGCCCTTCATGATGCCCGTGGCCATGGCCATGAGCCTCTACCGCCACCACACGGGCGAGAAGGCCGTGACCGTGACCGGCGCCCCTGATGGATTGGACGCCGTGGCTAGCCGGACCGGCGGCAAGGTCTTCCTCCACGTGGTCAACACGCACCGGACGCGCTCGACCAGGGCGCGCTTCAAGGTGGACGGCATGAGGATCACGTCGGGTCGCATCTTCTGGTTCGCATTGGACCCCGAGTTCGAGACCTTCGAACACCGTCCTGAGAACACCTTTCCCCAGGAGATTGACCTTCAGCCCGGCCAAGCCTGGGTCTTTCCCCCGGCATCTGTCACCGCGGTAGAGCTGAGCGTCGTCCCCGCTTAACTGCGATACTTCACGCAGTATAGTGGTTCCGCACCGAGGAAGAAGGAGGCGCCATGAACCTGAAGGCATTCGTTCTGTGGCTCGCCTGGGTCATTCCGGTTTCCGGCATCACGCCGGAGGAGGCTGCCCGGATCAAGTACTCGAACCAGAGCTTCGTCTTTCTGGACGTCGGCGAGACGTACGTCTACAGGCTCAAGGACGCGAGGGAACGGCGCATCCACCTCCAGGCCGTGACGGAATACCCGGACAGCGTCATCGGCTTGATAAGGCGCGCGGAGGTCCTCGTGGAAATTGACGGCGACCCTCTCAAGCTCATTTGTGAGCCGTACGTCATGCCAACCGAAATCGCTGGGCTTCGCATCCAGGCCGACACGACGAACCGCTGGATGGACCTCCCGAAACGCGTTCAGTTCTCCCTGTGGGACGTCTCGGACCCCGTAGTGGACACGGACCTGTTCGTGTTTCCGCTCGCCGGGTACAGTCTGTTCTGCCAGGGCACGCAGGGCTACAACGAGCCTGTGCACTTAGGCCACAGGGACGGCGATCCGGCAGGGCAGCGGTTCTACCACAACTACGGCTTCGACATGGCCGGCTTCGAGGGCCGCGACGAGGTCGTCGCCTGCGTGGACGGTACCGTCATCGGCGTGTATCCCGACGTGGGAACGCTTATCTTCGAGGACGACCGCGGCATCGTTTTTGAGTACGGGCACATGGAGAAGATTTTTCCGGAGGTAAAGGAGGGGGTCAAGGTGAAGCGCGGGCAGAAGCTCGGCCTCCTCGGACGAAAGGGGGGTTCGGGCAACTTCTCCCACCTGCACGTCGGAGCATATCTATCGAGGGACGATCTTGCAGCGGGGCGGAACTGCCGAAACCTGAACCTCTACCCCTGGTTGATGGAAGCCTTTCGCAAAGCCTCCGGCAGAACTCTCTTCGCCGTAGCCCGGCCCCACCACGCCGTTCGCACCGGAGAGAGCATCCGGTTCGATGGGACAAGGTCACTATCCTACGGCTCGAAGATAAAGACCTATCGCTGGGAGTTCCACGACGGGACCTCCGTAAATGGCGCCCGGGCGGAGAAAGTGTACGACCGGCCCGGCACGTACATGGCGACCCTCTGGGTCGAAGATGAACAGGGATCGCGAGACGTGGACTTCTGCAAAGTGAAGGTCTATTCAAAGGACAAGGTCGAGGACGTCATGCCCATCCTCTTCCTGACCTACTCGCCTTCGCGGGGCGTCCGCGCCGGGCAGACCGTCTATTTCCGCGGCTGGCCTCAGGGAGAGGAAGCCGACGCCATCCGGATTGATTTCGGAGACGGGACGGTCATCGAGAAATATGCCCCCTATTCCGAGGTCCGCCACTCGTTTCAGAAACCAGGCATCCACATCGTCACCGCCACGACCACTGCCGCCGGCTTCAGCGTCACCCAGAAGCAGAAAGTGATTGTGGAGCGGTAGCGCAAGAGTAGGGTAGCATCTTAGTGCACTGATTCATAAATTCGATTACGTATTTTGAGACAGGATTACAGGATTGACAGGATTTCTCCGACGCTGCTTTCCCCCGCCCCTGGCGGGGTTATCCTGTCAAAACGCGGGGGGCCGACGCCGCCCGATACGCTGTCGTATTTACGAATTGGTGTACTCAGCCTCTGGCGAAGGCTCCGGCCGTAGTACCGCCGGCATCTTGTCCCGCCACGGCGGGAGGGCATCTTGCCCCCGGTTCGGCTTCGCCAACGCGAGACGAGGTGCTTGCCGTGTGAGGGCGGGACGCCCTCAGGACTGCCGCCGAGACAGCGGCGGTACGCCCGGCAGCGGCCGCGACTGCGCGGCGCTCAGGTTGACATGGCTCCCGGGAGTTGGTACACTGGGAGGTGAAGAGTTGGCCCATTCGGCCCACCCGGGCGACGCGCCGTGTGCCGGAACAAGATGATGAGATATGAACATCCGATACTACATTGACGCAGGCACCCGGGAGCCCCATATATACAATCACGCTGTGCGCGAGGATGAAGTGGAAGATGTCCTGCGCCGCCCCGGAGAGGATCGTCCGGGCAAGAGCGGTTCACGGGTCGCAATTGGGCGCACAATGCAGGGACGTTGCCTTCGCGTGATCTATGTGCCCGACCCGGAGCCAAACAGCGCGTTCGTGATCACAGCGTACGAGCTGAGCGGTAAACCACTGATAGCATACCGGCGGCGTCGCCGTCGGAAAGGAGAGAGATGAAACAGAGCAAGTTCCCGCCAGGGTGGGATGAGAATCGGGTGAGGGAAGTGCTCGCACACTACGAGGCCCAAACCGAGGACGAGGCGGTTGCCGAAGATGAGGCCGCCCCCGAGGACTCATCCCAGACACTCATGGAAGTCCCAAACGAGCTTGTCCCGAAGGTGCGCGAGCTTATCGCCAGATTGGGAAGCTGAACCTAAAGACAGGGACCGCGCCGCCGTGCCCCAACTCACCCTGGGGTGCTTGGCCCCATTTCCTCGAGAACGACCTGGCGAAGGGCGTCGGGGCCGCCGAAGCGCTTGGCCAGGTCCAGGACCTCGATTCCCGCGAGATGTCCTTCGCTGTCGTAGTCCACGGCTATCCCCTCGGCGACATGCTGTGTCGTGACGGTCGTTTCGCGAAAGATAATGCTGAGTGCGTCCACCTCTGCGTCATACGAGATTTTCACCTGGCAGCCTCCCTTCAGATGTAGCAGTCATAAACCGCCGTAGCCGAAACCGCGCCGTTTCCCTGCAGAAGTGTATCACTGCCGCGGGGCTGTGTACCGCCGGCATCTTGCCGGCTGTCTCGGGGGCATCTTGCCCCCGGTTGTACCGCAGGCGTCTCGCCTGCATCCTCCACATCGGAGCAACTGGGTCTGGGGAGGTCCTTCTGAGGGCGGGACGCCCTCAGGACAGCCGCCGGGACGGCGGCGGTACGCTCCGCCGGCGCCCGCGACTGCCGCGCGGCCGGGCCCTTCAGCCCCTCGTCCTCTGCTCGTCTATCCTGATTTCCTATGTCCGAGGTGGCATGGGCATCCTGCCCATGAAACACGGGCCACGCCGAAGGCGTGGTGCCACCACGAAGAAACCAGGCGCCTCAGCGCGTCGCCCCCTCGGCGATCTTCATCTCCTCCTGCGTCAGGCCGTACAGTTCACAGACCAGTTGGTCGATCTGCGGGTCGGTCGTCGCAATTTCCCGCTGAAGGACTGTCTTGTGGCGAGGTGTCCTCGCCTCCGGCGTTAGGCCGCACGGCCTTGGCATCCTGGCCGACGTTCTCTGGCGCGCCCGTTCCGTCGTCTGGACTGCCGGTGTGAATGGTCAGGCTCGGACCCCACTCTCTGTGAGGTTTCGGGAAGGTGGGGGTAGTGTCCTTGAAGCCAGCGATGGCCAATATCATGTACCCGTAGAACCGGGCCAGAAAGATCATGTCATCAAGCGATTTGGACATCTCCTCGTCAGAAAGTGCTCCCCCGTGCCCGGAGAGCCAATCTGGGTGGGCATTCCGGTGCCGGAGCCGTCTGTGCACCTGCAGCGCGTGCTCGCAGTGTCTGCGCCAATTGTCGGACAGGTATCGCTGGCGAAATCGTTTCATGCTGCTATCGATTCGCCAAGAACGGTCGCCGGGCTTGAACGGACGCTTGTCTAAGGTGCGTAAGGCCGCCTCAAGAATCGTGGAAAGCAGCAGCTCCATCGCCTGCCAAGTGCCCTGGCCAGCGGCCGCCAGCGTCTGATTGAAGATGGCTCGGCACACCGTTGCCGAGTCCCCTGGCCTGACAAGGAATTCCGCTAACTTGGCAAGCAGCTCCTTGTCAACCAATGGACCGGGATTTAGGAGCGAAAGCAGGCCCAAAGACTTGACAGCCTCCTTCCTTCTGACCTGGACCAATTCGTACGCTCCCCGGCGTACCGCGCGCTGCAACAGGACAACCGCGTGTCCCGAGACGATGGACAGGGCGTCCCGGAACGCAGTCGGCCATGCCCAGGATTGGCGCCTGGCCCCCCTCCCCCGGACGAGCTTCCAAGTGAGTTCGAGCACTGAGTCGCCGGCGCGACGTCCGACCAGCGTGACGACCTCGTCTGCGTACGATATGCCGCCCAGCGCGTAGTTCTTGCGCAGTATCTTCCCGGCCAGACGCTCCTCAGTCTCCACGGTGTCCGGCATTCTCGGTGTGGGTCCAGTCGCGAGCAACGCGGAATCGGACCGGGCCGACCCTGCTGGACCGCAGTCCTTGCGGCAGAACAGAACGCTGGCCAAATCGACGGAGAGGCGATTCTGGAGCGTTAGGTCGACTCTGTCCGTCAGCGGGACCGTTGCGACGGCCCATTCGTACGCCTCGGGTTTCATGCGGATTGATCGCACCTCGGCGTCGCCCAGCAGGCGCACCTTGCCAACCTGGATCTCGGGGGGAAGAGGCGGGCCGCTGCGCTCCAAGAAGGCATCCAAGTGAAAGCCGCCGTCTGGGCTCCAGCGCATGAGGCCGCGGCCTACATAACACCCCCCGAGGTAGTCGAACCAGACGCGCTCCAAAGTGTACTCGGTGTCTTGAAAGTAATCCGTCATGTCGCTTCCTCCACGATCTTGATTTCCTCTTCGGTCAGGCCGTAGAGTTCGTAAACCAGTTGATCAATCTGCCGGTCCGTCGTCTCAATCTCCCGCTGCAGAACCGTCTTTTCGTGATCCGTCTTGGGCGCCGCCAACTTCTTATGCAGCTCCAGCATTCGACCAACCAACTCCGCCATCTTGTCGTGGCCGGCCGTTTCGGCCGGGTCCGAGAAGTCTATTCTTCTCACCGGGATAGACGAGATTTCCGCCTTCTTGATCTTCGGGAAGATGGTCTTGAAGTCCGATAACTCCCGCAGCCAAAGCCAGCGCAGCATAGCGCTGTTTACGAAGCCAAGACAGAACTTGAGCGAGTAACCCCGGCAGCGCGAGATCACGTTGTATATCGTGTTCAGGGTGTAATGTTGCTCGTCGTCGTACGTGGCTATGGGGGACCTACCTATTTGACGAATGATTATCTTGAGATTCTCAAAGTACCTCTGTTCCCTCTTTCTGTGCAGCCACTCGCCGTATCGGACGTAGGCATGAGCCGATGGTTTCGCGTAGCGATGTATGTCCCTCCCATCCAGGACCTTTCGGCACGAGCTATCTTCCCAGGCCGTCGAGAGGAAGCTGCTTTTCACTTTACCCTTGGAGCTGCCCCCCAGTTGGATTCCTATGCATATGTCAGACAGATCCCCCAAGTTTACTGAACGCTCGCGCACCTTGCGAATGAGGGATTTCGACACGGGGTCTGACCATATGTTAAACCTGAAATCATTGCCGTCCAAGAAGTCCCCCTGTGCTACCCTAAATGGGGGCGTCGCTTCCACCAGGACGGCGTGGCCCGGATTGGCGGATCCTCTGCGGACAACGAGGATCACGTTCTCGACATGCGCTTTGCCGAAGACCCTCGCGGCGAAGGGCTTTATGATCTCGACGGCGTCGCTCTCCAGAAGGAGTTTGCGTAAGTTGGTCGCGTTGACGTTGGCCAGGAGCGTGTTCGGAACGATGAACGCGAAGCGACCGCCGTGGCGGCAGAGCGTGTGTGCCCTCTCGCAGAAGTAGACGTACAGGTCGAATTTCCCCCCGCAGGATTTGTAAGTCCCGGCTAAGTACTGCTTGACCTCCTGCCCAAAGGTTTCCCGTCCCAGCACATATGGCGGGTTGCCGATGACGGCGTCGAAGCCGCCGGATTTCATGATTTCGGGGAATTCGGCGTTCCAGTCGAAGGCGTTGATGCGGTAACGCTCTTCCTCGTCGAGGAATGTCATCTGCTGGTTGTCGTAGAAGTCGGGGCCAATAAGCGAGTTGCCGCACTTGATGTTGCTGCCGAGGTCG
>CAZFAP010000123.1:0-14638 GCA_964516325.1 uncultured Verrucomicrobiota bacterium
CTCCGCAACCAGCACATCCGACCCGCTTGGCTTGTCTATTCAGCTCGTCGAGACCGGAGAGAACACGGCGCTCTTCCGCGGCGAGCTTCCCCTGCGGCACGTGACTGACCCGACCAGCCCCGGACTCGCTGTGCAATACGGGGATGACGTCACAGTTCACTATCTGGATTCCGACAACTCGCTTGGACAAACGAACGTGGAAGCAATTGCGACCGCGAGGGTCTGGGCGCCGCCGCAATCGCCGCCAGTTCTCACCATCTCGTATGGCGCCGACCCTGCAACCGTAACCATCTCTTGGCCTGTCGAGCACGGAAGAGCCTATCGCCTCTACTCCTGCGACGACCTCCTCGGCGAGCCGCCCACGTGGCAACGAGTCTCCGGCGTGATCGAGCCGCAGGCACCTTCCTCCATGAGATACTCCGAGTCAGTATCCCCTCTCTCCAAAAAGCGCTTCTTCCGCCTGGAACTCTGGTAGCCCCTTCGCCGCCATTCTACTGACCACTCCCCGGCCGCTCTGTTCACAGCACAGCATCAGAAGAGAAAAGACTGACAGCTCTTGGTGATTGACGCCTCAGTCTGGTAGGTGCATCAATCGGCCGCCGTCCCAACCGTGGCGCGACGGGTGTAAGGGAAGGCACAAAGCGAGACAATGGAGATGGGGGGATTCGAACCCCCGACCTGTGCGTTGCGAATATGGTCAAGCAGATGAAGCCAACTAACGTAGCTCTTCGACATTGGAGAGAGTTAGAAAATCCCCGTCTGCCGAAGACCTTAGGGGATTCTCGGGCGACCTTCAGGGAGCTGCTCGCACAAATAGTCCCACACCCATTTCCGCTGAATCCTCGCCGACGACCTGTGCAGGCTGAGTGCAACCACAAGGGCCCTGACCTCGGCGCCTGACCCTTTTGGGCAGACCAAAAAGAAGCAGATTATCCTTTTCAACCAGGGGAAACCGGAAAACAAATCTCGGCGTTGCAGGAACTGAGAGAAAATGAAAGGGCTGACAGACGCACCCCAACGGCAACAAACTGCCAAAAGTGTATTGACACGCAACCTTTGGCACGTGTTATGATGCGGCATCGCGACAGCAAATCGCCCAAAGAGAAAGGAAGGGACAAGAGGATGAAGGCACTTGGGTTCGTGATTTTGACGGTGGAATATCGCCAAGAAGGGGGGTGCTGGACGGCCCGCTGTCCTGAGTTGGGCACTTCTATGTTTGGTGATACTTTTGAGGAAGCCCAAGAGGCCATCCGCGAGGCCATTCATCTGCACTTAAATGGGTTAGAAGAAGTTGGCGAACAAGAGCGATTCTTCAAGGAACACAATATCAAGCTTCACCAAGTTCGCCCTGCTCACATGGCAATCAAAGTGCCAGCGGTCGAGCATACCGCCTACCAAGCCGTGATACAGCCCGTCTGCATATAATGCCAGAGAAACTCCCTGCAATTAAGGGCAACCAGCTTATCAAGCTTCTTGAACAAGATGGGTATTGCGTTGCGCGACGTAGCAAACACGGCGTCCGATTGTACAAGAAGCTGCCGGGTCGTACTATCGTTACCGTCATTGCCACTAAGAATGCAGCGCTCCCGGAAAGAACGCTGGGTGACATTTTGAGCGTCAAACAGACAGGACTCCGCAAGAGCAGGCTCCGGCGCCTTATCGAAGAATACGGACTTCCTTGAATCTTGCCGGAGGCCACCCCAAAAACGGGGTGTCCATCATGAGCGGCGTCCGGAGGTGCCGCGTCTGCGCTCGCGGGGCGGCGTGGGGGACACAAAAAGAACGCCCCCGATGCTGTGAGCGGCAGCCCCTCCACAACGGGCTGTGGAGATCTGACTGCTGCCATTTTCGGCCAGGGGAACCGAGCTGTCCACAGCGAGAGTCTCCCGCGGTGTTTTCCCGCCTTGCCTGCTCCCGGAGTTTTCAGCGCACAGTCTTGACGCGGTGAGCGTCTTGGCGTAGCATTGTGAGTGGCGCTGCCACTGTCCTCCGTGGCTATATACCGCAGCTTGCGAAGGCTGGCTTCTGCCGGTGATTATAGGGAGCCATTATGTGGGGCGTGCTTTCATACCTCCTCCTTGGTGTCGCTGTTACTGCGCTCGGGACCCTCCTCGGGGTCTTTCTCAAAGATTGGTGGGACAAGCGCTGGGAGAACGTACCTGAAGAGGAAATTCGCGTTCTCAAGCGGTTGAGTAACGCCTCGCAAGGCTGCTTGCCGGGATCGGACGTTCGGGACACACTCAAGAGTTATGAGCTTCCAAAGGGTAAAGTCGACAGCATCATCAGCGGACTGAAGGAATGCTGCGATATTAGATGGGAGGATCGAGGCAAACCGTATTTCGACTGGTACTGCATAACTCCCCAGGGAAGAACAACGCTCAGGGAAAAAAGAAGGCGGCGCGTCAAGCGAGGGCACGCGATAGCGGCGAGTCCCCCTGATTCAAGGGTCTGAGAACGGGGTCGTGAAGGACCAGAAAGAGATGACACCAGGCTCCATGGGAGAAGCGATAGACAAAAGCAGCACTGCCCGACCTTGACACTGCCTGGGAAGTCGCGCTCGCACGGCCGCATTGCGGCATGACCCGCGCACAAGAAAGCCCGCATGTTCTCAATGCTGAAAGTGCAAGCCTGACGCCGCTCGGACAGGAAAGAATGGAGATGGGGGGATTCGAACCCCCGACCTGTGCGTTGCGAACGCACCGCTCTGTCCAACTGAGCTACATCCCCATGCGATGAAATAATACTCGAACCCCTCTCTGCGGTTCAAGGCAAAAGATGCGGCGGCTGTAATGCCTCACTTTCGGGAGGGACTCACGGCGGAGAGCGCAGAGGACGCGGAGCATGGATGTCCGCGGCATCCCGCCTTTGGCGGGACCCGTGAATCGTTGCCGTGGGCGAGACGCCCATGCCACCGTTTTCCCACGGGCCGTCCTGTCTCTGCGGTCTCCCCGCCGATGACGCGGCGGTTCCGTCCCTATGCGAAGAACTCCAGGATTCCTGATAAGCCTCGCCACCCATAGCTGAAGGGTCACGCCCCTTGGTAAGGCCGCAGTTATGGGCGGGGGATGCCCCCGCGCTGGGGGCCGTCGGTAGGAGAGATGGAACCGCAGATGAACGCAGATGAACGCAGATAGAAAACAGGGGAGCGCTGACTCGCCCCGGTGGGTCGGACTCTTGCGGGGTTGTCCCCCCGTAACTGAGGGGTTACGCCCGTTGCATCTTTTGGGTTGACGCGGGCATCCCCAGGTTTTATATTAGACTATGCAAGGAGTGGGCCAGAGATGCCGTGTGGGCCTCCACCGGCGAAGACTGCGAGTAATGAACTGCGCAGGATGGGTCGCTCTGAGCACCTTCGCCGAAGTGGCGGAATTGGCAGACGCGCTGCGTTCAGGGCGCAGTGAGCAATAGCTCATGGGGGTTCAAATCCCCCCTTCGGCATTCTCCGTTCTCCTCCTCTGAACCTTCCAATTGCAGGCAAGCAAGACCGGCGGGTACATTCGTTGCCCGTACATCCTGGCAAAATGCCGACCAACGACTGCGCTTCACGCAGGCAATTCATTCGCTGCCCTTGTCCTGTTTCGTCAAGGGGCTGGGGGTGACGTTCCTATCCTTTTTGGTTGGGTCTTTGTCACCGAGGATGAGCTTTCCGGTCTTCTTATCCCAACGGACAGCACGGAATTTCAAGCGATGGTCGCCGTGGCAGTCGGTGCAGACGACGGATTTGGGGTCCGTCTTCTGTGGGCGACGCTTCAGCCAAAGCGCGACGACCTCGGTGGCGGGGACATCGTGAGTCGCATGGCATTTCTGGCAGGACCGATCAATTTGGTCGGCGGGGTACATCGTATCGGGCGGAGTCGTGTTGTTCTCATCGTTGCGGTGGGCGAATGATTCCCCATGGCAGTCCGTGCAGGCGATACCTGGCTGAGCGTGCGAAACGACCAGCGGCTCTTCCCGATAGTTCGCGTGGCAGACGAAGCATGCGGAATTCTTGGCCCTTGCCTTCGCGAGCGATTCGGGAGATGGTTCCTCCGGTTCCGCTGGCTCCTCAACCAGTAATGGCGCGCCTTCGTCAATCACCAGGGGCGGCGGGCCGCTTCGCCCTTCAGGCTCGCGCTCGGCGGCGGGCGCCGCTTCGCCGGCCAACGAGCCGTGGTCGGGCGCGTTGGCAAAGAGGAGGAGGGCTGACCCTACGATTCCAATCAGACCGAGCAGCGCCATAGGGAAACGGTTGCCCATGATTGTTTACCGGCCCCCTTTTGACCGCTAAGGAGATGACAGAGTATCCTGCGGTGAGCCGTCGCCAGCCAGCAGTGCGGGACTACACGTATTCCCAGTCCTTCAGCCACTGATAGGACGAGGGCAGACGTGCCCAGGCACGGTCCATCGCGTCTTCGAGTTCCGCCTTTTCTCTGAGGTCCAACTGGCGACGTTCCTTGACAGCCAACGCGGCGTTGTCCACCTGTTGAACCGCGATCAAGCCAGGCATTGGGGCGGTGATTGCCGGGTTGCAGAGGATATGCCGGAGGGCCAGACGGGCGATGCGGTTGTCCTGCTCAAAATACGGGCTCCTCGGGGAGCTATCACCTTGGAAGACCGAATTGCTGGCGAAGGGTTTGATGCCAAACCAGCCGACGTCATGTTTCCGGATGGCCGCCCACAGGCCGGTCTCGTCGGTGACGAGTTTGCTCTTGGCGGTGTAAGGCGTGAGAATCACCTCCATCTGGTCGGGATACTTTTCAATGAGCTTCTTCAGGTGCGGACGATCGTGCGAAGAAACGCCGGTGAACCGAGCGCGGCCGGTCTTCTTTGCCCAGTCGAGTGCGGCGACGGCTTCCTCGATCTCCGCTTCGCTGTGCTGGCGGCTATCCACCAAGAGACTGATCCGCCACAGATCAATGTAATCCAGACCCGCTTCCTTCATCCCCGCATCGAGCCCCTCTTGAAGCTTCTTCCGCGAGCGCCACTCCTCGAAACGGCTTTCCCAGATGTGCCACGAATAGCCAAAGTACATTTTATCGCGACGCCCCCTGAGCGCTTTACTGTAAGCGAGGATTTCCTCGCGGCAGCACGCGTCAACGTAATTGATGCCCCGCTCAATGCAGCGGGTTACCACGTCATAGCGGTTTTTCTGGAAATCCTGGCGCTCGATACCGAGCGTCATCCAGCCGGGAGGCTCGTCGCCTCCGATGACCTTGACGATGCGTTTCCAGTGCCCTCCCAGCGCCACCGCCGAGACCATCAAACCTGTCTTCCCGCAGCGGCGGTACTCCATGTCGAGGTTATAGTTCAGGATGTTACTGGTGACCTTCTTGGCGAGTTCGCTGGCATCGGCTGCTTTCGTGGATGTTAGCCCCCCGGCCAGCGCCGCGGCTACTGCGGTATTGCGAAGAAACTGACGACGCGTGAGCTTCTCAGCCATGGCATCTGCCCTCTGTGCACTTCGGTTTGACCTTGCGTTTCTTCGACTCCTTCTGATGCAAAACTTCCATGATGCATCCGGGGTGTCAGTCAGCATCCTATCCATTCCTGCCGAGGAATGCAACCCGCCCATGGTAAGGCCTCAGTTACGGGCGGGGGATCCCCCGCGGTGGGGGACCCTCGGCAGGAAGCGTGGAACCGCAGATGAACGCAGATGGACGCAGATAAGAAACAGGCGAGCGCTGACTCGCCCCGATGGGTCGGACTCTTGTGGAGTTGTCCCCCCGTACCTGAGGGGTTACCGCCCATGCCCCCTTGTGCTCGACAGGTCCGCAACCTTATGGTACTGTTCGCCTTGTCAGGCCGGCGGACGTCGGCAACACAGAGAAGGTTCATTTCGGAGACAGAAACATGGCTTTGAAAGGAAATTGCATTGTAGCTCAATCGGGTGGACCGACGGCGGTGATTAACGCGTCGGCGTGCGGCGTCGTTCAGGAGGCAATGAAGCACCGTGAGATCGAGGGCATCTACGGCGCCATCAACGGCGTCCTCGGAATTTTTAACGAGGAGATTTTTGATTTTCGGGACGAGTCACCTTGGGACATCGAGGGCTTGAAATACACGCCCGCGGCGGCGTTCGGGACGTGCCGCTATAAGCTCAAGAGCATCGAGGCTTCAAGAGCCGATTACGCGCGAATCATGGAGGTCTTCAAGGCGCACAACATCCGCTACTTCTTCTACGCGGGCGGAAACGACTCGATGGACACCGCTGACAAAATCACCCGGCTGGCGAAGGAGATGAATTACGAGATGAGGGTGATGGGGATTCCGAAGACGGTGGATAACGATCTGGCGTTCACGGACCATTGCCCTGGTTACGGCAGCGTCGCAAAATTCAATGCGGTAGCCGTCATGGAAGCGGGACGCGACACCGATGCGATTTATACGTCCGACACATGCACGATTTACGAAGCGATGGGGAGAAACGCAGGATGGATCGCCGGCGCGACCGCTCTCGCGAAGACAGACGAAGAGGATGCCCCGCACCTGATTTACATGCCGGAGGCTGCGTTTTGTATCGAGCAATTCGTCACGGACTGCAAGGAGGTTCTGCGACGGTTTGGGCGGCTTTTCATCGTCGCTGGTGAGGGGCTGAAGGATAAGGAGGGGAAGTACTTGCTCGCTGCGGATGGCGCCTTCGCGAAGGATGCTTTCGGGCACGTGCAGCTCGGCGGCGTCGCGGATATTCTGAGGCAACTCGTCGAGACGCAGGTCAAGGTCAAAGCTCGATATAACAAGCTGGGGACGTGCCAGCGTGAAGCGATGCACTTCGCCTCCAAGACCGACCGGGATGAGGCATACATGTGCGGGCAAATGGCGGTCAAATACGCCGTCGAGCAGGATGTCAGCGGCAAGATGGTCAGCCTCGTCAGAGAGAGCGACAGCCCTTACCGCTGCACGACGGGTCTTGTGGACCTCGCCGCGGTTGCCAACGCCGAGAAGCCCGTCCCCCGCGAGTGGATTAACGAAACCGGCAACTTCGTGACCGACGAATTCATTCGCTACGCTCGCCCCCTCATCCAGGGTGAAGTCGCCGTCCCCATCGAAAACGGCCTTCCGAAATATGTCCGGCTGAAGAGAAGGCCCATCCCGAAGAAATGCCCCCCGAGGTGACCGTGCCGCAGGGTTGCCAGCTTGCGCTCAGGCGAGAGTCGGGCGAAGCCTGGCAGTCTCTGAAGCGCGCTCTTTCAACAAGCCCGGCAGCGCGTTATACTGGGGAACAGACGTGTTGGCTGGTTTGGCGGCAAGAATCAGCCCTGTAAGAGAGAGAAACTCGAGGACCTGAAGACGCTTTGGGACCTTCTCAACGACGAGGCGCCGGGACCGGGGCAGGCTCACAGCGGGCGAAGGGTGTCAGGCGACAAAGAGATTCAGACAACTGGAACCAGGGAGATGAAAAACCGTTCGGACAGGAAAAGCGTTGACGAGATTATCCGTATTCTGCGGGACGAGCTACCGCAGCTCCGCGAGCGCTGTGGTGTGCGCTCCCTGGGAATCTTCGGCTCATACCTCCGGGGAGAGCAGGGGAGGCGCAGCGCTCTCGATGTATTGGTCGAGTTTGACGAACGGCCGTTGACCCTTCTCGGATTTGCAGGCTTGGAGAACTATCTCAGCGACCGGATAGGTCTAAAGGTGGACCTGGTTGGGAAATCCACGCTTAAGCCTGCCATAGGACGCCGCATCCTCGAGCAGGTAAAGCCGATACGGGGTCGCAAGCCAGCGGTTGACCGCGGAATTCGGATTCAAACAAGGAGAGGAAGATGAAGGTGAGGGGTCAAGAGATGAGCGAGGGCTCTCGGGACATCAAACTTCCTGAGCCCGTGTCAACGGCGCTGGAAGAACTGAAGGAGGCGCTTCTCAACCTTTTTGGCGAGCGCCTTCGCGGCTTATACCTTTACGGCTCGTATGCACGAGGCGATTTCTGCGAACACTCTGATGTTGACGTGCTCGTTGCGCTGGAGGGCGACGTTAGGCCTTCCAGGGAGATCGATCGCCTCAGCGAGGCACTGTCCGATATTTGCCTGCGTCATGACCTTCTAATTGCGGTTTATCCCGTCCCCGCGGAGTGGCTTGTCGAGAGGAAAAGTCCGCTGTTCGAAAACATCCGGCGTGAAGGAGTGGTCATATGACCCTCGGAGATGAACTGAAGGTCATGCTCCAGAAGGCCCGCCGTTACGTGGAGTCGGCAGAGGTCCTGCGTGCCCAGAGGGATTACGACTCTGCCGTCTCTCGGCTTTACTACGCAATGTTCTATTGTGCGGAAGCGCTGCTTCTTGCCCGAGGGCATAGCTACTCCAGTCATAGGGCGGTGATTTCCGGTTTCGGCCAGCACTACGTTAAAACCGGAACTCTACCCAGGGACCTCCACCAGTGGCTTCAGGCAGCTTTTGAGAAGAGGCAGGTCAGCGACTACGAGTTCCTGACCGCGTTGGACGAGGCGGATGTCAAAGACATGGCTGTCAAAGCGGGACAATTCTTGTCAAGAACGACGGAATTCCTCAAAAGCGAGGGACGCCTATGAGGGAAATCGCTCCAACGAAGCGCATTCACGCTTCATCGCAGCCGACAAGGCTGCCAAGCAGGTCCCGCAGTAGGTGCAGCGAAGATACGCTGAGGTTCCATGGCGGGAGATGAGCGACGTGCGTGACAAGGTCAGCCACGAGGACTTTGGGGTCAACCTCAAAAGGGCGTTTGATACGGTGCGGGAGGATCTCTCTCTTCTGCGGACGGCCATCGCCCGAATGCTCTTTGACATGGAAGGGAGCGAGCAGGAATCAAGGACTTAATGGACGGGTTGGTGCTGGCAGCCTTAGCACGGACGACCGATGAGACAAGCGAGGACGTGAGAGGGGGAAAGCGAAAGCCCATGCTCCATTGCCTGGATGGATCAACGAAACCGGCAACTTCGTCACTGAAGATTTCATCCGCTATGCTCGCCCCCTCATCCAGGGCGAGGTGGCCGTGCCCATCAAAAACGGTGTCCCGAGATACATCCGCCTTAGACGGAGACCCATCCGGAAGAAGTGCTCATCAAGGTGAAGTAACCGGCGGGCCGGGGGCCGCGCGAACGCCCAAGATGCTCTTGACAACGGCCGCAGGTGCGCCGATAATCCAAAGAAAAGGACGAGCCAGGCAGCTGATACGCCGGCCGGGGCATGCGACCGGGCGAGGCAGCGTACTGGTGGACGGGCGATGTGCGCAAACATCACGCAAGGGAGGGCACCCCAATGGGCAAGTGGACAGGGGTCTTCGTGCTTGTGGGTATCGTGGTGGCGGGACGCGCGGCCTCCGCGGGGGTCGCCTACGATCGCGCAGCAGCCGTAACGTACGCGGGTTATTTCTGCAACAAGGCCCCGAGCGACGGTTGAGACATGGTCGTCAGGGGCCCCGAGGAGGCGAGGATCACTGAGGCCTGGCGATACAGCCCCGGGACAGGCGTGGGGGTGGTTCAGCAGGATCTCAAGCTCAAGCCCCCTGGTGACTGGAAGGGGGCAGATTGCGCGCACTTCGTCTCTTGCTGTATCGGCAGGCCTCAGACTTGGTCGGGGTACTTGGGTGGAGGCCTCGATCTTGAATCCGACTACGGGTCTGTCTACGGTCGCGTTGGTGCGCAGAGCCTCGTTGACTGGCTCAAGGGGAGGGGCTGGGCGACGGTGGTTGACTGCCTGGACGCCATGCAGCCCGGCGATGTCGTCGCTTATGACCTGAGAGGGGACGAGCGATTTGACCATGTGGCACTTTACGTTGGTGGCGGGGAGGTCGCGGCCCACTCGGAATCTAAGTGCGGCACGGACTGGCGCCTGGACTACGCACCCGGCACGTTCCATTACGCTTTTCTGCATATAGCCTCTGAGATCGCCCCCGGACCGCCAACCGTCGAAACCCTGCCAGCAACCGGAATCGGTCCCACTTCTGCTGTTCTCAATGGGAGGGTGGTGAGCGATGGCGGTTTTCCGATCCTCAGGAAAGGATTTAACTGGGGGACGACAGCGGACGGGACGGGGTGGACCGGCAAGTTCGTCTGGGGGGACGCCTTTACCATCTCGCTGTCAGGGTTGAAGCCGGGGACGACGTACTACTTCTGCGCCTGGGCAGCGAACAGCGCAGGCTGGGCGCCGGGTAAGGTTCTGAGCTTCAACATAACGACGGGAGCGCCGACGGTTGAGACGTTGCCCGCGTCATCGGTGACTTCCAGTTCTGCCGTTCTCAGTGGGAAGGTGGTGAGCGACGGCGGTTTCCCGGTCCTCAGGAAAGGGATCAACTGGGGGATGACGCCGGACGGCAGGGACTGGACTGGGAAGGTCGTCTTGGGGGACGCCTTTACCATCTGGGTGTCAGGGTTGAAGCCGGGGACGATGTACTACTTCTGCGCCTGGGCAGCGAACAGCGCGGGATGGGCGTCGGGTAAGGTTCTGAGCTTCAACATAACGACGGGAGCGCCGACGGTTGAGACGCTGCCCGCGTCCTCGGTGACTTCCAGTTCTGCGGTTCTCAGTGGGAAGGTGGTGAGCGATGGTGGTTTCCCCATCCTCAGGAAAGGGTTTAACTGGGGGACGACGGCGGACGGGACGGGCTGGACCGGGAAGCTCGTCTCCGGGGATGTTTTTGCCATCTCGCTATCGGGTTTGAAGCCGGGCACGACCTACTACTTCTACGCATGGGCATCAAACAGCGCAGGCTGGGCGTCGGGTAAGGTTCTGAGCTTCAACATAACGACGGGAGCGCCCACGGTTGAGACGCTGCCCGCGTCGTCGGTAACTTCCAGTTCTGCGGTTCTCAGTGGGAAGGTGGTGAGCGATGGTGGTTTCGCCATCCTCAGGAAAGGGTTTAACTGGGGGACGACGCCGGACGGGACAGGCTGGACGGGGAAGCTCGTCTCGGGCGGGGCTTTCTCGATCTCGCTGTCGGGGCTAAAGCCAGGGACCACCTACTACTTCTACGCATGGGCATCAAACAGCGCAGGCTGGGTCTCCGGCAACGTTCTCTCCTTCGCCACACTGGCTGCTCCCGACCCAGGTGACCGCCCGGGTACGGCTCGAGACCTTGGCGTCTTGGGCCAGATTCCTCCCGTCAGCGAGTGGGTAGGCAGCGCTGATAAGGACGACTATTACAGGTTCGACGTTTCCTCGACCCAGGACGTGACTGTGAGGCTTCATGGTCTGACGGGCAACGCCAACATGCGGTTCATCCAGGACGTAAATCGGAACGGCTTTGTGGACAGCGGCGAAGTGCTGGTGGAGTCGAGCCGGTACGGTACGAGCGAGGAGTCCATCATCCAGAGGCTGAATCCCGGGACATACTACGTCCACCTCTATCCGTCCTACGAGGACAGCGCGTACTATACGCTGACTTTGACCGCGACGGCAGCTCCGCCAGACCCCGGGGATATGCTCCTTACCGCGCACAATGCTGGGACGCTATCGGGCACCTGGAGCCGGGATGATTGGGTCGGCAGCGCTGACCTCAACGACTACTACAAGTTCGCTCTCCCCTTCGGTCGGGACGTGACTGTGAGGCTTCACGGTCTGACGGGCGACGCAGATGTACGGCTGATCCGCGATGCCAATGGCAACGGCATCGTTGATATGGGCGAGGAGCTGGCATCGTCAAGTCGTTACGGCACCAGCGAAGAGTCCATCATCAAGGGCTTGGACCCGGGAACCTATTATGTCCGTGTCTATACATGGGATCGAAGCGCCTACTACACTCTTAGCCTGGTGGCGATGCCCCGGACTCTGGCTCTCGGGTCGGAGATCGGCCCAGAGCAGAACCCCGGCGCGGAAACGTCTGCGCTGGAGGGAAATCGCCACGGAGGAGCACCCGACGACATCACCGGCTCCTTCGACGACACGGCCGCGAGCGACATTCCCAGCCAGGACGCATACCGTTCCGGTCTGGGCCGCCCGCTGCCGGCGCTACTGTGGCCTGTGATCCTCAACGTTGATGGAAACCAGTTCCTCGGTTTGACTTTCACCTATGCCGCAGACGCGGCCGATGTCCGCATGGTATTGGAGGCCTCGCAAGACCTCAAGCACTGGGTCGAGGTTGAGTCGAGGACAGACTTGATCGGAAGCGTTGATGATGGAACCATTCTGATTCGGATGGTGGAGAACAGCCCGATCAGTGCTGAGACGGTCCGCTTCCTCCGCCTGAAAGTGGAAGCGACCGAATAGGTCGCGGCTCCGGCCATGGCGCAGATTTCGACAAGGCCAATCGGATTGTCGAGCACGGGAGCTGCGCTCCCGGGGACGAAAGCTGAAGCTCCGCTTCAGCACGCCAAAGGCGCCCCGAGATATGCACTGCGGGAGCGCACAGCTCTCGCTTTCTCACGCGAAAGCGAAGCTCCCGCGCGCCTGGGCCGGTGCGCCGAAAGCGTGGGAATCTCATCACCGCAGTCTATCACCAAGTCCGCTAACCCGAAGACCAAGAAGACGCTGGCCCCATGGTGCGAATTCTCAGCGCAGCGAGCGCGGAGGAACCGCTGTTCTTATGATAGACCTAGTTGCGCCAATGACAGGCTCGTTCGAAATTCGGCTTCCGTGACCGCCTTACCGACCGGCCGCTGCGACTGTTAGGCTCTGTTTTTGCGTCGAGGATAACAAGCAGAATCTATGACATGGAACGTCTTTGTAACACGTGAGATACCGAAGGAATCTATAGAATTTCTTAAAGCCAACGGCTGCATG
Organism: uncultured Verrucomicrobiota bacterium; assembly: GCA_964516325.1. Taxonomy (GTDB): domain Bacteria; phylum Auribacterota; class JABMQX01; order JABMQX01; family JABMQX01; genus CAZFAP01. Next base: position 12,666 of record CAZFAP010000123.1, read on the forward strand.
GTTGAAGTTCATCGCGGTGACAGGCTCGTCACCAAAAGCGAGCTCCTCCAAAAGGTTCGCGGGCGGGACGGGATTTTGTGCTGCCTGACGGAGAAAATTGATTCGGAAGTCCTCGATGCGGCGAAGGGGATAAAAGGTATTGCCAACATGGCGGTCGGTTATGATAATATAAACATAAGGGGGGCAACGGAGAGGGGGATACCCGTATTCAACACTCCGGGAGTTCTGACCGATGGTACTGCCGACCTGGCATGGGCTTTGCTCTTTGCGGTCGCTCGTCGGATCGTCGAAGCGGACAGGTTCGTGCGCTCCGGGAAGTTTCGAGCTTGGGGGCCAATGATGTTTCTGGGAGGTGATGTCGCCGGCAAAACCCTTGGTATCATCGGCGCCGGACGAATCGGCACGGCGGTGGCTCTGCGGTCTCGCGGGTTTGAGATGAAGGTCCTTTACCACGACCAGGTCCGCAACGAGCTTCTCGAAAGCGAGCTTTCGGCCCGTCCCGTCGGATTGGATGAACTGCTCAAGGAATCGGACTTCGTTTCGCTCCACGTGAATTTGGCCCCTCAGACTCGCCATATGATCGGCGAAAGAGAGCTCAATCTGATGAAGCCCACGGCATATCTCATCAACACGTCGAGGGGGCCGGTGATAGATGAAGAGGCTCTCGTGGAGGCGCTGCGGCGGGGGAGAATTGCGGGCGCCGGGTTGGATGTCTATGAAGACGAGCCCCGGATGAGAGCCGGGTTAGCAGAGCTTGACAACATCGTGTTGCTTCCCCATATTGGCTCAGCGACCGTACGCACGCGGACAAAAATGTCCATGATGGCGGCCGAGAATCTCTTGGCGATGCTAAGGGGAGACAGGGCGCCGAATTGCGTAAACCCGGAAGTCTATGAACGGAAGCCCATTGGAGAAACAAACGAAACCCAAACATAGCTGACACAAAGCGCCTCGAGGAGGCGCCGCTTCGACTTTTCTATGGCACCACAGGCGGAAAGAAACAGCATGGAACAGCAGCAGATTAGACTGTATGACACGACGCTCAGGGACGGAAGTCAGTCCTCCGATATCAATTTTACTCTCGCGGAGAAGCTCGACCTTCTCCGCGAGTTCGATGATTTCGGCTTCGACTACATTGAGGGAGGATGGCCGCGCCCGAGGTCGGTTGACGAGGAGTTCTTTCGGGAAGCCGCCAAGATCAAGCTGAAGAACTCCAGGCTCGCGGCTTTTGGCTCGACGAAAAAGATTAAGGGAAAGCCGGAGGACGACGCTGTCCTTCGGTCTCTTCTGGAATCGGGCGTGCAGACGGCGACGATTTTCGGCAAGACCTGGCTGCACCACGTATCAAACCAGCTCAAAGCCACGCCCGAGCAGAACCTCGAAGTGATTGATATGACGATCCGCTACCTGCGCGATAATCCTATCAATGCTATGGAGGAGGTCATTTACGACGCGGAACACTTTTTCGACGGGTATAAGGATAATCCGGAATACGCATTGCGGACGGTCAAGCAAGCGGTTCTCGCCGGAGCGGATGCTGTGGTGCTCTGCGACACAAACGGCGGAAGCCTCTACTATGAGGTCGGCGAAATCGTGCGGCGTGTCCGGGAGTTCGTGGACGCGGATGAGGAAATCAGGAGAGCCGCGAAAGGGCGCGGCGTGACCCTCGGCATTCACGTGCATAATGACAGCGGCCTGGCGGTCGCCGGCACGATCGAAGCGGTGAGGGCGGGGGCGACGCACGTCCAGGGCACGGTCAATGGTTTCGGCGAAAGGATTGGCAACGCGAACCTGAACACCATCATGGGGGTGCTCGCCCTGAAAACGGAGTACAAGCTGCCCAAAGCAGTTCACCTGGAGAAGCTGACGGCGCTGAGCGAGAAGGTTTATCGCGTGGCGGGCTTGAGACCGAGAGAGGATCAACCTTTCTGCGGCGAAAAGGCTTTTGCCCACGACGGAGGCGTGCATGTGGA
>CAZFAP010000124.1:0-2938 GCA_964516325.1 uncultured Verrucomicrobiota bacterium
AGCTTTGCGGTCATGATGTCAATGTACCAATCGTCGCATTCGATTCCCGGATACTCCTTTGCGATTTCCTGCCCGATTTTCAGAAACTTCCCATCCGTCGTCTTCACGACGTTCGCTTTTGTTACGATTGTAACACGATTGACACTGTTCCTTTTCGCGTACTCGAAAGCCAGTCGGATGATTCTCTCGCTGCCCTGACTTGTCGTAACCGTGAAATCCACTGCCAGGTCCTCGGTCACCTCAACTCCCTTGCTTCCTAAGACGTAGGAGCCTTCAGTGTTCTCGCGGAAGAAAATCCAGTCAACCCCTTCTCTCGGAATGCTGACCGGTCGAACGTTTGCGAAAAGGTCAAGCGCCCGGCGCATCGCAACGTTTGCGCTCTCGATATTCGGCCAGGGGTCCCCCTTCCTGGGAGTCGTCGTCGGCCCTTTGAGGATAACGTGGCATTTCTTGATTTCGTCGAGAACGTCGTCGGGGATAGCTTTCATCTGCTTGGCCCGGTTCTCTATGGTCAACCCCTCAATCACCCTGAACTCCACCCTTCCCGAAGCCTTTTCCTCCCGCAGCAAGAACTCCAAAATCCGCTGGGCTTCCTGTGCGATGTAGGGCCCAATACCATCTCCGCCGACGACCCCAATGATGATTGGCTTCAACTTAGAATAATCAGTCCATTCCTCGCCTTTCTTCATTCGCTCGACGCGATCGAGCTGCTCCTGAAGCACTTTTGCAAAATGCTCCTTTGCTCTTTCGATGACTTTACTATCCATGGTTGTCCTTTGCTTGCCTCCACCAATTTTTCTGAATGTCAAAAGCCCATTGTCGGCCCGGTGTGGCCTGCGCAGCAAAGCGATCGTTTCTTTATTTGCAGTCGTCGGACTCTCTCCTTGGCATCAAACAACCCAAGGTACGCCGACCCAACCACCGGGTTCCCTCCCGCGCCTAAAGATACTGCGCAATGTAATTCTTCTCTCGATATTCCTCCACCATTTTCGGGTCGAGGGGATAACGCCCGTACTTCTTCCCGGCTTCGACCATGGCGCGGTAATTCTCCGGCTTGACCGCCGGGTGAATGCTGTTGGAAGAAGCCAGAATGTGCCCGCCTCCGGGGGAGGCTTTGGCAATCGTCTCTTTCACCGCCTCGACGACCTCCTCCGGCGTGCCGCGGGAAAGGAGTTCTCCACAATCCACATTCCCCGCAACGGCAATCCTGTCGCCGTACCGCTTTTTCACCTGGCCGATGTCCATGCTTGCCATCGGCTCAAGAGGGTCGAGACAATCAATCCCCGTATCCACAATCATGTCAATGATTGGCCAGAGGTTGCCGTCCGTGTGCTTGATGAATGGAATGCCCTTTCCCCTGGCGACGTCCACCATCTCCTGAACATACGGAAGAACAAATTCCCGGAAGTGCTGCGGAGACATGATGGGCGCCTGCCGGTGAGCGTAATCGTCCCCCGTGAGAAGAATGTCCGCGCCTTCGTCCGCGGCTATCTCCAGGACCCGCCGTTTGTAGTCGGCGACAATCCTGGCTAACCTTTTGGCAAAATCCGGATTCAGAACATAATCCACGAGGAGATTGTCCAGACCTCTCAGGTAATGGGAAAACTCGAACGCGTCGTGCCCCAGGAAGATTATCGCCTTCTCTCCCCTGAACCGCTTCACGGCGTCCTTGAGCGTGTCGAAACGGTAGTCCACCTCTGGGTCCGGGGGGACATAGGAATCCAAATCTTCTTCCGTCTGGATGGGATGGGCGACCACGTACGGAATGCCGCTTGGAGGAATTTGCCACGTTATCCCCCATTCGTCCTCGTAATGTTCCGCGTCAATCCATTTCTTACACCGCATATCCTCAAATATGACAATCGCGTCCAGACCTTCTCTCTCGATGAAATCCGCCTGTATCTCGTAAATCCCTTCCGATCCCCTCTGGTACTTTGCGCTCTGCGATAAGTCCGGATAAAGCGCCTGAATAACCGGCTCGTTGACAATCAGCTCAAACATGGGGACTCGATCCGGCTCTCCCCGCCTCAACGCGGTCATCATCCTCTCAAGTCCGGTCATACGGTTCTCCTCTTGATAAGTAAAGCATCAGTGCAAGCGGCCTCTGAGTTTGCGCCTTCGCGAGGTCGGACCACGCAGGCGCCCGGGAAAGCACAGATAGCCCCTCGCTATAACGTGGATCAGGCAAACGGGCACAAGCGCAATGCCTTTGTACAGGCTCATGCGACCGCGAAACCGGCAATCCTCCGCTTCACCCAGAGAGTAGCACGGGAGAAGACTCGTTGGCAACACGAAGAAAAGCTCGGGGAGTAAACCCTCACTTTCGGGCGGTGGGGGTATCGTCCCGGATCGCAGAAATAGAGGTTTCGTTGTGGCATGGGCATCTTGCCCATGGCGCTTCACGGGTCCCTCCAAGGGCGGGTACCGCAACCATCTGTCCTCTGGGCCCTCTGCGCTCTCTGCCCTGAAAATCACCGCCACGTGGCCGGGGGCCCCGGCTTCCGGGGGCTCTCGCAAAGCCGCCAAGCACGCAAGGCAGGACACCGGATGAATTCTTGGCGTCTTGGGTGCGCCAGGATAAGACTGCGGTGAGCGCCCCCCGAGAGTGAGGGATTACACCACGTGAAAAAAAACGCTTGCCGTTGAACAAGGAATCTGGTAGAAGCACCCCTTATTTTGCACCCAGGTTGAGCACCTGCGCACCCTGGTATCGGCAGTGGCTTCTTCGGCCAGGTGGCGGGTGCTCTCTGCACTTGTTCTCGGCCGGTGGCCGGCGCCACAGATTTCTGTGGATTTTGGGGAAGCCTTCTGCAAGAATACTTGCGGACTCACTCTCACTATCTCGGCTCTCCCCCTTTATTTCAACGCAGAAAACGCAGAGTACGCCCACCTCAAAAGGGCAATCCGCTCTTTCGAGGCATCAAAAGGAGGCTGAAAA
>CAZFAP010000124.1:2948-14608 GCA_964516325.1 uncultured Verrucomicrobiota bacterium
AGTTCGGGTCGCGATTTTGCTCCCGGTCTATGCCGTGTGTGCGTGGACCTTGCGTCAGCAAAAAGTCGTGGGGAAGCCCTCGACATCCTGGTCTCGGGATGTGCGCGGGTCATGGACGCAAAAGGCTGCTCCGTTCGCGTGCTCGATGAAAAACGGGAGCTCCTTGAACTCGGCGCGTCTTACGGTTTGAGCGAAGAGTACTTGCGGAAGGGGCCGGTGGCTCTTTCCAAAGCTCCTCTGGACGCAGATGTCATTCATGGAGAGGTAGTGGATATCGAAGATGTCGCCAAGGAGAGCCGCGTCCTCTACCCCGAGCAGGCTGCTCGGGAAGGGATAAAGTCCATGCTGTGCGTCCCCCTCCCCGTACGGGACAGAATAATCGGCGTTCTCCGCGTTTATCGCTCGGAACCTCACCGTTGCACACCCCAAGAAGTTAAGATTGCGGTTACCCTCGCCGTTCAGGGGGGCAACATCCTCGAAAAGTTCCGAATCCGTCAGGAGCGGCAGGGCCTTGCACAGGTCGCCCAGGCCATCAGCTCCAGCCTCGACCTGGACAAGGTTCTCCAGAGTATCGTTCGATGTGCCGCGGAAATCCTGAATTTCAAGGGCGCTTCCGTCCGTTTGCTCGACGAGGAAGGGCAGCGTTTGGAAATCAAGGCAACCCATGGTTTGAGCGAGGCATATCTCGAAAAGGGCCCCGTCCACGTTGACCGAAGCCCTCTGGACCGAGAAATTCTCTCTGGCAAGGCCGTCCGGGTCACAGAGGAAGAGATGGATACCAAGCTCCAGTATCCCGAGGAGACGAGAATGGAGGGCATCCGTTCCATGTTCGGTCTTCCGCTTCAAATTAAAGGGAGACCGGTCGGCGTCCTGCGGGTTTACGCTTCCGTTCCGTACCGGTTCACCGAGGACGACGAGGAATTCCTCACCGCGCTTGCCAACCAGGGCGCCATCGCCATCGAGAATGCCCGGCTCTTCCAGCAGCTCAAGAAGACGTACGAGGACCTTACTCAGGATGTCTGGAAGTGGTACGACTGGGGTAAGAGACCTCCTCGCCTCTGAAAGGCCGTACGAACGATGACCAACCAAGTCTCTGCTAAGATCATAACCAAAGAGTGTCTTAACGCCTGGATCGAGGAGCTTCGACGGCGCCTCGGCGTCATTGCCCCCGTCGCACAGGGCAAAGTCTCCTCGTTTCAGCCGATCGAGTCCGCTTCGCAACTTGCCTGGGATTACTCGAGTACCACCATTCCCCCCTCCAAATCGGTTTACGCCCCGCAGCAGACGCTCCTGCGGTTTCTCAAATGTGAAAACGGAGGATACGCGATTGAGGAAGCCCTGCCCCAGGCCGAAAAACGTGTCCTTTTTGGACTTCATCCGTGCGATTTGCACGGCCTCCTCGTCCTGGAAAGGGTTTTTCTCGGACAAATGACGGACGCCCATTACGCGGCGCTGCGCGCGAATCTCATCGTCATTGGGCTGAACTGCCAGAATGTCGGCGAAAAGTGCTTCTGTGCTTCCATAGGCACAGGACCATTCTTCGGGTACTGGATGGGACAGGGGCCTCCTCAGGGATGCGACGCTCTTCTGACCGACCTCGGCGACCGCTTTCTTGTGGAGACCTTCAGCGGAAATGGCGAAGCCCTCTTCGCCGAGGTGAAGTCCAAGCCCCTCTCTCCCGATGACGTGGGCGAGAAGCTCAAACGAGAGGCGGCGGCAAAGGACCGGTTCCGAAAGAGGCTCGACGTAACCGACCTTCCCGCGCTCCTGAGGCGGAATCTCAATCATCCCACCTGGCGGGTTACGGGGGAGGGACGCTGCCTTTCTTGCACCAACTGCACTATGGTCTGCCCCACCTGCTTCTGTTACGACACCTGGGACAAAGCCCGACTCGATCTGTCGGTCATTGAAAGAATCCGCCGCTGGGACTCCTGTCAGGACGAACGATTTGCCCAGGTCCACGGCGGGAATTTCCGGTCAACGCGGGAGGCACGACTGCGCCAGTTCGTCTGCCACAAGCTGAGCTACTGGGTACAGCAGTACGGCTGTTTTGGCTGCGTCGGGTGTGGGCGGTGCATGACCTGGTGTCCCACTTCCATAGACCTCACCGAAATCGCAGCCGAGATTCGGGCTGATGAGGAGAGAAAATGAATTTGCAGCTTCCTAAAGAAGCCGTTCTGATTTCCACGAAAGACCACACGTCTGACATCCGGACCTATACGCTCCGGCTGCGGAATGGGGAGCCAAAGCTCGATTTTCGGTCCGGGCAGTTCAATATGATTGGACTCCCCGGATTCGGCGAGGCGCCGTTCACGTTCAGTTCTCCCCCGCGAGCCGACGACCTCTTCGAGCACACAATCCGCGCCGTCGGACGCATAAGCAAAGCCCTCATGAAACTCAAGCCGGGCGATACCATTCATGTCCGCGGCCCCTTCGGCTCCGCCTGGCCCCTCGAGGAGGTCAAGGGAAAAGACCTTCTCATCGTCGCTGGCGGTGTCGGCATGATTCCTCTGAGGCCATTCTTTCTGGAGGTATTCGACCGGAGAGCCGACTATGGGAAAATCGCCATCCTTTTCGGCGCCCGCACGCCGGGGGAGCTTATCTTCTGCGAAGAATTCGACTCGTGGCGCAGCCAGCCGAACACAACCCTTCTCCTGACCGTTGACGAGGTGCCGCCCGGTCAGGAGTGGAAGGGCCACACCGGCGTTGTAACCGGCCTCTTCGCCCAAATGGACATCGAGCCGGACAATGCGGCCGTTCTTACTTGCGGCCCCGAAATCATGATGCGGTTCGTCGCCAGGGGCCTTCTCCTGAGAAGATTCCCCGCTTCCCGGATTTACGTCTCCCTCGAGCGAAGAATGCGCTGCGGCACCGGACACTGCGGCCACTGCCAGCTTGGCCCCAAATTCATCTGCAAAGAGGGGCCGGTCTTCCGCTGCGAGGAACTCACCGGCCTCGCAGACACATTGTTGTAGGAGGATTCGATGCGTAAGCCCAGACTTGGCATTTTCAAATACAGTTGCTGTGCCGGGTGCCAGTTTCAGCTCATCTATTTCATCCAGCATCTCAAGGAAGTCCTCGGCGCCGTGGACATCGTCTATGGCAAAATGGAAACCGAGTCGGATGCCGAGGAAGGCCCCTTTGACATCGCTTTCATCGAAGGCGCCATAACCGAAGCCGAGCAAGCCGACCAGTTGAAAATGGTCCGCCGCAACAGCAAATATCTCGTCCCCATCGGCTCGTGCGCCACCAACGGCGGCATCCCCGCGATAAAGAACATGACCCCTGAACTCGAAGTGGAGACGAGGGTCTATCGGGATATTTCTTCGATACATTCCGTCAAGGCTCACGCCGTTGACGAGTACGTGAGGGTGGACGCGGTCCTTCGCGGATGCCCCGTCGGGGAAAGAGACCTCTACGAGTACGTTACCTCTCTTCTCCTCGACAAAAGGCCGAACATGGTCGAGCATTGCGTGTGCGTCGAGTGCAAAATGAAGGGAAACCCTTGCCTGTTGCTCACGGAGAACCTCCCCTGCATGGGACCCGTAACCAACGGCGGCTGCGGCGCCATGTGCCCGAGCAATGGGCGAGCTTGCTATTCCTGCTGGGGGCCAATGTCCAACGCCAACAGCATCGCTCTCGCTCAGAGGTTCGAGCAGTTGGGATTGCCCCCCGACGAGATTGTCCGCCGATTTAGCTTGTTCGGCTATCCGACGTTTGAATTTCACAAGGTCGCAGGAGGAGAGGGGGCAACCTCCGGCGGGGCCTTTACAAGGTAGGTTTGTCGCTCGGCGTGCTCTGCGTGCTCCGCGGTTAAAGCCCTGACGCGCAATATGCCGTTGGGGAGGTAGTAACACGAACTGATGCCAATCCGAAACGGAAGTCGCTAATGGTTGTGAAAACAGGCAAAAAGACGATCAAGGTTGATTATATCGCCAGAGTTGAAGGCGAGGCGGCCATCTACCTCACTATCGCCGGCCGCGAACCCGAAACCGTCGAGCTTCGCATCTGGGAGCCTCCTCGCTTCTTTGAGGGGTTCCTGGTCGGGCGGGGCTATAACGAAGTGCCCGACATCGTCGCTCGCATCTGCGGCATCTGCCCCGTCTCTCACATGACGACCGCCATCCGCGCCCTCGAAAAGGCGATGGGCGTCCAGCCCAGCCCGCAGGTCGTCCTCCTCCGAGACCTCCTCGCCATGAGCCAGCTCGTCTCCAGCCACGTCGTCCACCTTTACGCTCTGGCTCTCCCCGACTACGAAGGTTATCCCGGTCTTCCCTCGATGCTCGGCCGTTATCCGCAGGTCGTCGAACGCCTTCTTCGCATGCGAACGCCCCTCAACGACCTCACCAAGCTCGTCGGCGGCGGTCGCGCGCTTCATCCCGTGGGAACCGTAGTCGGCGGCTTCACCCGGATTCCTTCCCGCCAGAGCCTCCGCGACATGCGCGACGCCCTCATCGCCATCCGCCCGGACGCCGTCGAAACGCTCAGAATGGTCGCGGATTTCCAGGACCTCGGCTTCGGCTCTGAAAGAGAATTCGTCACTATCCGCAACGAACAGAAGTACGCCATCGAGGTCGGCGAACTCGTCTCGAATAGGGGCATGAGGATTTCCGAAGACGATTACTACAAGCACTTCACCGAGTTCCAAATGCCGTATGCAAACACCAAGCAGACCCGACGCGATGGAAAGGCCCCAATCATGGTCGGCGCCCTCGCCCGCGTGAACCTCAAATACGACCAGCTCTTCCCTCAAGCGAAAGAGCTCGCCGAGCAAGTCGGATTCAAAGTTCCCGATTACAACCCCTTCCACAATAACCTCGCACAGGCCATCGAGATCGTCCACGGCCTCGAAGATTGCATCCAGATGATTGAGTCCCTCGACCCGAAAGACGAGAAACCGTTTGTCCGCGTTCAAGCGGGCGAAGGGGGCGCCGTTACCGAAGCTCCACGCGGCCTCCTCCACCACTTCTACGCCGTCAACCGGAGGGGCATCGTCGAAAAAGCCAACATTGTTACGCCCACCGCCCACAACTTCATGCGCATCGAAGCAGACTTCCGAGGGCTCGCCGAGCAAATAGCCGACCGCCCCACCAAAGAAATCCGCCGCTGGTGTGAAATGCTCGCGCGGGCGTATGATCCGTGTTTCTCATGTTCCGTCCACTGAAGCGCGCCAGCCGTTTGGTACAGAACGCAAAGGCGCCTCGCGCAGCGGCAGGCTCACCTGCCGGCGCGTACGACCCCTGCTTCTGCTGCCCTGTCCACCGACCCCGCTGCTCCCCCTCACCTCGCCCTTAAGGCCACCAACGATCAAGGGGTCCACTGCCTGCCACGCTGGCTCGCTCTGCAAACGCAACTTGACGTCCAGCTTGCGCAGCGATATTGTGATTTCGTACGGTCCAATGGCCTCATGGCACCGTCTTGGGAACAACAGAAGGAGATAAATATGAGAACGAGACGGTTTGCCGGAATCGGCTGTTTTTTGAGCGGGTGCGCGTCCGGCCTGTGCCTGATTGGGGCTGAGGGCGCCGAGTCATACGCCTTCGTTAAGATGTGGCCGGACCCACCCGATGGATGGCGATTTGCCCATCCCCGCGGGGTGGCGGCGGATTCCTCCGGGCATGTCTTCGTCGCGGATTCCGGCAACTACGTGGTCAAAAAATTCGATGGTTCTGGCGACTTGCTGACCAGCTGGGGCGGCCACGGTTTCGCCGAGGGGGAGTTCGACATGCCCCGCCACATCGCTTTGGACGGCTCCGGAAACGTATACGTCGGCGACAGCGGCAACAGCAGAGTTCAGAAGTTCGACCCCTCAGGGAACTTCCTAATGAAATGGGGCTCCGCCGGCGCTGGCGAGGGACAGTTCAACGTCGTTGGCGGTGTCGCCGTGGATTCCTCCGGAAACATTTTTGTCGCTGATGTGCTCAATAACAGGGTTCAGAAATTCGACCCTTCCGGTGGATTTCTCACCAAATGGGGCCGTGAGGGAAACGCCGATGGAGAGTTCTGGTGGCCGGACGGGCTCGCGGCGGATCGCGCCGGGAATGTTCTTGTTCTGGACAAGAGGAACAACAGGGTTCAAAAGTTCGACGCGTCGGGGGGGTTCCTGGGAAAGTGGGGTTCCGGCGGGTTCGCAAAAGGGGAGCTGATGGAGCCGTGGGGGATAGGCCTGGACCCAGCGGGAAACATCCTCATAGCCGACACCGACAACGATCGCATTCAGAAGTTCGATCCTGAGGGGAATTTCCTCCGCTCATGGGGCCGCAGAGGCGGCAGGGAGGGCGAATTTCAGTCGCCTGTGGACGTTTCGGCGGACGCTTACGGCAACGTTTATGTTGCCGACAACATGAATGAGAGAATTCAGAAGTTCGATCCCGACGGCAACTTCCTCGGCAAGTGGGGATGGCACGGCGGCGGCGATGGGGAGTTCTCCAAATGGGGACCGATCGGACTGGCCATATCCCCGTCCGGCCAGCTTTTCATTGCTGATAACGAGAATCATCGGATTATGAAATTCGACCTTGACGGACGTTTTATGGGCGAACTGGGCTCCCACGGGTACGAGGACGGGGACTTAATCTTTCCCTGGGATGTGGCCGTGGACCTTGAGGGAAACATCCTTGTCGTGGACGCGCTGAGCAGGGTCCAGAAGTTGGATCCCTCGGGCAATTTCCTTGGCCTCTTGTGTTCCGGCGGGAACGGCGATGGGGAGGTCGCAAGGCCCCACGGCATAGCGGTGGATTCCTCCGGAAACATTTTCGTGTCCGACACCGACAACCACCGGATTCAGAAGTTCGACCCTTCCGGAAACTTCGTCACCAAATGGGGGCGTGCCGGCACGGGCAACGGAGAATTTCAGTCCCGGGACCCTTACGGCATAGCGGTCGATTCCTTTGGAAACGTCTACGTCGCTTGCACCAGCAACTGCAGGGTCCAGAAGTTCGACTCCGACGGGAATTTCCTCGCGGCGTGGGGAAAATATGGTTCCGGTGATGGAGAGCTGGCGTTTCCCATTGACGTAGCTGTGGACTCTCTTGGAAACGTGTTCGTCGTGGAAATGTGGAATTACAGGGTTCAAAAGTTCGACCCCTCAGGAAGGGTGCTCGCCAAATGGGGCTCTCTGGGTTCAGGGGCGGGTCAGTTCGGGACAGACTCCACGGGTCTTGGGGGCCCGTCCGGCATAGCAGCGGATTGTTCGGGCAGCGTTTACGTTGCAGACACGCACAACGCCAGAATTCAGAAGTTTCGGCGAGATTTCGGCATGAGGGCGTTTAGCGGTCCCGCCTGCGAGCCCGCGCTCCACTGGGATTGCGCAGTCGAGAAGACCTACATGGTCTGGGTGTCAGACGATCTACTCAGTTGGCTCCCCGCCGGCGACGCGCTGCCCGGTTCAGACACCGGCCTCATTTCTTGGACGGACGCCGGCTCGCATGGTCTTGGCCCGGCCCGCCAGGCTCGGCGCCGGTTCTACCGTGTGGAGGTTCTCCCGTAGTGCCGACGGTCGCGACCGGCGGCTCACAAAGGAAATGCGCCGCTGGTGCGAAATCCTCGTCCGCGCCCACGACCCTTGCCTTTCGTGCTCGGTTCATTGAACAGTGCATCACGCCTCCGGGCACGCCCAGAGCCCTCCCGCGCCTTTCCCCCTCCATGCCGAAGGCCCTTCGCACGATTCTTCTTGCGGGTTCGCGCCGGAGCGATTACCCTAATTGTGTTCCCGACCGTCGCAGAACCGGCTGGCAGAAGTGAGAAGCCCGCGGCCCCAATCCAGCGGTTTTCCATCGTTGGGGGCCGGGCAGGATCTTATGTCTGCGCGAATCGATTTTCAAAAAATCCGCAAGCGAGATGGCTCGCTGGTCGCGTTTGACCAGGCGAGGATCGAGAGGGCCATCGAGCGGGCCCTTGCCGCGTCTGGGGCTGCGGATGGCGAAGTGGCGAAGAGACTCGCGCTGAAAGTTTCTGCCGTCGCCCGCGTGCGGCTTTCCCGAAGATACCCTTCCGTCGAGCAAATCCAGGACATCGTCGAGGAAGTCCTTATCCGCGAGGGGTACGCGCAGGCGGCAAAAAAGTACATTCTCTATCGCCAGCACCGCGCCCAACTCCGGGAAACCAAGAGACTCCTCGGCGTTCAGGACGAGTTGAAGCTTTCTGTGAACGCCGTCCGCGTCCTGGAGCGAAGGTATCTCCGGCGGGACGAGGAAGGGCGCGTCGTCGAGACTCCAATGGGGATGTTCCGCCGTGTCGCCGTCGCCATCGCCAAAGCAGAATTGAACTACGGCTCGGAATCCAATGCCTCCCGCTGGGAGGAGGAATTCCTCCGCGTCATGTCCTCCCTCGACTTCCTCCCCAACTCGCCGACCCTGATGAACGCGGGCTTGCCGATGGGGCAACTGTCCGCGTGCTTCGTCATTCCCGTCGAGGATTCGATGCCGGGCATTTTCCGCGCCTTGACCGAAATGGCGCTCATCCATCAGACGGGCGGCGGCACGGGCTTCTCCTTCAGCCGCCTTCGTCCGAACGGCGACATCGTCGGCTCGACGAAAGGCGTCGCGTCCGGCCCCGTCTCCTTCATGCACGTTTACGATACGGCGACCGAGGTCGTCAAGCAGGGCGGAAGACGCCGCGGCGCCAACATGGGCATCCTCCGCGTGGACCATCCGGACATCCTCGAATTCATCGCCTCCAAGACCAAGGAAGGCTTTCTGAGAAACTTCAATATCTCCGTCGCCGCGACGGACAGGTTCATGCGTGCTCTCGCAGCCGGCCGCGATTATCCCCTCATTAATCCGAGAAATGGAAAACAAAGCCAGCGGCTTTCGGCGAAGTCGGTCTTCGACCTCATCGTTACCACCGCCTGGAAAGCCGGCGACCCCGGCGTAGTCTTCATTGACGAGATCAACCGCCACAATCCCACGCCCGCACTCGGCGCCATCGAATCCACAAATCCCTGCGGCGAACTTCCGCTTCTCCCTTACGAAAGCTGCAACCTCGGCTCCATCAATCTTGCCCGAATGGTCAATGGCGGCAACGTTGACTGGCAGAAGCTCAGGCAGACCGTCCGCGTCGCTGTCCAATTCCTCGACAACGTCATAGACGCCAACCGCTATATCATCCCCGAAATCGAAAAAATCACACGTGGAAACCGCAAGATCGGTCTCGGCGTCATGGGCTTCGCCGACATGCTTTTCCGCCTCGGCGTGCCTTATGATTCCGAGGAAGGACTCGCCCTTGGCCGCCGAATCATGCGAGCCGTTCAAGAGGAGGCAAAAGCCGCTTCCGCCCAACTTGCTTCCGAAAGGGGTGTCTTCCCGAACTGGGAAAAGAGCCGCTACGCCAAAAACAACCTCCGTCTTCGGAACGCCACCGTAACGACCGTCGCCCCGACTGGCACCATCAGCATCATCGCTGGCTGCTCCAGCGGCATCGAGCCTGTCTTCGCCCTTTCCTTTGTCCGAAACGTCATGGAGGGAGCGAGGCTTCTCGAAGTCAATCCCTATTTCGAGGAAGTCGCCAGAGACCGCGGCTTCTACAGTTCTCAACTCATGATGGAAATCGCCAAACGAGGCTCTGTCCGAGGTCTCCGCTCCGTTCCGAAAGATGTCGCGCGCCTGTTCGTCACAGCCTTTGATGTCTCGCCCACTTGGCATGTCCAGATGCAGGCCGCCTTCCAGAAATCCTGCGACAATTCCGTCTCCAAGACCGTCAATCTCCCCGAAAACGCCACTGTGGACGACGTGCGGGAAGTCTATCTGTTAGCTTATCGCTTGAAATGCAAGGGCGTTACCATATATCGTTATGGGACGCGGAGGGAGCAGGTCCTCCAGCTCGCCCAGGCTTCGGCGGCGTTGGAGGCGCCCGCAGCAGCCCAACCGATTTCCGCCGATTCCGAATACTCGGGCGGCTGCCCCCATCCGCAGTGCGTGTTCTGATGGGAACGCAGCATTCACGTAAGGAAGGGTGTTGCGGAGCGGGTTACGGCACTTATGACCGATCGAAACCGCAGAGTAACTTTGAGCGACATTCAAGAACTGGCCCGCCAGATCGTGGACCAGTTCCACCCGCAGAAAGTCATGCTGTTTGGCTCGTACGCCAAGGGTGAACCGACCGAGGGTAGCGACGTAGATTTAATGGTAGTTATTGAAACCGACGAGCATCCCCTTCACGTCGCTGCCCGAATCTCCGCCTCCATTGACCATCCCTTTCCCTTAGACATCATTGTTAGAAGAGCGGCTGAGCTGGACGCTTACCTCGCCGAGAAAAGCCTTTTTGAGACGGAAGTCGTGACCAAAGGGATTACCCTCTATGAAGCAGAGGACAAAAGAGTGGATTGACAAGGCTGAAGGAGACTGGAAAATCGCTCAGCGGGAACTCGAAGCCGCCGACCCCGTTTGGGACGGGGTCTGTTTTCATGCGCAGCAGTGCGCGGAGAAGTATTTGAAGGCTTTCTTGGAGGAACACCAGATCCCTTTCGAAAAGACACACGACCTTGTCGTTTTGGCTGACCTAATTGGAGAAAAGTTTCCGGAACTGGCTTCTCTGAAGGCCGAACTCGGGAGCCTGGGCTCGTTCAGTGTTGCTGCCCGTTATCCGGGGGTCCAGGCTGACAAGGAGGCTGGGCAAAAGGCGGTGCGTGCGGCGGAGCAAGTACGAACCGCAGTGCGCGCAAGGCTCGGGCTCCAGTCATGAAGGCACGGCCGCTTTTCAGAAATCCTGCGACAATTCCGTCTCCAAGACCGTCAATCTCCCCGAAAACGCCACTGTGGACGACGTGCGGGAAGTCTATCTGTTAGCTTATCGCTTGAAATGCAAGGGCGTTACCATATATCGTTATGGGACGCGGAGGGAGCAGGTCCTCCAGCTCGCCCAGGCTTCGGCGGCGTTGGAGGCGCCCGCAGCAGCCCAACCGATTTCCGCCGATTCCGAATACTCGGGCGGCTGCCCCCATCCGCAGTGCGTGTTCTGAGGGGGGAAGCTCAAGGGGAGTGTATGCTTCAGGCGCAGCGTCACTTGCGCCGCAACGGGACGTTTCGCATCGATCGCATGGTTCAGGATCGAATGCGGAGCACGCGCCGGCCGGGCGAGGTGGAACTGGAGTAAGGAAATGGCACGGGCATCTTGGCCGTGAATCATAGCCGGGGTCGCCATGCCCCGGGAAATAACAATATGAATCCAAACGTGAAATTGGACCGCGAGGCTCTGGCAGAGTTCTGCCGGAAATGGCGCGTGCGAGAATTGTCCATTTTCGGTTCGGCGCTTCGGCATGACTTCGGCCCGGAGAGTGACCTGGACTTTCTGGTGAGTTTCGATCCGGAAGCACCCTGGAGTTTGTGGGACCTGGTGACCATGAAGGACGAGTTAGAGGCAATGACGGGCAGGAACGTGGACTTGGTCGAGAAAGAGGGGCTCCGCAACCCGTATCGCCGCAAGAGAATTCTCTCTTCACGGGAGATAATCCATGCGGTCTGAGGACGACAACAAGGCCTACCTCTGGGACATGCTGGACGCCGCAGTAGCGATCCAGGATTTTGTCCGGGGTAAGAGTCCGAAGGACTATCTGACGGATCGCATGTTGCGCGGCGCCGTAGAGCGGCATCTGGAGATCATCGGGGAGGCAGCGCGCCGGGTCTCACAGCAGTTGAAAGAGGCCCATCCCGAAATCCCCTGGC
>CAZFAP010000125.1:0-14439 GCA_964516325.1 uncultured Verrucomicrobiota bacterium
GGAATTCTCGGCGGAACTGAGGCTCAGCGCACACACGCCACTATCGAAAACAACGTCATCAGGATGAACACCGGCAACCTTTTAGGCGGCGGGATTTGCTGGTGCGACGGGGTTATCCGGAACAACTACATTGAAATGAACTCGGCGTATGACGGTGGTGGACTATCGGATTGCCATGGCCGAATCGGGGGCAACACCATCCGGTGGAACACCGCCGAATACAAAGGCGGCGGGCTTTTCGCCTGCAACGGCCTCATCGAAGGCAACAGAATCGAGGCCAACACAATTCTTCCCATCACTGCAGGACAAGGGGGTGGGCTGATTCACTGCGGAGGCGTCATCAGGAGAAACACCATTCGCGCAAATTACGCCGGCTCGGGGGCAGGCGTGAGCCTGTGTAACGGAACGATTGAGAACAACCTCGTTATCGAGAACTCCGCTTCGGGCAGCGGCGGCGGGATCATTGGCTGCGATGGGACTATTCGGAGCAATGTCGTCGCTGGAAACTCCGCTAAGACCGGCGCCGGGTTTCACGCCTGCGATGGCGCCATTCTGAACAACACGATTCTCCGCAATTCCGCCACGGACTCCCCTGGCAATGTGTATTTCTGCCAAGGCACGATAGCGTATTGCATCATTTGGGGGTTCGCCGGGGACACCAGAGAGCAGATTGGCAACTCGAGCGCTCCGACCTTTTGCTGCATTCAAAATTGGACCGGAGGAGGCGACGGAAATATAGCGCTCGATCCGCTCTTCGCCGACCCGAACGGGCCCGACGACAAGTGGACCACTTACGAGGACAACGACTACCGTCTTCTGTCCGATTCGCCGTGCATTGACGCGGGGACGAATTCCGTCCTTACCCCGCCCGGATTGGATATGGACGGAAACCTGCGCATCGCCCGCTGGAAATATCCCTTGCTGGCGTTCGTGGACATGGGGGCCTACGAGTTCAACTCCAGCCGTTTTGCCCTGACGGAATTCGGCTTTACAGACTGGCCCCCGCCCGGCGGACGGTACCTCATCTGGAACAGCCAGCCCAATGATAGCTACAGCCTGTGGATACGCAACGATCTCATCGGTGACGAATGGCGAAAGGTCAAGACCGTAGCCTCCGGGGGCGAGACGACTTCCTGCACCGACACCGGGCTGCTCCCCATCGGCTGGCGCAGGCGATTCTATCGCCTCGAAATGGAGCACCCATGACAGAGAATCTGAGTCCTGTCTCCCCGGTTCCAGTTGGAGAGATGGAAAAGACCGGATGCCAGGAAGAGGAAGGAACAAATGCCAACGTACGAATACGAGTGTAAAAAGTGCGGTCATAAATTCGAGGAGTTTCAGAAAATCACCGAGCCGCCCCTCAAGCGGTGTCCGTGTTGTAAGGGCAAAGTTCAGCGACTCATAGGAGCAGGAGCGGGGATCATTTTCAAGGGGTCGGGATTCCATCAGACCGATTACCGCAGCCCCTCCTATGTCGAGAAAGCTAAGAAAGAAGCCGATGCGGCTAAGAGCGGCTCAGCCGAGAAACCAAAGGACGGCGAAAAACATGAGTCCCGCAAAGACACCGCAAAGCCAAAAAAGGAGAAGGACTCCTAAATGCCCGATATGCCGCGAGCCTCTTCCCTACGACCTCAGCGGCCCGAATCCACCCTCCTACTTCCCATTCTGCTCGCGGAAATGCAAGCTCGTTGACCTCCACAAGTGGCTCTCGGAGGAATACTACATTAGCTCGCCAATGATACCCACCAAAGGCGACGATAACACAGAAAGAGAATAGGGCGCCCTCCAATCAGTCCGGCCAGCCATCAACGGTCACACTACAATCTCGAGTCCCTCACGACCGATGAATTCGACGCAAGTATGGGCCAGGTCACGAAGCTTGTCCGCCAAGCCAGAAAGGTCCGGGTCGGTGGCGAGCACTTGCCCGCCCTTAACGGCAATCCACCGATCCGGGTACTGCCCGAGAAACATCGTCAGGTTCTCACTTATCCGGAGGCGCTCTTCCCCAAAGGCGAGTATATCGTTCGTCAGTTGGTCGTTCCTTTTCCGTGCGGGCATGGGATTCCTCCGGTCCGGGCACAAATTCTTCTACACTCATTCTCCGCCTGGGTGCAGGGCGGCGCCGGCCGCGGGTGAAATCGCCAAGGCCTTGAAGCCCACCGACAAGAACACTGCTGCTTCTGTCCATGGCCGCTCGACGTGTTTGGCCCTGAGGGTGGCGCCATTTTGGGGGCAGGCGGCTCCAACGCCCTCACGGAATGGGCGAGGAGCGCGTACCGCTGGCATCCTGCCGGCTGTCTCGTGGGCATCCTGCCCACGGATTCAGGGGGAGGAGACGTCCCCCGCGCTGCCGCCGAGATGGCGGCGTTGCCCTTCGCTCCTCTTCGCGACTGAAATAGGGATACTTCAGGCCCTCAACAGGCGCCAGCACGACAATCACATCTTCTCCGGGGCGGAGACGCCGAGGAGAGAAAGACCGTTGCATAGGACAATTTGCACGGCTTTCACGAGGCACAGTCTGGCGAGGGTCAGGGTTGGGTCGTCGCCGATGACGCGATGCTCGTTGTAGTAGCTCTGGAAGCTCGTCGCCAGTTGCAGGAGATACTCGTTCAGGCGGTGCGGCTCGAACTTGTCCGCAATTTCTTCGACGAGACGGGGGAAGCGGCCCAGCAGCTTGATGAGGGATGCCTCCTTTTCCTCGGTGAGCAATTCGAGCCTCTCGACCGGGACGCTGGCAAAATCAATGTCCGGCGCCTCGGTCTGCTCGCGGTAAACGCGGAAGATGCTGCAAATTCTCGCGTGGGCGTACTGCACGTAGTAAGCGGGGTTCTCCATCGTGCGTTTGGTCGCCAGGTCGAGGTCGAAGTCGAGGTGGCTGCCCATCCTCCGCATATTGTAGAAAAATCGCACGGCATCCCGCGCCATTCTCTCGAGGACGGGCTGCTGCGTCTGAGGCGAATCCTCTCCGTAGGCCGCCGCAAGCTCTGATCGCAGCCCTTTCGCAATCTCGTCGAGAAGGTCATCCACCGTCACGAACGTCGCTCGCCGCGTGGACATTTTCACCTTCTCGCCACCGCGCTTGAGCGTAACAAACTGATGAATCAGCACGTGGATTTTGTTGGTGTCGCAGCCGAGCGCCCGGACACCCGCCAGAACGTCAGGAAACGTCGCATGATGGTCGGCGCCAAAGATGTCCACAATGAGGTCGTAGCCGCGATTGATTTTGTCGAGGTGGTAACAGATGTCGGGCAGCCGATACGTCGGCTCACCGCTGCTCTTCACGATGACCCTGTCCTCTTCCTGTCCGAAAGCGGAGGCTTTGAACCAGACCGCGCCGTCTTTGGCGTATGCGTATCCGAGCTGCTTCAGCTTCTCGACGACCTCACTGACTTTGCCGGAGGTGTAGAGCGAGTGCTCATTGAACCAAACGTCGAACTTGACTCCGATTCTGTCGAGGGTTCGGTTGATCTCCTCGCGGATGCTCTTCTCCGCCGCCTTCTGGAACGGCTCCGGGGGCGCGTCCTTCAGAGAATCGCCATGCTGTTGTCGCAACGCAGCCGCAATTTCCTTAATGTAGTCGCCCTGGTAACCTTGCTCGGGGAACTCGACCGTCTCCCCGCGAAGCTCTTGGTATCTCGCCTTCACAGACTCGCCCAGAATTCGCATCTGGTTTCCGGCGTTGTTGAAGTAGTACTCCCGCGTCACCTTGTACCCGCAGAAGGAGAGAACGTTAGCGACCACGTCGCCGATGATGGCCTGTCTTCCGTGCCCGACGGTGAGCGGCCCCGTGGGATTCGCACTGACAAATTCGACATTCGCGCTTTTCCCTTCCCCGATAGGACACCGACCGAAGCCTTCCGATGCCTGGAGGATTTCTTGCAGGAGCAGGACGAGGCTCGCACGCGATAGGAAGAAGTTGATAAAGCCCGGGGGCGCTACCTCCACCCCGTCGTAGTATTTCTTTGCCGGCGAGTCCGGAGACAAGGCTTTTACGATCTGCCGCGCGATCTCGAGGGGAGGGCGATTCTCCTCGCTGGCCAACCTCATCGCCACGTTCGAGGAAAGGTCGCCGTGCGATCCCGCTCTCGGAGATTCCAGGTAAACGGGCGGGAGGCTCTGGCTCTTCAGTTGCCCCGATTCTTTCAATGCATGCAGAGCCTGTTGGATTTGGTCGCAAATGGATGCGAGAATTACTCTATTCAATTCTTGCGGCGTCTCCCCACAACTCTTCGAGCTGATAGGTCCTTCTCATCTCCTCGTCGAATACGTGCACAATGGCTTCTATGTAATCAAGAACGACCCATCTTCCTTCTGGAAACCCCTCCATGTGCGCATCGCGAACATTGACCTTTTTCAGACCGACCCGGATGTTTTCCGCGATGGCCTGAACGTGTCTGCGAGAGGCGCCGTGGCAGATGACGAAATAATCGGTGACCGAGGACAATCCCCGTAAATCGAGGATGAGAATATCCTCCCCTTTCTTATCGAGAGCAAGCTCTTTGCAGGTACGCGCTAACTGGAGAGGTCTTATTTCGGGCACCTCCTTGTATTCTTCGTGCGACTTGTGGCGGTTCTGACCTGCCATCGGCCGCACTGGTGCGCCCATCTTCTCGACATGCGTAACGGTTCTATATTACAGGGTTGCGTCGTGCTGTCAATAGGAATAACATTCCTACAACGATCCCCCAGTCAGGCCGGACTCACCGCAGAGAACGGGACAGGATGACCGGATTGTCAGGGTAATCCTGTTTATCCTGTAATCCTGTCTCTTCCCCCTTCTTGTCTGCGGAGTCCACGGCCAATAAGTGAGCCTTTACTTTGCTCCAAAGCTCCAGCGTCATCACGGCTTGCTGACAGATTATGCTCATACGAAAGCTGCATTCCTTCGATGTTGGCTACGACGAGGCAGTCCGCATCCAGCGGGAGCTCGCCGAGCGGATTTCCCTCCGTCCTTTTCCGCGCAAGTACAGGTACGTCGCAGGTGCAGACGTCGCTTACTCCAAGAAAGACAACGCCCTTTTCGCCGCGGTGGTCGTCCAGGAATATCCCTCCGGCCAGGAGGTTTTCTCCCGGACAGAAAAAGGAGCGGCGACCTTCCCCTACATCCCGGGACTTCTCAGTTTCCGGGAAATCCCGCTTCTGCTGCGCGTCTTCGAAGAGCTTCCCGTGACGCCCGACGTGGTCATGCTCGACGGCCAGGGAATGGCTCACCCGCGAGGTTTCGGGCTTGCGTGCCATGTAGGATTGTTCCTCGACATTCCTTCCATCGGCTGTGCCAAAAGCAGGCTCGTCGGCGAGCATGACCAGCCAAAAGCGACCAGAGGGGCATCCTGTCCCCTCGTTTATCACGACAAGACGGTCGGCGCCGTCGTCAGGACAAGAACCGGAGTTAGACCCGTGTTCGTCTCTCCCGGGCACAAGGTTGACATCGAGTCAGCCGTCAGGATCATCCTGGAAACCTGCCGCGGCTACCGTCTCCCCGAGCCGACGAGAATTGCTCACTTGCTCTCCCAGAAGGCCAGACGCGAGAGCTGATGGCGATAGGGGCGGAAGGCCGCGAGTGGTCCGCCCCGGATGCGTTTGTACGGTCGCTGGTTGTCGGTTAGAATGGTGGGGCCGAGCGCGGAGTGGTCATCGCGGCTGGCTGGAGGTGTCGTTGATGCCGGTATAATTGAACTCCAAGCAAAAGGGTGGAACGATGAAGAGGAAAGTGTTGTCGAGGTTGGCAGTTCTGTTCGGTCTTTGCGCTTTCTGGTCGTTCGCGTTCGAGGTTCAAGGGAGCAGCTCGTACGTCCTCGTCAAGAAATGGGGAAGTGAGGGCAACACAGAGGGCGAGTTCAACTTGCCTGGGGGCATTGCTGCGGACAGCTCCGGCAACGTCTATGTGGCGGATACAGAAAACCACCGCATCCAGAAGTTCACCTCGGAGGGCGTGTTCCTGAAAGCGTGGGGAACTCAGGGGAGCGGAGACAGCGAGTTTAACTCGCCGTGTGGGGTCGCCGTTGACAGCTCCGGCGATGTCTATGTCGCCGACACGTGGACCCACCGCATTCAGAAGTTCACCTCCGAAGGTCTTTTCCTGAAGAAATGGGGGACCTACGGCATCGGAGATGGGCAGTTCAACGTGCCACAGGGCATTGCTGTGGACACTTCGGGCGATGTGTATGTCGCCGACATGTGGAACGACCGCATTCAGAAGTTCACCTCGGAAGGCGAGTTCCTGACGAAGTGGGGGAGCACGGGCAGCGGAGCCGGTCAATTCCGGTATCCGATCGGGGTCGCTGTGAACAGCTACGGCAGGGTTTACGTCGCCGATTCCAGGAACCACCGCATCTGCAAGTTCCCGGGTGGGCTCGACGGAGCGTGGGGAAGAAAGGGCACCGGAGCCGGGCAGTTCGACTCGCCCGCGGGCATCGCTGTGGACAGCTACAACGGCGTCTACGTCGCCGACACGGAGAACAACCGCATCCAGAGGTTCGGTTCGGAAGGGGCGTTCCTGACGATGTGGGGGACCGAGGGCGAGGGAGCCGGGGAGCTTGACGGCCCCTCTGGGGTCGCTGTGGACAGCTCCGCCTACGTATACGTCGCCGACACGAACAACAACCGCATCCAGAAGTTCGCCACGCCAGGGCTGTTGCTGTTTCTGACCAAGTGGGGAACGTACGGCAGCGGAGACGGAGAGTTCTGGAGTCCCTCTGGCGTCGCTGCGGATAGTTCCGGCAACGTCTATGTCGCCGAATCCGAGAACCACCGCATCCAGAAGTTCACCTCCGAAGGTCTTTTCCTGAAGAAATGGGGGACTTATGGGAGCGGAGACGGGAAGTTCTCAGGCCCATGGGGCATTGCTGTGGATAGCTCCTCCAACGTCTACGTGGTGGACCTCGGCAACAACCGAATCCAGAAGTTCACCTCCGAAGGCGTGTTCCTGACAGCGTGGGGGAGCTTCGGCAGCGAAGACGGGCAGTTCTATTATCCCCATGGCGTCGCTGTGGACAGTTCCGGCAACGTCTATGTCGCCGATACGGAGAACGCCCGCATCCAGAAGCTCACCTCTGAGGGCGTCTTCCTCAAACAGTGGCCAGTTCGCGAAGAGGAGGAGTGGTCTTTTCCCTGGGGAGTTGCTGTGGATGCTTCCGGCAATGTCTATGTCGCCGACACCTGGAACTTTTGTATTCAGAAGTTCACCTCCGAGGGTGTATTGCTGAAGAAATGGGGGACTGAGGGCTCGGGAGACGGGGAGTTCGGGATGCCGAGCGGAGTTGCTGTGGACGATTCCGGCAACGTTTACGTTGCCGACGAGACTCTGTACCGCATCCAGAAGTTCACCTCGGAAGGGGTGTTCCTGAGACAGTGGGGAATGTATGGCGGAGGAAACGGCGAGTTCTACTATCCGACGGCTGTTGCTGTGCACAGCTCCGGCTACGCATATGTCGCCGACATGGGGAACCACCGCATCCAGAAGTTCCGGCCGGACCTCCCCCCGGTTTTCGCCGTGGACCGGGTCGCTTATGGACCCGCGGGTCTGACTGTCGTCTGGATCAGCGAACCGGCCAAGAGCTATCAAATCTGGCAGACCGCCGACCTCGCAGCTTGGCAGGCACTTCCAACAATTGTCGAATCCCAGGGAGACTCAACCTCCTGGACCGACGACACCGCGACGGCAGCCCGCCAGCGGTTCTATAAGATCGAGGAGCTACCTTAAACTCAGCATGGAGGTACCCCGTTAACCTCGGCTCTGCCTGAACCCCACCCGGCAGGCAACGCGTAAAACACCGGGGCACCATTTGACTGTCAACGGGTGCATGAGCAGGGAGGAGGACGTGAAGAAAGCTCACTGGAATGCCATTGTTGACGCATTCATGCTTGTCGTTGTGTTGGCTGTGATGTCCGTTGGGCTCTTGCTTGGTTTCGTTATCGGCCGCGGTTCTGGACCGCAGGTTAACAAGTATCTCTGGGGTCTTCACCGCCAGGACTGGGGCGACATTCACCTCGTACTATCGCTGCTCCTCGTTGGACTGGTGATTCTTCACTTTATCCTCCACATGAGCTGGATTCGCTCCATGTCGAAACAGTGCCTCGGCTTGCACTGGCTTGTCACGCTGGGCATCCTTTTTGTCATCGCCGTCGGAATCGTCTGTGCCTCCGTCGCCATCAAAAGGGCCTACCCCGGGCGCTGGGGTCGCGAAGAGCGCGAGCTCGGAGCAGGCGGCAAGCGCAGCATCCGAACCCAAGACGCACCGCGCCCCGGGCGCGGTGGGGGCCGACGCATAAGGACCGAATGATAGGATTACGCCAGGAACCGTGAGCAAAAAGACCTCAGCGAATTTCTACAAGGTCATCTTCGCCAGTTGCGAAGAGATGATCGAGCTATCGGACGAATCCGTCCATCTCATGGTTACCTCGCCCCCATACTTCAACGCCCCTTTCGATTACCACAATGTCTTCCCCGACTACGAAAGTTACCTCCGCCTCATCCGCAGCTTCGCCCGCGAGACCTTCCGCGTCCTCCAAAAAGGCCGCGTCGCCGTCGTCAATTGCGACGACATGCTCGTCAGCGGAGAAAAGTACCCCATCGTCGCAGACGTAACGCGAATCTTCCAAGAGGCGGGTTTTCGTTATCGCGACAAAATCGTCTGGAAAAAGCCGGAAGGATACATCCGCATCAGCCGACGAAGCGGCGTTCTCCTCCAGCATCCCTATCCCATGTACTTCTACCCCGACAACATCCAGGAATCCATCCTCATCTTCCAGAAAGGCAAATACAAATATCCGCCGCCCAACTCGGAATCCGAGATTGATAAGGACGAATACCTGAAGGGGAAATGGTTCCTCTCCGTCTGGGAAATCACAAACCAGTTACCGACAGGCAAAGAGGATTATCCCGCCGCTTTCCCGCCGGAGCTCCCCTACCGCATCATCAAACTGTTCTCCAACGTCGGCGAAATCGTCCTCGACCCCTTCCTCGGCTCCGGCACGACCATGATGGTCGCCCGCCAAACGGGTCGTAGCTGCATCGGCTACGAAATTGACCCCTCCCTGCGCCTCATCATCGAATCGAAAGTCAGTCCCCCGAACGCCGAATCCCGGTCGCTCACTCGGTTCATTACCAGGTGATCCCGTGGGAAACTCACCGCGTGCTCCGGGTGACGTGTTTTGGTGAGAGACAGCCCGATCGGCGGCAGGTGTCCAAGCCCGCGGAGAACTCAAATCGCGCCCTGCCTCGGCCTCCGCGCTGCGTAATCCCTTGAGCAGAGCCTGCCCCCACAAGCACTGATCTCAGAAGCTCGCCCTCAGGCCCAACCGGCGGTCATTGGCGTTTTCGCACTCGATGTCGCCGCGCCATGCCATGTTGCGGCACAAGTCGCAGTGCGTCTTCCGAACAGCGCCGGCCATCAACGACTGAACGATGCATTGGCGACGGGGCCGCCGAGCAAAGCCCGCCAGCCATGCCTCCTCACTTCTTACCTCCGCCCATGTCATGCGGCACGGTCACGGTCACGGTCGCCGTAGCCGTGTTGCCTGAAGCGTCAGTACACTCGATGTGGAGAGTATATATCCGTCCTGTGCCGACGCCGGCCCTCTCAGCCCGCAAGTTGACCGTCAGCTCACCTGTGATCTCCCAGTCGGCCTCCGTGTCCCCGTCACCGGGACCATCAATAGGCTCGTTGCTGGTAACATCCACGATGTAGCAGACCGGTGCCGGGTCAGAGACGTCCACAGCCTCCACCGTCACCACCACTTCCACCATCTTATGATTCGGCGGCCACAGCACGTTCGGCGTTGCGGACACGCTAACAATACTCGGGGGAGTTGTATCTTGGACCGTTACGATCACATCATCATCGTCACTTGCCCCACAACTGTCCGTAACGACCAAAGTGACCGTATGCGTCCCGGGTGGGAAGGTATAGGCAATGATCTCGCCGCTCCCGAGGAGGCTATCCCCCTCATACCAGTCGAAAGAAACTATATCGTCATTGGTGCCCGGTGTGGAGTCAGGATCCGTTGATCCCGAGCCGTCCAGCACGACCTCCGTTCCTTCACAACCCTCTTGCTCGACGGTCAGGTCATCTCCCGCATCCGCCACGGGTGGAACGCAGGGGGGAGGAATAAGCACCTCCGTCTGCACGTTGTCGAAGTAGTACCTCCTGCCAGGGTGCGACTCCGAGAACGGATCCGTAACGGTACGCGTCCCGCTGATCCCGACCTCGCATCCCCCGGGCATAGGCCCGGCGAGGTCTGGCTTGGCCAAATTATAGATTCTCGCGTACACAACGTCACCGACCTTGATGTTAACGCAGGCTGTACGACGACTGAACTCCCCATCTCCTGGCGACCCTGGAGGAACAAGACCATATCCAACGTGGGCTTCATCCAACAGCTCGTCGTCAATGCGCCAGTCGGGGTCAGAAGCCTCAGGGACGCCTCGTGGGTCGTCAACGTCATTGACTGCCTTCCAAAGCTGGACCAGCGCCCCGTTTGCAAAGTCTATCGGCCCCAGGGCGCGCGTGCCCGGAAGATAGTCCCCGGCATCGTCCTTTGCTCCTCCTGTTCCCGGTCCATCTTCGCCGGTGCCCCAGACAATAAAGGCCCCCGCATGACAGTTGCCCACCAGCCCGATCATCGCCAGCAACAGTCCAAGCGTGAAGAACGCTTTTGCTTTCATGATGACTCCTTTCCGATCAAAGCTATCACGTCAGAAACAACCTCAACTTTATGACCAATTCTGCCGCCCGCTTTTCTTCTTCGGCAGAAGAGGAGTGGGTCTTAGAACGAATAGGGTCTGGTGCAGACCCAGACAGCGGGCGTGACGGGTTTCCTCTCATACCACATCGCGGTACCAGGTATGAAACTGATATTTGAGACCGCGCCTGCCGCCGGATCAAACCATTTTCCGTGAAAGGGGGTCCCCGGTAAATCAACAAGGAAAGCCATCGTGTACCGCTTCGCGACGCCATCCCACCTCCACACCACGTCGGCACTGGCGGCGCTAGCTCCCCCATGCCCCACGCGGCCGAGGGTGCTATCGTTCAGCTTGGGCGTCGTCGGGTACGGCCAGTTGAACATGGTAAGACCCCTGACCAATGTCAGCGGAATGGTGTTTGCCGTGGGGACCCAACCCAGGAAGATAATCGTGGCCATCTCGGGACCCCAGTGCGTCCTGCGGACCCAGAAGCCCTCCCCAAGGTCAAAGGTCATAGCCGATAAATCGCCCGCCCACTCATCGTACCATTCACCATCGTGCTCCGGCCATCCCTCAATAAGGAACGCCGTCTCGCCGTAGCTCTGGAGGACCGGGATCCAGTTCCAGATCATGTCCCCTGTCGTCCCACCAGTGCCACCGGTAAGGTTCTCCCCAATCATCCAGCCTATTGGGCCGTTCAGCTTCTTATCGAGGGGATCAGCCGGTGGGTCCCACAGCAGCGGCACCGAGATCATTGTCACTTCGTCCCTGACCGTATCAACTTTGACGAAGCCGACGGGATATGTGTGGGAACCGCCCGAGCCGCCTGACTCCACCCGGTAGAAGCGAATCGCTTGCGTGCTGAGCACACCTGAGTCTGTCCACGTCATAGCCGTGGTCGAGGCTTCGTCTGTCCAGAGACCTGCGACCAAATCGTTGGTACACTGAACAGTGTACGGCCCACCTACTCCAAATGCGTCCCACACAATAGTAACGTCGTCACCCGTTTTCGCGATGTCCGTTATTGCTTCCACCGCTCCTCTGGCGAGCGAAATCGGCAGAAGCAACAGGCAAGACACCACGATCGCCCTCAACAATGATTCTGCTTGTCGAGTAGACATCATGACCTCCTTTCTGTTAATGTCCCTCACACAACCGTACGTACGGATTCCCCCCGCAGAAGCGGGGCTGTTCGGTAACGCCTCCTCGCAACGACAGCGCGCACCAACCGCTGGACAATGCACTGGCCCCAGGGCCCCCGACGAAAGGCCGCCGGCCGTGCCTCCTCACTTCTTACCTCCCCGCATGTCGTGGGGCACGGTCACAGTCACGGTCGCCGTAGCCGTGTTGCCTGACGCGTCAGTGCACTCGATGTGCAGAGTATATATCCGTCCTGTGCCGACGCCGGCCCTCTCAGCCCGCAACTTCACACTCAGGTCGCCTGTGATCTCCCAATCGGGGTCCGTGTGCCCGTCACCAGGACCGTCTATAGGCTCGTTGCTCGTCACATCCACGACGTAGCAGACTGGTGCCGGGTCACACACATCCGCAGCCTCCACCGTCACGACCACTTCTACCATCTTATGATTCGGCGGCCACAGCACGCTCGGCGTTGCACACACGCTAACAATACTCGGGGGAGTTGTATCTTGCACCGTTATGATGACATCATCGTCGTCGCTTGCCCCACAACTGTCCGTAACGACCAAAGTGGCCGTATGCGTCCCAAGCGCAAAGGTATGCGCAATGATCTCGCCGCTCCCGAGGAGGGTATCCCCCTCATACCAGTCGAAAGAAACTATATCGTCATTCGTGCCCGGTGTGGAGTCAGGGTCTGTTGATCCCGATCCGTCCAGTATGACGGCCGTCCCTTCGTAGCTCTCCTGCTCCACAGTCTGATCTTCGCCCGCATCCGCCACCGGGGGAGTATTGATCTTCACCACGCAGAGCCCGTCGTATGCTGAAGGACGCCCAGCGCCAGATCCCCCCGCGCTCATCGCCAGGAAGGCGTAGTTGCCCTTGATCGCGATTCGATTCGGTCCCCCCCAGGGGACGGTAGCCGCACCCAGGTCTAAGAAATCAGTCAACGCCGGGTCCGTCGGGTCAGAGATGTCAAACTGCCACAGCCCGATCTGGGTTCCCGGGGCGACCTGCCCGCGACGCCACACCCAGGCATCTATCGACGAGACTACGTAGGCGTAGTTGCCATCAAGAGCCAACCCCTGGCCTGTGTACTCGCCACACCCCAAAATCGGGTAACCTCCAACAAGGGACGGGGACGCCGGGTCCGAAACATCAACGATCCTCAAACCCCCTGGCGCGCTTGGTTCGCTCTCCCTGTAGTCTTCGCCTAAACTTACGTAAGCATAACCACCCCTTGCTATGACCTCTCCGTACAATGAGAGCCCGGCATCCCACCACCCTAACTTCCCGGGCGAAGAGGGCTCCGAGACGTCAACTATGTCCAGGGCATTCGGTGGATGGCCGTTTATCAGGTAAGCTAAGTCGTCCTCTACCCAGACATCATTCCCATGGTAACCAGCCGTCGCGTTATACTGAGCAACGAGAGAGATGGCTGTCGGGTCGGAGACATCGTATATGGCCAGCTCTGCCGTCCCCGTGTAGCCGTAAGTAACATAAGCATAGGGGTAAGTGTTCTCGTCAATGTAGACGCTGTACGCGTAGGCACCGTCCCTGCGGCCTCCCAGCTTCACCAACGAACTCGGGTCCGAAATGTCGTAGATCGCAAATCCGACGGCATCGTTCGCGGCGTACAGACGGTCTCCATAGGCGGCTAACCCCCAGACCTCCTCGCCGGTGGGACCTATGCTGCCAACCTGAAGCGGGTGATAGGGGTCTGAGATGTCAAAGGCACTTATATACCCTGGGGTAACCCCATAGCCTGCACTTCCGAGGTAAGCATAATCCCCCTCAATGGCGACGGAGCGCTCATCGTTTAGGGGTGTGGGTGCAGTAGCAATGAGCGTTAGCCCGGGATCCGCAACCGCACTCCAAGGCATTAAAGCTGCCACTGCCACCAGCGGAACCATCATCGCGATAGACACTGCAAATCCTGGTCTCCTTTCCATCATTCGGCCCTCCTTTCTTTCCACGGTTATCACACTGCCCCTGTCTCGTCGGGGCAACTCAGACGCGCTCATTGGACTATTCATCGAAACCGGGCAAATATCCCGTCAGGCCAATGTTCACTCTTGTAGCCGCCAACTGCTCCCCGACAAGCCGGCATCAGACGACTAAGCGCAGGACACCGTTTGGTTACTCGCGGCAGGAAAGTTAGGAATACGGCGCAAGAGTGGAATTGGATGCTTTTGGGCATGATTACCCCCGAACTGGTTCTACCTTCCCCCGGCTTTACCCCAAGAAGTGGTGACCCGATGTGCTCAGCGGCACACACTACACCATCTTGGCTAAAAGCAAAGCGCGTGCCGGTTCCCCCTGATTCTCTATCTCCTTGCACCGCGGTAGGATACAATCAGCGCCCTAACCTGCGACAAGCTCCCTCTACCCCTGGGGATGTCGCTCGTCAGCCGCGCTTACCCACGCTGCCAGTTGTATCTTCCCGCCCACAAACGGATTACACAATGTTTGCACAAATCAACACGCGCTGTTTCCCGGAAACAACCCCCTGCAGTGCACGGAATCCAATTAGTCAGTCGGCCAGTACGCGCGCTGGGGGTGGTAGCCCATGTTTGTCAGTTTTTGGCCGGTTTTTGGGGTATTTGAGGGGATGTCTC
>CAZFAP010000126.1:0-14389 GCA_964516325.1 uncultured Verrucomicrobiota bacterium
GGTGGTTGTCATGTGAGGGCGAGACGCCCTCACGACTGCCGCCGGGACGGCAGCGTTACGCTTCTTGGGCGCCATGGGAGCAACCCCCCAAGAACCACGAGGCGTGCCACTCAAAAGTAGCCGCACGCGTGACCAAGGGTGTACTGCCTCACTTATGGGTGGCAAAGGTCATCGGCAATGCTGGAGTCTTTCGCATGGGGACGAAACCGCAGAGCGAGCAGAGAGGGCAGAGACGGCGCCGCGGAGCCGGGGCCGGAACCCCGCCCCACCTTCGGCGGGGGAGGTCTCTCGCAAAGCCGCGAAGCACGCAAAGCGGTAGCTGCGCTACCGCACTCCAAAGGGGTTCACCCCGCCCATCGTGCCTTCGTGCGTTGGTGGTGACAGCGCCACGACGACCAGAAAGACACCGAGGCACAAAAAGGGTCCTGGGGTGAAGGAATCGCACGCCAGGGAAGTCAGGGCTCCTGCGTCATCTTCGCGTCTTTGCGAAAGAAGAAAAGGGGGTCCGGGTTCTGCCCAGAGAACGAGCGCTATGCAGCCAGGATTTTCATGGCCTCCGGGTGAACGAAGTTCGTGAAGGAATGCGGTGAGTCGCCCCGGGGCGGTGGGATTGCGCGAGGGCAAGCGACGCGAGGACGGCGACCGGTTTCGCCCGCGGGTCGCGGCAACCGGGGCAAGTCCGCTGGGCAGGGGACTGGAAGGTGGACGCGGGAGAATGCCCCATTTCTGGGTGGCTGGGTTGGTTTTGGCGGCGTATGAAAAAATTATCAAAAGGATTTGACAAAGAAGGGGGAGCTTTCCTAATATTCTTGCGGTTGAGGCCCCATCGGGCGTATAGTCAACGGGAATTCGAGTTGAAGTTCCAATTTGGTTGAACTGAGTGGGAAGTCTCGGTAGGTTTCCGCGCGCCGTCCCCGGGAGGATGCACGGAGCTGTGAATTCTACCGCGCGGTGTGTTTGCCAGCGGGAAGCTGTTGAACTCAGGTCAACCGGTCTGAAAGGAGGAAAGTTATGATCGCTCTCATTGTGGGCATCGTTTTTCTGGTGCTCGGCGTGCTGGGCTTGACGGTCTTCCATTGGGCAAACGAGTTTGTGGATGTCCTTCAGGGCTCGCTAATACCTATCTTCATCCTGTCAGGCTTAGCGGCCGTAGCACTCGGCGTGAGCCAGATAAAGGATAAGATGGCGGCCAAGAAGGAAGAGGACGAGATGGCCAAGGAAGACGCGAAAGCCGAGGCCGCAAAAGGAGAAGAGGGCAAGGCTGGCGGGGCTGAGAAAAAGGAATAGGAAGTCAAGGCTTCCGCCAGAGGTCCTTTTGCCCGAGCGGGATTCTACGCCGTCGTTTCCGTCATTGTGGGCCATCCCGCGAAAACGGTGGAGCGAATGACCTATTGAAGTTTCGGCTTCGCTGGGGCAAGAAGAAAGTTTTTTCCGGCTCGTGGGTAAACCTCACGAGCCGTTTTTTTGACGTTCTCCCCTTCTACGTTGTGCCCCTGGGCACGAACCTGAGATTGCCGCTTTGTCGGCGACAAACCGCAGCATCTGGGACGGCTTCCTGCCCTACCCCGAAGGGCGAAATGGGGCTCACGTTCTCTTTCCCTCACAGCGTGCGCTCGTGACGGAATGAACGTGGCAGACTGCTACGGCGAGGGCATCGCTGGCGTCCTCCGACGGGCGCGGTTCGTCCAGGGAAAGAATGTGAGAAACCATCGCCTGGATTTGTGCTTTGGCTGCGGAACCTCGCCCCACGACAGCCTGCTTCACTTTGCGGGGCGAATACTCGTAGATGTCGAGGTTGGCTTTGGAGCCAGCCAGGAGGATCACACCCCGGACCTGGCTGAGCTTGAACGCCGAGGAAACGTTCTTGCAGTAGAAAGGCGTCTCGACAGCCATGTGGGTGGGTTGCATGCGAGAAATGATGCTCTGGAGGGCGTCGTAGATGATGGAAAATCTCTTCGACAACGGCAGGCTTGGACGGGTCTTGACGCACCCGTAATCAAGAGCCACCATCTGGCGGCCATCGAATTCGATCACGCCGTATCCTGTGATTCTGCTGCCGGGGTCAACGCCGATGACCCTCATGTCGAATCCCCCTTCCGCAAGCATTGTTTGATCGGAGAGCAGCTGCGGCGATACACGCGGGCACAAGCCGTGTCAAGCCGTCTCGGCGAGAATCTCGTCGGCGATGTCGAAGTTCGAATAGACGTGCTGAACATCGTCGTGGTCTTCCAGCTCTTCGATCAAAGCGAGCAAGTGGTGAGCGTCTTTCCCTTCGACTTTCACCGTGTTTTTGGGCACGAACGTAATCGAGGCCGCATCCCACTCGATGCCGCTCTCCTGCAACCGCTCTTTGACGTTTTCAAAATCTTCCGGCGGGCAGACAATCTCGTAGGCGTCGCTTTCGACACGGAAGTCTTCCGCCCCCGCTTCCGTCGCGAGGAGAAAGAGCTGCTCCTCGTCCGCCTTGGCGCGGTTGACCCGGATAAGCCCCTTCTTGCTGAATATCCAGGTTACCGCACCCACTCCCGCAATGCTCCCTCCTCTCCGGGAAAAGAGGGTTCTCAGTTCCGACGCGGTTCGGTTCTTATTGTCAGTCAGGATTTGTAGAAAGATTGCGGCCCCGCCGGGCCCGTACGCGTCGTAGGTTATCTCCTCGTACGAGATCCCCTCCAACTCCCCCGTTCCCCTCTTTACCGCTTTTTCAATATTGGCAAGGGGCATGTTGGCCGCCCGGGCGGAGTCTATCGCGCTCCTCAGAGGGGCATTGGTCTCCGGATTGGCGCCGCCGTGCTTGGCCGCAACGATGATCTCTCTGACAACCTTGCTGAAGACTTTCCCTTTCTTTGCGTCAACCGCTGCCTTCTTGTGCTTAATGCTGGCCCATTTGGAATGCCCTGACATTTGACCATCACCACCTTTCCGTTACGCTCTTGCAGACGATCCATAGTCAAACCGAATCGCCCGACTTTACTCTTCTTCTTCTTTCTTCTTGGCCGCCTGAATGATTTTCTGGGCTATTTGACCGGGTACTTCCTCATAGTGCGAGAATTCCATTTCAAAACTCCCGCGACCTCCGGTCCTCGACCGAAGCTCGCTTGAGTACTTGAACACTTCGGCTTGAGGAACCTGGGCTTTGATCACCTGCATTTTCCCCAATTGGTCCATTCCGAGGATTCTCCCCCGTTTGGAGTTGAGGTCGCCCGCAATATCCCCCATGAACTCCGCCGCCACCGGCACGGAGACGTTCATGATCGGCTCGAGGAGCACGGGCTTGGCTTTGCTCATGCCGTCTTTGAATGCCTTCGCCCCGGCAATCTTGAAGGCGATTTCCGACGAGTCCACGACGTGATACGACCCATAATAGACTGACACTCTTACATCCACGACGGGGTAACCGGCGAGAACCCCTTCCGCCAACGCGCTGACGACTCCTTTCTCCACCGCGGGGATGAAGTTCGTCGGAATGACTCCGCCCTTTACCGCGTTGACAAACTCGTATCCCTCGGTGCGGCCTCTGGGCTCCACTCTCAGATAGACCTCACCGTATTGTCCTCTCCCGCCGGTCTGCTTCTTGTGCTTCTCGTGGCCCTCGGCAAGAGCGGTAACGGTCTCCTTATAAGCCACCTTGGGAGTGGAAAGGGTTACGTCCACCTTGAACTTGCTCTTGAGCCGGGAGGTCATCACGTCGAGGTGAACGTCTCCCATCCCTTCGACGACCAATTCTTTGGTCTCCGTGTTCCGCACGACCCGGAAGGTCGGGTCCTCCTCCGCCAGCTTGCTCAGTCCAACGCTGACCTTTTCCTCGTCGCCTCTCGACACCGGATGAACCGCCATAGACACAACCGGCTTGGGGAAATCAATCCCTCTGTACACGATGGCGGAGGCAGGAGAGCTGAGCGTGTCGCCGACAGCAGTGTTCTTGAGCTTCGCTACGGCGGCAACGTAACCCGGGCCGGCAGCGTCGACCTCCAGCTGCGTCTTCCCCTGGAGGATATAGACGTGGCTGCATCTCTCCTTGTGATCCTTGGTGGCGTTGAGGATTTCATCGTCGGCTCGCAGCGTTCCCGAGAAGATGCGGAAATAGGTCAACTGCCCGACGTACGGGTCGGTTACCGCCTTAAACACGAGCGCGCTGAAAGGGGCGCTGGGGTCGGGGGCTCTCTGTTGCTGGCCATCGGCGCTGGCGATGGAACCCGCTTCCGCCGGCGAAGGAAGAAGTCTCTCGATGACCTGAACCATCTCCGCGACGCCAATGCTCTTTTCCGCCGCCCCACACAGAACGGGCACAAACTTCCTCGTTCTCACTGCCCGTTTCAGCCCACCGGAAATCTCCTCCGGGGAAAGCTCGCCCCCTTCGAGGTATTTCTCAAGCAGGCTGTCGTCCCCTTCGGCGGCAATCTCGATGATTTTCTCCTTGAGCGACGCCACCTTGCTCGCCGCCTCGCCATGAAGAGATTCCACTCCTTTCCCGTCGAGGAGATTCGCCACTCCCGTCAGAGACGCTTCCCTGCCGATCGGGAGAAAGAGCGGGACGCACTCGGCCCCGAAATCCTCCGCAAGGCTATTCGCCACGAGAAAGAAATCGGTGTTCTCTTTATCAAGCTTATTGACGAAGAAGACGCACGGAATGCCCCTCTCCTTTAGCAGCCACCAGACCTTCGCAGTCCCGACCTCAATCCCCGATGCAGCGTCCACGACGATCACCGCCGCGTCGCACGCCCTTAAACAGCAAGTAACCTCTCCGAAGAAATCGGCATACCCCGGGGTATCCAGCAGAAAGACCAAATTCCCGTCGCGCTCGAAATGCAGCGCCGACGCCGAAATGCTGATCAGCCTCTCCTTCTCCTCAGGAAGGTAATCGGACACGGTCGTGCCGGTGGCGATAGTACCCGTGCGGGCAGTCGCCCCGGCGAAATGGAGCATCGCCTCGCAGGCTACCGTTTTTCCGCATCCGCCGTGTCCAATGATTGCGATGGTTCGGACGTTCTCCGGTGCGTAGAATTTCATCTCCCTCTTTCTTATCTCGGCTCAACCGTTGCGTCGCGTCAAGTCCTTCCTGACACGTTTCATGCGCCACGCCAAAATACCAAAGGGCTTCTGTGCCCGCAAGGGGAAAATTCCCCGGGCTGTGATACCTCAAGCCCGGGTGAGACTCACCGCAGAGAGCGCAGAGGACGGGGAGGCGCCTTCTGTGACGCAACGCTGTCTCTGGGGTCTCCGCGTTCTCGGCGGTTAATCCTGAAGGTGACGAGTAGAGCGTTTCGAGAATCGCGCTACCGAGCGGCTTGAGAAGAAGACGGCATTCAGCGTTGCGCGTGGATCACTCGATGACGATGCCGGCGTAGCTGACGACGTAGCCGTAGTCGCCAGTCGTGTCGTAGCTCGTCGTGTAGGAAACGAGTCGGGCTTTCGTCGCTCCGAGAAGTTTCGACGCGGTGATGGCAGCGACGACGGGCGCGGGACCGCACATGGTTATGCGCTCCTCTTTGACAACTCGCAGGAGTTTCTTCGCGTCCAGTTCGAGAACCGCCCCAACGGCCATCATGTCTTTCTGGCGGACTTCTTCCTGCTTAGCCGGGTTGGAGCGTTCGGTGTGGGACATGTCGGTGCTGGCGACGATGAGGATTTCTTTCGCGGAACTTTTGATCGTCTCGGCGATTGATGTGCCGAGCGACTCAAGGGACGCTTCATTCATCGAAGCGATGGCGATGGGGACGATTTGCACGTCGAGATTCACGTACTGGAGAAACGGAACCTCGACCTCGAGCGAATGCTCACTTTCGTGCGCGGAATCATCTTCCTGAAGCAAATCGCACGCCCGCATCAGCGAGGCGGCAACTTCCGAATCAATCCTCACGTCGCCGAAAGGCATCTCCCACGTGCCCTCGCTCATGATGGCGAAATCTTCTCCCGCGCCCCAGTGGTTGGGGCCGAGGATGATCGCCGTGCCGGGGACTTTCACTTCCGAGAAGACGGCGCCCGCGGTGCGTCCGGAGAAATCGTATCCTGCGTGCGGCGCCACGACGGCAATCGCCCGGCTTCCGGGTTTCGCTCGCATGCAACTCTCAATCTTCTTCCTGAGAGCGAACTCGCTGTCTGGATAAAATCTGCCTGAAGCTGCCGGACTTCTTTTCATGGTTGAACCCTCCTCTCCGCGCGATAATCGCAAACGCCGATTGCCACGCCGCGCACCGCACCAAACAGGGCGTGCACCTGCGGTTCGCTCGCCGCGTGTCAACTCGCCCGAGCGACCGGTTTATGCTGCTTATCCCGCTGCGCACCTCCAGCGGGGTGGTTCTGTCGAGATCTCTCGCCTCTCAGGGCTCTCTGCCTCCTCTGCGGTTACACCTTCCCAATAGTCGGGTGCTGCGGTTCACCACGTTTTTTCGTTGACAATGGCCCACCCCGATTATATTCAATATTGACAATATCGCAAAGACGAAAGGCGGCGTAGCCAAGAGGATAAGGCGAGGGACTGCAAATCCCTTATTCCTCGGTTCGAATCCGAGCGCCGCCTGTTTTGTTTTTACCAGAGTCTGAACCACCTGTCGAGTTGCCGGCCCCCCCCGCCAGAAACACCATTGGCTTCATTGGCCCCATTCTTGACCTCTCGCCTGGATTGGCCTCCCTGCACGCAAGCGATTTGCTGAGCCAACTTCAGGGTGTCCTTCTCGACCGCGACAAGCTTGGGGCCGCGGGGCCGTACAGCATCGGCTCGTTCGCAGTTCGCCGCGCTCTATCCGGCGCGGCAAGGCCGCCGGAGAAACTGGTGGGGCGCGTGCTTCATAGCAGCGTCGAGTGCGCCTGCCCAGCAGGGCGCTGCGGGATAACCGAAGCTTGCGGCAGAGCGTGTTAAGCATGTCAAGCGTTGTGTCATCCGCGCGAAAGGAATACGGGCCTGAAAATTTCATACGTTCCTCCTTTTTGGGCTCAATAGTCCCGCAGCAAAGAGAGCTTAGGAAGTGCATGGAAAGAATTGGTTTGCGACGTGTCTCGTCGAGAGCTGTTGGCAGGAAATGAAAAAATGCTTTCTGAGGGGACTCAAGAAGGGTGAGATAAATACTACGCGAGGAGGGAAGGGGGCATCTTTTCAGCCCGCGCGACGCGGGCGTCGGGGTTTCTTTGCAGCAGCCCGCTGAAGTTCGTCCCTACATCGCCGACAGCAAGCTTTCGGAATGACCTCTTTCTCGCCCGTGAACGGGTTCTCTCGTCGGCGCACGTTCTTTGCGATGAAAAGGTTCGGACAGGCCTTGCACTCTAAAACGGGCTGCGTGTAATCCCCACGGTAGCGGCGAGAGGCGTACCCAAGAAAAAGAAGCGCCGTGCGGGCTGCGGTTTCTTGACATATCGTCCGGTCATCGGGCTTAACGAGAGGCACGCGGAACGAGTTCGGCGAGTCTTGGACGAATACGAGCGACAATTGATCCGGCGTTATCGGAGAGAGTTGCAAGTCCTTCGAGGGGAAAGACCGATTTCCTAACTGATTATCCTTCTTTATGAACCACCAGGATGTTTTGTCCACATTCCTCACAAGTTAGAAAACTCGGACAGGAGCAAGCCAAAAGGGGGTCAAGGTCTTCCATTTCCCATTTCTGGCTGCATTTGTTACACCACGCATTAACGTCCAAGCATATCGTGCCTACTTTTTCCCATTCATAACCGCCACCGATGTGTGGCTTTCGGTCAAGGCGGCCTACAACGCTCCCACTCCTCAGTAACATCGTCTCTATCTCTTCCGTCACAATTTGTCGCATAGTAGCTATTTCTTCCTCCCATTTCCGGCAGGTTTCGTCGAGTCTCGCCTCACACGCTTCTCTCAACCTGAATTGGAAATAAGCCACTCCCATAAAAATAACCATCAAGAAGGCGAACGCTGACCCGATGACCATCAATAGACCCTCTACTTGGTTTTGCCAACATTGGTAAAAGAGTCTCGTTCAAAACTCAATTTCTCAACCGCCGCTGGGAACGCCTATTCAACTCCGTTCAGGACGTTCCCCCGGCTGCCGCGACCAGCCTTCGGCGACCTCACCCTACAGCATGCTGAGGAGCCGAGGGTCTTTTTTCCCTCGGATTCAACGACCGCCAGCCGGCTTCCAGGCGGGGCAGGCTCGGCGATTGAACCATATTGGTTGTTGGCGGTCCGACTTGCATGAACCTGGGAGGTAATCTCCGCACGTCCCGCACGTCTGCTTCATCCACTGTAGCTGTTCCTCAATTTTCTGCACTCGTCCCGATAGCTCAGCAACTCTCTTCTCGATGTCTTCTTCCATTGGTTCTTCGCTCCTTTCCTGCTCGCCCGCGCTTGCTCGCCATCACAGAACTTCTTCGAGACGCCAAGCTCCGCAAGGGTGGGAGTATCTTTCGGAATTATCTGTTTGATTGAGGTCGAAAGATGTTAAGGTTTGGGGCGATACTTCCGCTTGATTTGCCTATCCCTCTCTGACGGGAGGGGCATGGTCGCACCGCATTCTCGGCATATCCACCAAAATGCAGGTGGTTCAAAGCTCATATCCTTGTATTCATCCATAATTCCTTTGCGGTGTTGCTTCGCGCAACGCGGACATGGCATCCCAGTGTCCGACCTTATCTTGTGCAAAGTTGGACCTGTCTTTTCTTCATTTGAATCTGCCACGTTTACTCTCTCCTCTTCGCTTATTCGATTGCTGTCCCGCCCTTGGGTTCAACGGTTGCCGAGGGGGGGTGTATCCGTTCTCTCGGAGAGCGGGAAAACACCGGAAAGCCGTCTACCTTGCGCCAGGATGCCCGACCGCCCTTTGGCGACGGGTCTTTTTCCGTGTCTCTTGCGGAATGACCCGTCCGGCGAGCGCAGCAATTTCTTCAGTTCTGGCAGCCGCCCGAAGGCAGCGCCGCACCGCTGCGGGCGGTTTGACAGCCCATGCTTCGCAGAGTTCCCGCAGCGCTTGCGCGTCCTGCCCGTCGAGCCGGACTGTTACCCGGTAAACCTTTGCGTCCTTGTTTTTGGCAGCCATTATGTGCCTATCTCACGTCGTGGTAACGTCTGATAATGCGTTATGTCAACTTGCCACTTTTCCGCTTTTGCGGGAGGGCAATGATTTCTCGGCGCGCCTCGTCCCGCGACATTTTCATTTCATCAGGCTCCTGTCACGGAATAAGCTCAAGGCGGTAGAAGCCCGAGTTCACGGTCAGCGCGCTGGGGTCCAGGAAACGAAGTATGCAGCGCACAGGAGACACCACGTCGCTCAGCGGGCGCCATGTGGAGAGGTCCGTGCTCGCTTGGAGCTGATATGTGGACTCGTAGGGCACCTGGTAGACCAACCTCAATCCCTCCGGCGTCAACTTGAGCGACACCAGCACGTCTGCCGCGGGGACAAGTAAGAACGCGCGATTGCGGCCGTCCGGCAACTTGCCGTCGCCGATGACCCAGCCTCGGTTGTTTATGTCCTTAGCCTTGCTCGACTGCCAGCCCTGGGGATGGATGTCAGTCGTGCCACCCTCCGGTGTCCAGAGCACAGCCCGGCTCCCGCTGTAACCGACTATTTGCCCCGCGTCATTGATGGCGTACGCCGCCCGGCCTCCGATACTTCGGGAGGCCCCATTTTCGTAAAGGAACGCCTCGGTTTTAGTTTCCCCCACTATCTGCCCCTCGTTATTGATGTCCCAAGCGCGCCCGAATGTTCCCAGGTCAACCGCCGTCCCCCCACCGGCCGGTGTCCAGTTCTCGCACAGGAAGGGCCGGCTGCCCTGGCTTACCTCATAGTACCCTACAATCTGGCCCTGGTCGTTGACCGACAAGGCTGCACCCTCGGAGCCCTGTAGTGC
This sequence comes from uncultured Verrucomicrobiota bacterium, assembly GCA_964516325.1. Classification (GTDB taxonomy): domain Bacteria; phylum Auribacterota; class JABMQX01; order JABMQX01; family JABMQX01; genus CAZFAP01. The sequence goes on from CAZFAP010000126.1 coordinate 9,805, forward strand.
TCGAATCTCCGCAACGAAGCCGGCCGCCATATCAAACACCGCCGGCACGCCCCACTTCTCTCCCACGGCCTGACCGACATTGTTTACACCATAGGGGAGGGCATAGTATGTCCCGGCCGTAACCATTTCGCGGACATCCTGACCATCATAAAGCACGGCACCGTCCTCATCGTTCCATCCTACTACTTGCCCGCCGTCATTGATAGCCTGAGCATGCTCGATCGCCGTGAGCTGATGAAGCTCGTCCTGAATCGTGTCCCGAATCTCCCGCATTCCCCCTTCCGGAGTCCACAGGAACGGCCGCAGGCCATCGGGCGCGTAGGCTTCGCCTACGACCTCACCATGGTTGTTGATGGAGTACGCCCAAGCCTGATCCTCGCCAAGCCCGAAGCTCCCCAGGTCAATGGGCGGGTTGTAAGCCACGGCGCCAACGAAATTCCCTCCGGCCCCCGCAATGCCGAGCATAATCGCACCCTGCAGTATTCCCTTGGCAATTGCCTTTCCCATGTTTCCCTCCTCCCGTTTCAGGGTTTCAACCTCGCACACTCTCTTTGTAATGGCCAAGAAATCACTTTCTTGGCGTCGGGTCGCGGCCCGGGAATGCTCAATCTGCCCACCGCTTCCCTCTTGCGGTCTTCGGTCAAGTGAACATAAAGTGTGGCTGTCCAATATGCCTTTACAGCCGATAGGAGCAACCGAGCTTCGTGCCAGACCCTGTTGAAGGCCGCAGTCCCGCATGCCAGCGTCGGGAGTCGGGCTTCTTCCCTATGCGGACACGCCAAACTTACCATGCGGCGAGAGGCTATTCAAACGAAAAGTGTCCGCCTCCCCCTGCGTTGACGCCGGGAGTAACGGCGTTCCGGGTCTTCCCGAGGAAGACGTGCGGGGCATGCACAGGGTCTTATACGGGGGAAAAGCGCTGGAAGTGGACATCGGGGCGTATGAGTTTCATATCTGGCCCCCTTCGTTGGACTCTCAGACTGGAGATGCGACCGTCACGTGGAGTAGCTTGACGGGCAAGACGTACTCGATTTACTCATCAGGCGACATGCTGACCTGGGAGCTTTCGGCTGAGGGCATCGGCTCCAACGGAGATACCGTGACGACGTGGGTTGACCCCGGCGCGGGGCTTCGGTCATCCGGTGTTCTCAGACGATACTACAAGGTAACAGAGAGTCCGTAGGGGCATGGACGCCGCGGAGGAATATGGGGCGTGGGGGCCCGCGTCCGTGCGTGATCTTTTGTTTTGGCGTAGCGCTCGCTCGATTTCTCGATTAGTCTGGAGTCTGGTTTGGATAGTGGACTATCGAGCGCAGAAGGAGTTAGGAATATGGCGAGAAAACTACAATTGCTTCATGATCTCAAGATATTGTTCGGAGGTGATGCCCAGAGTTCGTAGATTGGTTTTAATGTGAAAAGGCGTGAGAGTTCGGCAGGGAACAATTACAGGACGTTTCAAATCTTGACGGCGCCATTTGCGATGACTTGCTTCTTGTCCAACAAAAGTGCATCCGATATGCCGTAGGAATCTCTCAAAGCGTTTGTAGTTTATTGGGTTGATGCGATGGGACACGAGATGTCACACAGAGACAGGTATTGATACTTTTACCTTTTGCTCTCGACAAATCGCTTCGGGGGGAATCCAACGCTCCGGCTCTTTAGTCTGTGAAACCTTTTGCCATCCGCATTCGTGAAGCACTTCGGCCAAAGTGCCCATCTTCACCAGTTCTTTTAAGAAGATTCTTACCCCCTCATCAAACATCTTGACGGCATCTTCCCTGTTATCGCCGCATGTAGAATAATCAAGAAGTGGCGTGTAGGCAACAACCCCTCCTGCTTCTTCCAAGAACATAACGGGCAAGGAGACATCGAGTTCGACGCTATCTAACTCCTTGTCCTGCCGCAGGATAATAAGCCCCTTCATCTTCATTTATAATTTCTCCTTCTCAGTGTCGCTAAAGCATATCGCATGCCGGCAGGAACGTGTCAAGAGAATTTCAACTTTTTTAACGACTGTGTTGCGTCCCTGGTTTCCGCATGGAAGGGCGTTAGCTCTACAGTTGAACTTGTTTGACTGAGTGCAACACGGGAACGAAACTTGTTTGGTACAAGAGTAACCGGATACTTTCGGTTTATCTTTACCCCGGTTGATAGTCCCACCTCTGTTCTCTCTTGCTCTCTGTTTTTTGACAAAATCTTAGCAAATCCCCGACGAATTGTCAATCCAAACAGCGGAAAGACCAGAGTGAAAGTTATGCAGAGACTGTCCGGCTATTTCTGCGTCTGGGTCAGAGGGATGATCTTTTCATCCGGCTTTTCCACTGTGGGCAGAGACAGTCCCGGCACAGCCGCTCGATGGTGCCCCGTGTCCACGGGCCGTCTCAGGACGCGGGGCGCCCGCCAGCCGAGAGAAGCGACTCGCGGTTGCACATCCGCAAATGCCCGTTCCAGCCGGGCGCCCGGACACCCCTTGCCAGTCAGGTTCTCCCGACGGGGCCGCCAAGGGGAGGGGCGCGTCGGGGAAAACGCGCCGGGGATACGGGCGGCCCCGCCGGTTTGATTTCGTCTCGCCGCTCGTGAGTTCCCTCAGCCCGCCAGTTGATTCAGGAACCGCTCCAGTTCAACCTCGACCCGCCGCAGGACGTCTTCGGATTCCAGGACTAACAGTTTCATCTCGTGCCACCGCAGCTCGATCGCATACGGCGTCAACGGTTCTACGACGGGGAGCAGCTCCAGGAATGCCGGGTCGAATTTCGCGCATAACTTGGTGAGCTTGGCCAGGTTATGCGTAAATGGGAAGTCGGCGCCGTGGTGCGTCAGGAACCCCTTGCGGAATTTTTCAGCGGCCTGTTGGCCGTGAAAGCACGCGGCGTCGAGCGCTCCCGGCCGCCGGGAAGCCTTCAACGCCGTGAGGTCGCTCTGTGCTTTTAATAGCCACCCGCGCACGAGGTCAGCGTTGCCGCTCATAGAGGACCCTTCCTTCCCGAAGCGCTGTGGTTACGAATGCGCTTGGGACAGCGCTCCAGTCCCGCACCTCCGCCGGAGTATAAACCATCACCTCGACCTCCACGGGGAGGTCCGCGAGCAAGGCATAAAGGGGTGCGGCCCGACGGTAGCGGGGTTGATCCGATTCCTTAATGACAAGCAAGTCAACGTCGCTGTCTGGGCGTGGCGTGCCCCGTGCGCGGCTGCCGAACAGGACGATGCGGTCAGGCTGCGCGGCGTCCCGGATGCGCTTCACGACTTCGGACAACAAGCTATCCGTGGCATTCACGGCGTATTCTCCTGTTCCCATGTGGCACCCAACGGCAACGACTCTATCTTCTTGCGGCTTCAGGGTCGCGAGCCTCAGTCGCTGCCAGCACCCGCATTGTGACGGGACCGTCCGGAGCACGACCAGCAAGCGAGCTATTTGCGGCGCTGCAATTTCATAGATTATCGGCCGTCGGCACGCAAGTCAAGACAAAGATGGTTGAGCTGCCAATTGTTCAGAGACCTCATTGGCTGTGACCGAGAAGCGCACCGCCGACCTCAGAGGGCGATGAAATAGAATGACCTCGTCGGAAGAGGGAGATCGCGTTTAAACTCCCCGCGCCCCCGAGGGGCAGACTGGAAGCATCCGTGCGCTACCACCACTGCTCGGGGGGCTCGAGGCGAATTTCCATAGCCTCGAAGTGGCGCCACCGGGCATGTCCGTCGAGGAACAGGATGTTGCCGCCGGCGGGCTTGGACTGGTCGAGGTGGCTCGTGCGGTGCGGCTCATTCCATCCGCCCCAAATCTCCGTGAAATCGCGACCCTGCGAGATGACCGCGTCGAGGACGATCTCGGTCTTGGTCGGGTTATCGCCGTCAATTCTGGTCTGGTAGTTTTTCCCACGAAGGGGCGGAAAGGCGCGGCTGAACCTTTCCATGAGCCAGAAATAGCCGCTGACGCAATATCCGGAGAAGTTCCAGAGCTCGTCGGTGTCCTGAATGGAACCGGAAGGGCAGTAGAAGATGTGCCTCTGGCCTCCGGCGAGGATGATGGCGTCCCGCGTGGCGATGGGGAGGTCCCAGAGCCAGGGTCCGACTGTGCCGGGATGAACTGGCAGTTCGCCGTCGTTCTCGTTGGCGTAGATGGAAAGGGCGTTGCCGATCTGGCGGAGGTTGGATAGGCAAACCGCGCGGCGAGATTTTTCTTTTGCCTTGTGGATGGCAGGCAACAGCATCGCCGCAAGAATGGCGATTATGGCGATGACGACGATGAGCTCGATCAGCGTGAAGCCGGAACGCCGCCCCGGTCTTTTCGATCTTAGAAGGCTGGCGACCCCGGAACCTCTTCCTCGTCTCACAAGCAACATTGAATGAACCATGTTGCGCCCTCCAACCCGGCTGAGGTTTTGCTTTTTCAAGTTCGGCGAGAACGAATACCCGGTTGCGAGCTGTCGAGACAGGGGCGCTGCGCCGGCGCTCCAGCTGTTTTCGCGGCCCGCGGGCTTTGTTGACATTATACACCCAACCTAACGCACCCGCCACTGGTCAAGTACAAAAGGGTGTGGCTGTATTTGAGTGGGTGACCGCAATGGGTAACGCTTGCCCGCCAAAG
>CAZFAP010000127.1:0-14341 GCA_964516325.1 uncultured Verrucomicrobiota bacterium
CGGTGGACTCACTTCGTACTTCACCATGCCGCTCCATTCTTTGACCTTCACGTCGCCGCGCTTAATAACGACGGCCGGGCACTTCTTCAACAGGCCGCTGGCCATGAGCTTATGGGTCTTCCGGTTGGCGCCGAACCGGCCGTACGTTCCAATCTGGAAGATGCGTCCGTAGCGTTTCTCGGCTTCGGCGACCGCGCGACCTTCGGCGATGAATCGCGTCATCGGCTTTTCACAAACGACGTCTTTGCCTGCCTCCATGGCGGCAATGGAGACCAATGCGTGCCAGCCCGGGTGCGTCCCGATCGCCACGATGTCAATGTCCTTTCGTTCCAGCACGCGGCGATAGTCCGTGTAAATTGTGTTGTTGTCCGCCCTGTCCGCAAAGCGAACGTCGCACCTCGCGAGCAGTTTCACATCGAGGCCGTGGTGACCCTTCAGGTCGGCGAACGTCCCGGGGCCGCGACCGCCGCTGCCGACCAGGGCCCCGCCGTAGGTGTCGCTCGGCGGGGTGTTCCCGGGTCCGCCCAGCACGTGCCGCGGCACAATGGTGAGAGCGGCCGCACCCAGCGAGCCTTTCAAGAACTGACGACGTGTTACTGCCTTACGCTTTCGCATACGATGCCCTCCTTCGGTTACCAGATAGATTTTGGACTTGTCCCACAGTACAAGGGGCGTCAGCCGTTAATGAATATTGTTCTGCTTGTCCAGCCGGGGCGGCCTGCCGAGAAACGCCAGTATCCAGCAGGACAATGAAGAATAGTAATGCTCTCCATTCCACAATCAACCATTTTCTCAGAAAAATGCCGGGGGATGCATCTTATGTTTCTTCCAATCACCTTGGGGTCTTCGAGAGACGCGACTCAGTTCTCCGTTTGTCGGACTGACGTTTTGCCGTAAGGGAAGACTGCGGGGATTTCGAGGAGAAGGGGGCATGTTTGAGCTGTTGGCGGAAGGAATGCCGGAAAAATTGATTTTTCTTTTTTGCCTTGATTCTTGTATGCGTTATACTAATATACTGTACAAGAAACATGCGCCCTTTATCAGAAATTAGCCGCGCTCATCCGCGGCAGCGGATTGCGCAACCGGCTCGTCAACGGCGGGGGGCCGAACGGGTGCTTCTGGAGCGGTGTGCCCTGCTGAAAGGCACCCTCTTGGAAGTGCAACGCACGTGTGGGAAGCCGGGATGCAAGTGTAGCCGGGGTCAGAAGCATACCTGCTGGCAGCTTTCGGCCAGCGTGGAAGGGAAGACCCGCGCCTGGAACGTGCCGCGTCGGTATCTTGCCGAGGTGAAACGGCTGACGGAGAACTACGGTCGTTTCCGCCGGGCCCGGGCGGCGTGGGTTCGGCTCAATGCCGAGATGCGGGAGCGGATCAACGAGACGGAAGCGGCTCGCACCGTGGGGGATTTTCGAGATGAATACAGGCGTCAAAAAAGGTCTTCCTGACTTCACTTGATGTGCATGCCCCCCCGAAGTCGTGGACCGCCACGACCTGCGCAACCTCATTGAGAACTGCGGTAACCGCGACCTGAAGCAGGGGCGGCTCATCAACAAGTATCCCAAGAAGCACGTCGCTGCCATCCGCGCCCGTGTCTACCTCACCATCGGGATGTTCAACATGACCCTTGCCTACCGCAGTCGAGAAGGGCTGCAGATTGCCCAGGAATGCATTCGCCGCTACCGCCTCAGGACCATGGCCCAGGCCCGACACAAATGCATGATCGTCTCCGGCGACCACTGCGGGATCTTTGATCTCGAAGAGCTGATGATGCTTCTCGGTCAGCCGGTGCGATGTCCCATGCGCACCGATGAAGAACAGTTCCGGAAGGTTCACGGGCTGTAGCCGCCCGGGCACCACGCCCGTACTGTCCCCACAGCCCACCCCCTGGAGCCCCTTCCCCTGCAGCAGACCGGTCCGCCTTGTCGCCGAATGCCCAACTCAATCCACCCGTACTCTTCCCGGCACACAACCCTCGCTGACCAAAGCCCCACCCTGGCCGCGCCCTCCGACAGCCAGTACCCGGTGGCCCAGGCACGCTGCCCCGCTTCTGGATCAGCCGAAAAATCACCCTTTTCTCCTCTCGCCACACCCGATTCCGCAACGAACCGTCCTCCTTATGGCACAATCTGAAGAAATTCTGCAATTTCCTCTTGACTGCCTGAGAAAGTGCAGGTATACTGCAGGTGATATTCGAAGCGCGGAGGTGGAGGAGGGCATCTGGTCCTTGGCAGGCGCTGCAATTCGTGGGTCTTGTACCCAACTTGCCACAGCGTTACAGCATCACAGGGACAGGTTGCTCTCTGTCCCTGACAATATGGAATATCCTGCAATCCGGTCATGGAACGCAGGCTCAGGGTTTGTCCCGTTATCTTCTAAATTTGGAGGATGTGCGATGGCTTCGTTGAATCCGAACGAGCTGGAAATCATGAAGGTTTTGTGGGAGGGGGGAGCGCTCAAGCCGTCCGAAATTCAGGAACAACTTTCCCATCCCGTCAAGAACTCGGCATTGCGTTGGCAATTGGGGGCGTTGGTCGAGAAGGGACACCTGATTCGTAAGAAGAAGGGCAAGGCGTATTACTACTCGGCCCGAACGCACCGGCACAGCGCTCTCAAGAAGCTAACCCGTGGGCTGGCTGAAGTCTTCTGTGGCGGTTCGGCCGTGGCCCTCATCGGGCAAATGATCGAATCGGAGGAAGAATTGTCTGAGGAGGACATCCGGGAGCTCCGCCGGATTGCCGCGAGGAAGGCGTCCTCCACAAGACCCTTGAGCAACGAGGAGACTGAGAAATGAGCCAACGCCGGAAACGCGGGTTCATGGACTCGCCCATGATGGCACGAGAACCAAAGATCAGGGTTCGCTCGGAGTTGTTGAGACAGAAGGTCTGGGCTCCGCTCCGCCGCCCGCGGGTCGCGTTAGCGCTCGCGGCGGGCATTGTTCTGTTGGCTGGAGTGGGTGGCTTGAAGTTGATCGAAACCGGAGGAAGTTTTGCGATAACCTCCGCCATACCAGCCGAAAGAGGCCATTCTGAGCCGCGTGGAAAGGGCGCGCGTGTCGTTCATTTTCCCGTGGGGCGCTCGCTGGGAAGACTTCTGGTGAAGGACGCAGGCATTGACGACAGCCTCGACCCCTTCGGTGATGTGGTCTTTCGATGGGAATACTTTGCCGAGGCTACAGGCGATGTAACCGTTCCACCAGGCAAACGCTTCGGCCTCTGGGTCCATCCGGCTGCCTTGAGCGACTTGTCGCCCCTTTCCGCTCTGAAACCGGATGACCTCCACATGCTGATGATCAGTCCTTTGCCGACCCCGCGGCTCAACCCGGACGAGGCGATCATGCCGTATCTCAGCGGCTTGACAGGTCTGGAAACTTTGGTGCTGGAATACATGAATATTACCCAGAAGGGACTCGGGTTCATCAAGGGGCTCAAATCGCTGAAGCATCTGCGGCTTTCGTCAGAGCCGCCAACGAAATCAGGGGCAGTACCAAAAGACTTCGGCAACGCAGGGGGAATTGCTTGTTTGGCGGAGCTGAGGTCTTTGGAGACGCTGTGGCTGTCCAGCCCCCGAATCACGGACGACTGCCTTTCTTATGTGGCAAAGCTAAAATCGCTTCGAGAGCTACAGGTTTGGAGCCCGAGCATCCGCGGTCCGGGCTTGGCGTATCTGGCCAAACTGCCTTCTCTCGAGCGGTTACGACTCCAGCTACGAGTGGGCGACGCCGGACTTGTTCACCTCAAGAACATCGCAACCCTGAGGGAACTCCGGCTCGGCGCCTTCGGGATCACGGATGCGGGCTTGTCGCATCTGGCGAATCTTGCCGGATTAGAGCACTTAGACCTCTCTCAGAATCCGATCACCGGCACCGGGCTTGCTGCTGTGGGAGCCCTGCGCTCACTCAACGAACTCAACCTCAGCGGGACGAAAATAACGGATGACGCTCTCGCGCATGTCAGGACAATGCGTTCACTCACTTCTCTCGACCTTACCTATACTCAGATAACGGACAGCGGCCTGGCTCACCTCAAGGAGATGAGGTCGCTCGAATCTCTGAAACTCCCTGCGGGGATTACTGATAGCGGCCTGGCCTATCTGGGCGGATTGGACAAACTCAAGCGCCTTTGGAATCCCGGTCCAGTCACCGATGCGGGTCTCCAACATTTGGCGAAACTCCAATCCCTCGAGGAACTCCGCGTTCGCGGCGAAGCCATCACCGACGCGGGGATGCCCCACATCGCGAAGCTTACCAACCTGCGTGCTCTCTCAATCACGTGCCCCATAACAAACGGTGGACTTGCCACGTTGACCGCGCTGAAATCGCTGACGACGTTGAGGCTGCAACGCACGGCGATCACGATGTCGGGACTGGCTCAACTCAACGCGTTGACCGGCTTGACGCATTTGGAGCTCTATAACGTCCCCAGCGACGGGTCCCCCCTGAACATCGGAGGACTGACGCAACTCAAGCTGCTCGATTTTGGGAAAACTCGACTCGATGATGAGGACCTGGCGTGCCTCGCAAAGCTCACTCGTCTCAAAGAACTCTATTTCCTCCCCCAGAGCGGAATCAGCGATAGGGGTATCGCCCACCTGTCCGGCCTGGTCCTTCTGGAGCACCTCGGTATCGGCGGGCCGCACTTGACGGACAAGTCTTTATCGTACCTCGCGAATATGAAGAAGCTGGACTATTTGTGGGTCGGCGATGGCGATTTCACCGACGAAGGGCTGCGCCATCTGGAAGGGCTCAAAGGATTGCGATCATTGGAAGTTACTTCCAGAAGCGCTTTCAGCCCCGGCGCCCTGGACCGCCCTCGCAAGAATCTGCCGAACCTTCAGAGCTGGAGGATCGTGCCGTGACGGCGGGGGGCAGCTGAGGGAAGGCAGCCTCCCGAGACCCGTCGAGAGGAAAGGAGTTGGGTGATGAAATTCGGCTGGCTGAAAGCGTCGGCGGACTTGCCTCACGGGAGGGCTGCTGTGCGGATCCTGTGGGGTTTCGTGGTGCTCGTCCTGTTGAGCAGCTTGAAACTAACCCCTGTTCAGGGGGGTCAGCGTTCCGGGGCCGCAACACTGGTGACCGGAAAGCAGCCTGCTGGCCGGATGCAGCCGGGGTCACGCGTCCTTCAACTCCCGAGAGACCGGTCGCTTGGGGTGCTCAAGGTCAAAGACACAAGTGCAGATTCCGGGGCGGATGCCCTCGAATTCGGGCGGGAAGAATCCGAGGGATGGGAGTATCTCGGCGAGGCGATGGGCGATGTCATTGTTCCTGCCGGCAAGCGCCTGAGACTCTGGGTTCATCCGGCGGCCTTAAGCGATTTATCGGGGCTTCGAAAGCTCAAGCCCGATGACCTCCACATCTTGTGCGTCTCTGGTGACGGTGTCCCTGACGGCGTGACCCCCGATGACCGGTGCATGGCGCACCTGAGCGGTCTCACAGGACTGAGGGTCCTGATGCTCGTCAAAGCCAATGTTACCGACAGCGGTCTGCGCTGGATAAGAGGGCTGAAATCCTTGACGAAGCTATACCTCCAATCGGAGAAGCTGAGCGACGCGGGCATGGCTCATATAGCGGAACTCAGGTCGCTGGAGATTCTGGAGGTTATGAGTCCCGAGATTACGGATGCAGGGCTCGGTCACCTGGCAAACTTGAGGTCGCTGCGGGAACTGTACATTTGGAGTCCCAGAGTCCGCGGTCCGGGCCTGGTTCATCTCGCAGACTTGTCCTCTCTCAGGAATCTCAATCTCGAAGGCAACCACTTCGGAGATGACGGATTGAAATACCTGAAGGACGTTCATTCCGTGAAAAAGCTGAACCTCCAAAGAATGCTGAATCTCACCGATGCAGGGTTGGCCCATGTAGCGAATCTTGCCCAACTGACCGATCTGAATCTCGCCGATACCCCCATTGCTGACCGGGGGCTTGCACACCTATCGAGGCTTACGGAGCTGGAGAGGCTGAGCCTCTACAATACCCAAATCACCGATGAAGGGCTTGTTCATCTCAAGGCGTTGCGCTCACTGAAGAGATTGAACATTGGCAAAAGGGGGCGCACGAAAGGTGAGATCACCGACAAAGGGCTGGCGAACCTGAAAGAGATCAAATCTCTCCAGTATCTGGACCTACCGAGTGAAAGCGCGACGGACAAGGGTCTCGCCGATTTGTCGGAGCTCAGCAATCTCAGGCACCTCAGCCTTCCCGTGCGCTGGTACATAGACGCGAAGTACTACACCAAGTATTACACCCACAAAGGGCTGAGTGAACTGGTGAAGCTCTCCTTGCTTGAAGAGCTCCATATTGCCGGGCCAGGCGTGACCGATTCCGGGATGTCCGACATTGCTAAGCTGACCAATCTGAGAGACCTCAGCCTGTTCGGCTGCCCTGTGACCAAGCAGGGCCTGGCAAGGTTGGGTTCACTGAAGTCCCTGCAAAAGCTGTTCGTGCACAGGGCGAATATAACGCTCTCCGACATTGCTCACCTTAATGGGCTATCCAATTTGACCTACCTGAGGGTGTCGGGTATCCGCCGGGACGGCTCACCCCTGAACATTTCGGGACTGACTCACCTCGAGGACCTCACTCTGACACTCGAGAAGAACTCGGCGTTCCGTGACGAGGATTTAGCCTGCCTGGCAAAACTGACTCGACTCAAGTACCTGCAATTGTGCTGCGATGACTCGTTGATCAGCGACGAAGGACTTAGACATCTGGCCGGAGTGACATCGCTCGAATTTCTTAACATCGGCGGTAGCAAATTGACTGACCGTTCCCTGAGATACCTGGGCGATATGCGGAGGCTGTGGCACTTGAGAATCACCGGCGATTTCACGGACAAGGGGCTGCACTATCTGGAAGCGCTCGAGCGGCTCGGAATCCTGAGCATCACGTCCGAAAACGCCTTCAGCAAAGCGGCTCTGGACCGGCTCCGAAAGCAGCTGCCGAACATTCAGGTCCTCACCATTGTCCCGTAGCAGGCAAGAAGGCGTCGGAAGGTGGAATTGTCAGTTAATGAAACTTCTGTGGGTGGGAGATTGAGGATGATGAGGAACCTGAAAAAAGCCCGGCACAACTGGCTTGTCGGTGCCGCGCCTACGCTTGCGGCGTTGGCATGTGCGGTCTTGGTCTTTGCCGCTTTCGCGGCGAGTTCGTCCGCGGCGGCAGCGACGACTCAGAAGACGGAAGATACGCGAGCGAAGGACTACGTCGTCCATTTTCAAAGGGATCGTTCCGTGGGGCGCCTTTTGGCTCAGGACGCATCCCTCGAACGGCAGATCGTCGCTTTCCACTACTGGGTGGACAACGCTGAATGGGAATACTTTGGCGAGGCGATCGGTGACGTTGTGGTTCCTCCGGACAAACGGCTGTGGTTAATGGTCAAGAAGAATGCCAGGAGGGACCTGTCCGCTCTCTCTCACCTTAGCCCGGACCAACTCCATACTGTCTCCTTTGGGTACACCCCGCCCCAGGAGCAGGACACAGCGCCGGGCGATACGTGCATGCAGCACGTCGCTCACCTGACAGGCCTAAAAGTTTTGGACCTGAACTACACAAAGATCACAGACCGCGGTCTGCGGTATATGGCAAACTTTGGATCGCTGGAGCGCCTGACGCTGCCGCCTAACACCACGGACGCAGGTCTGGCTTACGTTGCCCAGTTACTCTCCCTGAAATGTCTGTACTTCACTGAAAATAGGGTAACCAACTCAGGTTTGGCCCAACTGGCGGGGTTGAGGTCGCTGGAAGAGCTTCAGCTTGGGGGAGAGTTCATCGGGGACGCGGGATTAGCCCACCTCAAAAGGTTGCCGAGACTCAGATACCTCCTGCTGTGGGGCAAGGGGTTCTCCGACGCCGGGTTGGTCCACCTCAAGAACGTTCCTTCCCTGAGAATCCTCAATCTCATGCACCTTCCAATCACGGATGCAGGTGCGGCGCACCTGGGCAATCTGATGCAACTGGAGAACTTGAGCCTTTACAATACGAAAGTCACGGACGCGGGCCTTGTTCACCTCCAGCGGATGCGCTCCCTGAAGAAACTGGATATCGGCAAGCAAGGATCAACAAAGGGCGAGGTTTCGGACGAAGGGGCGGCTCATTTGAAGGAGATAAAGACTCTCGAGCACCTGGAGTTGCCGAACGAGAGTGTGACGGATAAAGGACTGGCTCATTTGTCGGAACTTCGAATGCTCAAGTACCTCAGCGTCCCCGTGCCCCATTACATTGACCCGAAGTACTACAAGAAGTACTACACGGAAGAGGGGCTTAAGGAACTGACCAAGCTGCGAATGCTCGAGGAACTCTTCCTCGCCGGCCCGGGCGTCACCAACGCGGGGATGGCTCACGTCGCCCAACTGACAAATCTGAAGAACCTCACTCTCTTCGGCTGCCCGATAACGGACGAAGGTCTGGCGAAGCTGGCTGCGCTGAGTTCCTTGAATAGGTTGTCTCTAATGGAGGTGAACGTGACCGTGTCTGGTCTGGCTCATCTCAACGCCTTGTCCAATGTGACCTATCTGAGGGTGAACCAAATCGGTCGGGGCAGCTCCCCCTTAAACATCGGGGGACTGACCCGGCTGGAGGAGTTCCATCTTTTCCTCAAGAGAGGTCCTTCGCTTCGAGACAAGGATTTGGCTTGCCTGGCAAAGCTGACACGATTGAAGAACTTGCAGCTCGGCCCGCAAGATTCCGAGATCGGCGATGCAGGGATTCAGCATCTATCTGGCCTGACCTCTCTCGAGCTTCTCATCGTCGGAGGCCGCAATTTCACCGACACCGGACTCGAGTATTTGGCCGGCATGACAAAGTTGAACCGCCTGACCGTCACCGGGGACTTCACGGACGACGGTCTGCGTTACCTCGAAGGGCTTCGAGGACTGGGAAGTCTGAGCATTACTTCCGAAAGCGCCTTCAGCGAAACGGCCCTCGAGCGACTGCGAGAGAAACTGCCGAATGTCCAGATGTTGAAGGTCGTCCCGTGATCGGGGAGGTTGAGGGCAGAAACGGCTATTCCAGGAACAACTCCTGACAGAAAGGAGCAGACAGATGGGACACGGTTGGATCCAAGCACTGGCGGATTTACCTCCGGTTGTGGACATCATGCTGAAAATTACAGCCCTGCTCGTCGTGGGATGGATTTTCCATCTCCTCCTCCGTCGGCGGAATCCCCGCTGGCGGATGCTGTTGTGGCGAGGGGCAGTTGCGGGCGTTGTCCTTCTCCCGCTGCTCGGAGTTCTTTTGCCGAAAATCCAATTGGCTGTGCTCGGGGCAAACGAAGAGGTTCCGACACCCCCTGTAGCCGCCAGGCCCCTCGTGGGTTACGCTGCGGGATTTTCGGGTCCCGATTCTCGCCCGGGATGGACGCCGATGCCGGTAAGCGGCACGCGACAGGTCAGCCCTCAGACCGTTCCTTCATCGCAACCGAGCTCTGGCATTTCCGATTGGCTGCGTGCGCATTACCGCTACGTGCTCCTGGGCACATGGGGGACAGTCGTGCTCGTCCTGGCTTCGCGTACCGCGCGGCGCGATGCCCGGCTGCGGCGCATTTTGAAAGACTCTCGTCCGGCGCCGGAGTGGGCACAAAGACTCCTCAAAATGGTTGCCGCCGATGTCGAATGCAGACGGGGCGTGGGCTTGCGCCGTTCTCCCGAAGCCGTTTCACCGCTTCTCACGGGAATGCGCAAGCCGGTCATCGTCTTGCCAGACCGCATGGCGTCGCCGGAATGCACCGAGGACCTTCGAGGTGTTTTTGTGCATGAACTGGCCCATTTGAAAACCGGGGACATTCTGTGGTCACAATTCATCCAGACCCTTTCCATCGCCCTGTGGTTTCACCCCCTGCTGTGGCGTGTCCGTCGGGCTCACGCCACCGCCTGCGAGCAAGCGTGCGATGCCAGGGCGGCCGAGTATGTGGGAGACGTGGAGGCGTATTCAGGGACGTTGGCTCGCGTGGCGTTGGGGCTGCTCGGACGACATCACGCCAGCGGCGGCATACCAATGGCTCGCAAGCCGCAAATCAGAGTGCGATTGGAGGTCTTGAGCCGGAGGATATGGCCTACGCTCCGCCGGCGCTGGGTACTCCTGTCAGCCCTTTCGTCCATCCTCGTCCTGAGCGTCCTGGGCGGCTTGAAACTTGTCCGGGTTCAGGACTTCCCCGGCTACGGTTTCGCGGCGGCGTCCGAAAGACGCGGCGCCCAGCCGAGCGAACCCGGGGCTCGCACCGTTCACTTTCCTCCATACCGGTCGTTGGGCGCCCTTTACGTTCAAGACGCAGGAGCAAGAAGGGTGATCGAGACTTTCTATCACTGGATTAACGGCACGAGCTGGGAATATTTCGACGAAGCCGTAGGGGACGTCGTCGTCCCTGCGGGCAAGCGGCTTCGGCTGACTGTCAGTCCGGAAGGCTGGCAAGACCTGTCACCCCTTTCTAAGCTCCGTCCCGACGACCTCTACCACCTTGCATTCCTGATGCTGCCGCCCCCTGGCCCGAAGCCCGACGACCGATGTATGCCTCATATTGCCCACCTCACCGGACTGAAGGAACTGCATATATGGGAAACCGACATCACAGACAGCGGAATGCGCTATATCACAAACCTGAAGTCGTTGGAGTATCTCGTTCTCCCTAACATCAGCAATGCAGGATTGGTTTATGCGACGCAGTTGACGTCTCTGAAAGGGCTGTACTTTAAGAATAATAGTCTGACAAACACCGGTCTGGCGCAGCTTGCGAACCTGAAGTCGCTGGAAGAACTGGAACTCGGGGGCGGGCAACTGGGCGATGCCGGATTAGTTCACCTGGCGAACCTGCCTAAGCTGAGCTACCTCCTGCTCTGGGGCAAAGGCTTCACTGAGGCGGGACTTGTCCACCTCGCAAACATCCCGTCGCTGAAGATTCTGAACATGCAGCAGTATCAGGTTACCGATGCCGGGCTGGAGCACTTATCGCGCCTTGAGCAACTGGAAGTCGTGAGCTTTTCCGGTCCTCCGGTCAGCGACAATGGCTTCGCTTATCTCCGGCGGATGCGCTCACTCAGAATACTGGGCGCTCCGCTGGGGGATAACGCCCTGGCTCATCTGAAGGAGATAAAGTCGCTTGAATCCCTCGATCTCCCCGGGGAGAAGGTGACGGACAAGGAGATGGCATACCTGTCCGAATTCCCCAATCTCAAACACCTGAAAATGTCCATGCCCCACTATATAGACCCGAAGGCTTACAAGGGCTACTACACTGATAACGGGCTGAGAGAACTGACCAGGGCCCCTCTGCTCGAAGAACTCTTTCTTGCCGGCCCGGGCGTCACCGACGCGGGAATGGCACATGTTGCGAAACTCTCCAACCTGAGAGAGCTTTCACTCTTTGGCTGCCCGGTAACGGGGCAAGGCCTCGCCAGGCTGACTGCACTGAAGTCGCTGAACAAGGTGTGGATGTACGTACCGAGTATGACTATCGGAGACCTCGCTGAATTGAACGGCATCCCCTCATTAACTGAAGTTAGCGCCATAGCAATAGAGGAAAAGAAATCCGCGCTGAACATCAGCGGGCTGACTCAACTTGAATCCCTTCGTGTCGAGGCCCGAAAACCGTGCATCTTAGGAGATGAGGACCTCGCATGCCTTGCGAAGCTTACTCGCCTCAGGGACCTGGCCCTTAGCCCTCTCGAGCTCAGCGATGACGGGGTCAAGCACCTCGCCGGTCTAACGTCTCTCGAGAGACTCTGGATCGGTGGTCCCAGTTTGACCGACGAGGGCCTGAAATACCTCAAGGGTATGACGAAACTGGACTATCTGGGATTGACCGGAGACTTCACCGACGAGGGCCTGCGGCGCCTCGAAGTCCTCAAAGGGCTGAGAACCTTGAACATCACCTCGGAAAGCGCCTTCAGCAAGGAAGCCCTCGACCGCCTCCGGAAAAGGCTGCCCAACATTCAAACTTTCACGGTTGTTCCATAGGGCCCGAAGAGGCTTGAACGGGCAAAATCGCCGGTGGAAAAAACTTCTTCAGGGGGTGGACAAGATGATCACGAAGCTGAGAAGAGCGCGGCACCGCAACTCCGTCCGGGGCATGACCCTGGTTGCAGCGTTGACGGTTACGGTCCTGATGTGCGCCGGTTCGGCAGGGGGTTCGTCCGCGACGGCGCCGGGAGCGCAGAGGATAGACAACCCGCCCGCAGGAAACCGGATTGTGCGTTTTCCCGAAGATAGGTCTTTAGGGGCGCTCTATGTTCAGGACACCGATGCCGAGCGGCGCATCGAGACTTTTCATCACTGGATTGATGGCACGACCTGGGAATCTTTCGGCGAGGCGAGAGGAGACGTCCCGGTTCCTCCGCGGAAGCGACTGTGGCTGAGCGTCGGAAAGGATGCCTGGAAAGACCTGTCGCCGCTTTCGCGGCTGAGCCCCGACGACCTGTACAGGCTGTTGTTCTCGTACCTCTCACCGGGGGAAAAGAGCACGGGGCCCGACGACAGGTGCGTGCGCCATCTTCTCAGCCTGACCGGGCTGAAGGTCCTGGACTTGAACAACACGAACATCACCCCGGAAGGTCTGAAGCTCATCCGAAATCTCAAATCGCTGGAGAGCTTCACTATTCCGGCTGGAACCACCGACGCCGGAATGGCTCACGTGTGTCAGTTGTGGTCGCTCAAGGCACTGCATTTCAGCGAAAACAAGGTAACAAACGCCGGCCTCGCTCACCTGGCAAACTTGAGTTCGCTGGAAGAGCTCGACCTCGGCGGGGAGCACATGGGGGACGAAGGATTAGTCCACATCGGGAAGTTACCATCCCTGGGATACTTGCTCCTGTGGGGCAAGGGGTTTAGCGACGCCGGGATGGCGCACCTGAGAAACTGCCGTTCGCTGAGAATCCTCAATCTCATGCACCTGCCAATCACTGACACGGGTCTGGCTCACTTATCGGTTCTCACCGGGCTGGAGAGGCTCGACCTTTACGACACGCGGGTCACCGACGCAGGGCTGGTTCATCTCAAGGGAACTCGTTCGCTCAAGATGCTGAATCTCGGAAGCATACCGAAGGGCCAGATCACGGACAAAGGCGTGGCTCATCTTAAAGACATCAAGTCTCTCGAATACCTGGACCTCCCAAACGAAAGCGTAACGGACGAGGGGCTGGCTTACCTATCGGAGCTTAAGATGCTCAGACATCTCAGCGTCCCTATCCCTCACTACGTAAATCCCAAGGACTACACGAAGTACTACACGGAGAAGGGGCTTGCGGAGTTGGTCAAGCTCCCTTTGCTTGAGGAACTGCATCTCGCCGGGCCCGGGGTGACGGATGCGAGCATGGCTCATGTCAGAGAGTTAACGAAGCTGCAAAATCTCGGCCTCTTTGGGTGCCCCATAACCGGCAAGGGCCTCGCTGAAGTGACCAGGCTCACGTCGTTACAGGAGTTGTGGCTTTTCGCCTCGAAGGTAACCCTCTCGGACCTGTCTCAACTCAACGCGATACCTTCCCTGACCTACTTGCGGGTGCAACAGATAGAGCGAGGCGCCGGCGTCCTGGACATCGGCAAACTGACCAAGCTTGAAAAGCTGACTATTGGCCTTAACAGGAACTTGTCCTTTCTGGATGAGGACCTGGCCTGCCTGTCAAAACTCACGGGCCTGAAGTGGCTGCAACTGGGTCCTCACGAGGGAATCAGCGACGCGGGGATGGCTCACCTTGCGGGTCTGACTTCTCTGGAGAGATTCGGCATCGGAGGAGCCGGTCTGACGGATAACGGACTGGCTTACCTGGCCAACATGAAGAAACTGGACCATTTGACACTCACAGGAGACTTTACCGACGACGGGCTTCGGCACCTTGAGGGTCTGACGGAGTTAAGTTATTTGAACGTCACTTCCGAAGGCGCGTTCAGCAACGGCGCCCTCGACCGCCTCCGGAAGTCGCTGCCGAAAATCCAGGTCTTCAGGGTGGTCCCCTGACCGGTGAAATTGCACTGAGCGGCGAAAGCACCGTCAGGCAAGTCTCGGCGAAAGGAAGAAGTAAACTGACCGCTAATCCGAAGCAAGGAGGGCGTGTGGCCATGTTTGAGTCGTGTGGGCTGACGCGCCGCGTAATTATGCCTCCAATTCTATTTCAACCTCGAGGCTCCATCGCTGTGGCCCCGTGCCGGACTTCAGCCGGCACGTCCTTACACACGGGCTTTAGTCCGTGTCGGCAGCTGCCTGACGTGGTTCACCGCACAGCAGGCTTCAGCCTGGCTTCTCGACCAAGGGATTCATCCACAGGACATATCGTCGGTCCCCGCACCTGGAGGAGGCTCGAAAGGTTCGTTGAAGCGACTGCCCTCATTGCGGTTCTTGGTTGCGCGTTCCTGCATCATCCTCTCTCC